>NZ_JAGKSG010000001.1:0-290431 GCF_018119385.1 Massilia sp. AB1 | reverse complement strand
TTTTGTGGGGCCCGGGCCGCGAGGTGCATCGCCTCCGCTCACCATATGCACATTTCCCCCGTGTATTGACTGACACCCACCCCCAACGCATGAGAAGATGTCCGAGCACGCCTCAACATCAGACCAGAAAGGTACTCATGCCTCACGCCCGCATTTCCACCGGCCTGCTCGCCGCCCTGCTGGCCACCGCCGGCGCCGCCACCGCAGCAGCCGCGACTCCGGCACAACCGGACACCCAGCGCGAACAAGCCCAGATCAAGAAGATCGTCGCCGATATCTCCCCGAAACGCATCGAAGCCCACATCCGCAAGCTGGTCAGCTTCGGCACCCGCCACACGATGTCGGAGACCGAATCGGAAACCCGCGGCATCGGCGCCGCGCGCCGCTGGATCAAGGCGGAGCTTGAGCGCTGCGGCGCCGGCACGCCGCTGACGGTTGCCTTCGACAGCCACGTGGCCCCGGTCTCCGCGCGCATCTCGCGCCCGACCGAGATCGTCAACGTGGTCGCCACCCTGCCGGGCACCCAGGCGGCCTCGAAAGACCGCGTCTACGTGGTCAGCGGCCACTACGACTCGCGCGTCACCGACGTGATGAACTACACCGCCGACGCGCCGGGAGCCAACGACGACGCCTCGGGCACCGCCGCCACCATGGAGCTGGCCTGCGTCATGGCCAAGCACAAGTTCGACGCCACCCTGGTGTTCATGGCCGTCGCCGCCGAAGAGCAGGGCCTGATCGGCGCCCGCCACTTCGCCGAGCAGGCGCGCAAGAACAACGTGAACATCGCAGGCATGTTCACCAACGACATCATCGGCAGCTCGCGCGCCGACGACGGCAAGGTCGACAACAAGCAGGTGCGCCTGTTTGCACAGAGCATCCCGGCCACCAAGGAAATGAGCGACGCGGTCCGCCAGCTGGTGGCCACCGGCGGCGAGAACGATTCGATCTCGCGCCAGCTCGCGCGCCATACCAAGGAGCAGGGCGAGCGCTACGTGAAGGGCTTCAAGGTCTCCGTGATCCAGCGCCACGACCGCTACCTGCGCGGCGGCGACCACATGCCCTTCCTGGAGCAGGGCTATGCCGCGCTGCGCTTCACCGAGCCGAACGAGGACTTCGACCACCAGCACCAGGACCTGCGTACCGAGAGCGGAAAGGTCTACGGCGACCTGATCGACTTCGTCGACTTCGATTACGTGGGCAAGGTCGCCCGCGTCAACGCCGCCGCCCTGGCCTCGCTGGCCCTGGCCCCGGCCGCGCCGCGCGAGGTCAAGCTGCGCACCGACAAGCTGACCAACGATTCGACCCTGGTGTGGCAGCCGAACGGCGAGCCGGATGTCGCCGGCTACCGCATCGTCTGGCGCGAAACCACCGCGGCCACCTGGCAGGGATCGAAGTGGGTCGGCAACGTGACGGAGGCCACGGTCGACCTGTCGAAGGACAACGTGTTCTTCGGCGTGCAGGCGGTCGACAAGGACGGCAACGTCAGCCCCGCCACCTATCCGTCGCCGCAACGCTGAGCTTGTTTGATCTATGCGGACAGGGCATTCGGCCCCGTCCGCATACGTCGTCCTGCATCCCGGTTTAGAATGCTGGTTTAGTATTCGCAACGAACCGGGAAAGTAATGGGATACAAGACCATCGAAGACACCATCGGCAACACGCCGCTGGTGCGCCTGCAGCGCCTGCCGGGCGCGGATGCGCAGGCCCGCAACAACATCATCCTCGGCAAGCTCGAGGGCAATAATCCAGCCGGCTCGGTCAAGGACCGCGCCGCCATGTCGATGCTGCGCCGCGCCGAAGAGCGCGGCCAGATCAAGCCGGGCGACACCCTGATCGAAGCCACCAGCGGCAACACCGGCATCGCGCTGGCCATGGCCGCCGCGATCAAGGGCTACAAGATGCTGCTGCTGATGCCGGACAACCTGTCGGTCGAGCGCCGCCAGAGCATGGCCGCCTACGGCGCCCAGATCATCCTCACTCCGAAGTCGGGCGGCATGGAATACGCGCGCGACATGGCCGAGCAGATGCAGAAGGACGGCCAGGGCATCATCCTCGACCAGTTCGCCAACTTCGACAATCCGCGCGCCCACTACGAGACCACCGGTCCCGAGATCTGGCGCGATACCGAAGGCCGCATCACCCACTTCGTGAGCGCGATGGGCACGACCGGCACCATCATGGGCGTGTCGCGCTACCTGAAGGAACAGAACGAGGCGGTGCGCATCGTCGGCGCCCAGCCGGAGGAAGGTTCCTCGATCCCGGGCATCCGCAAATGGCCGGAAGCCTACCTGCCGAAGATCTTCGAGAAGGTCCGGGTCGACCAGGTGGAAAGCGTGAGCCAGGCTGCCAGCGAACAGATGGCGCGCCGCATGGCGGCGGAAGAGGGCATTTTCTGTGGGATTTCGGCGGCAGGCGCCTGCGAAGTGGCGCTGCGCATTTCGCAGACCGTGGAGAACGCGACGATCGTGTTCGTCGTCTGCGACCGCGGCGACCGCTATCTGTCGACGGGCGTCTTCCCCGCCTGATTCATCTGCACGGCCGTCGGGTTCGGGGACGGCCGCTTCAATCCGGCGCCTGGTGGCCGGAGAACGCTTGCGCTGGAGATTCCACTAAGCGGGCAGAAAACGCGAGGCCCGCGCGCAATTCAGATGGCACGCATTGTGGTGCGAAGGCTCGGCGTGCAATGCGCCAGCCCATGCCCTGGCCGCCGATGCGGCGAGGGCGTTATCCCGGCATGGCGAAATTACGCCTGCTGGTCCTTCGGTGCTGCGCCTTCTTTCGGCTTGAACTGCTTGTCGCTGATGCGGAACTTCGCACGGCGGTCGCCCATGAGGTAGCGCAGGTCGCGGATCGACAGGTCGCTGACTTCATGCATGCGGATCAGGAGCGATGCGCCGACCGGCAGGCGGTGGTGGCGGATCTTCGAGATCACCGGCGGCGCCACTTCGAGCGCGCGCGACAGGGCCGCGTCGTTCTTCAGGCGCAGGTTCTCGATGAGGGTGTCGAGCAGACGGTTCGGGTTGTACTGCAGCAGTTCATCGCCTTCCGAATCGCTGTTCATATCAATGCCGACTTGGTTTGTCATGATTCAAATTCCTATATGGGGGTTGAACGGAATCGCTGGCGGCGTTTCGAATCCGGAAATCATATTTCGTAATTTTCTATCCAATTGTACAACTATTTCCGTCACGCTACTTGTCAGCCAAGCGGAATAGAAACTTCGCCTCAGGCTTTGTTGTCTTAATGCAACAATAGCTCCAATGCAATTCTCTCACAAACTCACGGAAATAATAATTGTTTTTTGGTCAATCCCTAGTGTAAGTCCAAACATATTTTGATGCCGCACGGTACGACTTATGCTGACGAGAAAGCAACAAAATGGGGGGTATGGCGCAATGCGGCAAAATTTGCGGGAGTTTCCGCAGAGAACTGAAGGAGTCGAGCCAGGATACCCCTGGGGGGTATCTTGTCGTGGAGGTAAGATTAGCGGGGAGAAAACAGAAATTTGGGCGGGAAGGCCGTTACAAATGATTACAAAATTTCCCGCCCAGCAACATTCAACTGGAGCGCGACAGGCGCACTGCGCGGCCCAGCTCGATCACCGACATGGCGTAGAAGTAACTGCGATTGTATTTGGTGATGGCAAAGAAGTTATCGTTGGCCACCCAGTACTCGGTCGGCTCGGCCCCGTTCTGCAGGTCGACCAGGCCGTACAGGCGGCCCGAGGGCAGGGCGGTATTCAGCATCACGCCGGCTGCCTGCAGTTCTTCCGGACGCAGCGTCGCGGCCAAGCCGCGGCCAAGCAGCTCTTCCCAGCCACGGTTGGGCGAGACGTCGGCCGCGAACACCGCCGGGCCGCGGTGCTCGGCGTTCCAGCCGTGCTGGACCAGGAAATTGGCCACGCTGCCGATCGCATCCGCCGGCGAGCCGCGCAAGTCGATCCGGCCATCGCTGTCGAAATCGACGCCGTACTTCAGGATGTTGCCTGGCATGAACTGCGGCATCCCCACCGCGCCCGCGAAGGAGCCCAGCAGATCCAGCGGATCGGTGCCGCGCTCGCGCGCCAGCATCAGGGTGTTGGCCAGTTCGCTGCGGAAGAAGGCCTTGCGGCTTTCCTGGTTCGGGGTCTCCGGATAGGCGAAGGCGAGGGTGGCCAGGGTGTCGACGACGCGGAAGCGGCCGGTGTCGCGGCCATAGATGGTTTCCACGCCGATGATGCCGACGATGATCTCGGCCGGCACGCCGTAGGCGGCTTCGGCGCGCGCCAGGGCTTCGGCGTTCTCGTTCCAGAAGCGCACGCCGGCATTGATGCGGATCGGCTCGATGAAGCGCTCGCTGTAGGCTTGCCAGTTCTTCGGCTTGCCCGGCGGCGCAGGCTTGACCAGCTGAACGGCCGAATCGACGAAGCGGACCTTGCCGAACAGGGCTTCCAGTTCGGCGCGCTGGAAGCCGCGCTGGGTCACCATCTCGTCGATGAAGGTCTGCACCGAGCCCCACTCGAGGAAGTTCATGTGCTCGCCGTCGTAGTCGATCACGGCGGCGGCCGCGGCGGCCGGCAAGACCTTGGCGGGCTTGGCCTTGGCGGCCACTTTCTTGCCCTTGGCCGGCTTGGCCTTGGCGCCTTTGGTGGGCTTGGCGGTCTTGGATTTGGCTTTCGCGTGCGCCGCATGCGCACGGGATTGCGTGGTGGATTCTTTGGCAAAAGCTAGCGCATCGCTCTGGGCGGCAAATGCCAGCGCCAGTGCGGCGAACAGGGGAACGAACGGTTTCATCTGACTTGCGACAATAAGCTCTTCAACGTGGCGGCAAGCCGGGGATCGGCTTGGACGGGCGCATAACGCCAGGCACTGTAGCGGCGCAAGAACTCGGCAGCGGCAGCGCGCGTGGGCGCTGCCAGGTGGGAAGCTGCCGCAACCCGGGCCGCGTAGGCGGTCGGCCCTTCGTCCGCTGCACGTGCCAGGCCGTGTTGGCCGAGGCGCTTGCACAGCACCGAGTATAGAGCATCGATCGGATGAATTGCCCTGCGGCGAATTAAAATTCCATAGAGCAGCAACAAAATACAGCTGCTTGTTATCAGGGCGATAAAAGGCCAGCCCGTGAAGCCCGCCTGCAGGCTGTTCACCACGTCGCGCTGGCGTTCCGGCGTGTAGTTGAGCACCCACTGGTTCCAGCCATTGTTGACCGCGCCCAGCGCATTGCGCAGCTGGCCGAGCCAGTTGCCGCCGTCGCGACCCAAGTCGAACCCGCGCAGGGCTTCGATGCCGAAGGGTGCGGGCATCTGGACCGCCGCGCCGAGGCCGCGCCGCACCCGTTCCGGCGCCACCGCCGCGGTCGGGTCCACGCGCACCCAGCCGCGCGGCGCCAGCCAGACCTCGGCCCAGGCGTGGGCGTCCGATTGCCGGACTGTCATGAAGCCGTCCAGCGGATTGATCTCGCCGCCCTGGTAGCCGGTCACCACCCGCGCCGGCACCCCGGCAGCGCGCATCAGGAACACGAAGGCGCCCGCATAGTGCTCGCAGAATCCGGCCCGGGTCTGGTACAGGAATTCGTCGACCGTATGGCGGCCGAGCAGGGGCGGCTCCAGCGTGTACGAATAGGGCTGCTCGCGGAAGCGGCGCAGCACCGCCTCGACCCGGGCCGCCGGTTCCGGCTCGCGGCGCAGGTCCATGCCGGCCTGCAGCGCGCGCGGGTTGTAGCCGTAGGGGAGCAGCAGCCAGCGGCTGGCGTTGGCCAGGCGCTCGCCGCCCTGCAGCGCATAGTCGAGGTGCGAGCTGGCGCGGTAGCGCACGCGTTCCTGCGGGGCGGAGCCGACGGTCAGTTCGAACTGGGGCGACACGTGCGTGACGCGGCCCGGCAGCGCGGGTATGCGGCCCGGCATCTCGAGCGCGAACACCCAGCGCGCCGGCGAGGGCTCCAGCGTCACTTCGTAGGAAAGGGCCGGGCCGCCCACCGACAGGCGCTGGTCCCTGGGCGCATGCTTTTCCGCGCCGCGGGTCCAGGTCAGCCCGTCGAATGAATCCAGCACCGGCCCGCGCCAGTAGAGGCGCGCCTGGTCGGGCGCCGGGCCATCGAAGCGCACGCGGAACACTGGCTCGTCGGACAGCGCGAGCGAGGACATCTGCCCCGGCGCCATCTGGTCCGACAGGCCGGACTTCGCGCCGCCTCCGGGGCCCGGCATGCCCCACAGCGGGCCGTGAATGCGCGGGAAGACCACGAACATCAGCAAGGCCAGGGGCGCGGCCAGCGCCAGCATGCGCGCGGCCATCAGGAGGCGGGCGCGCAGCGCCGGCACGGCGCCGGTGAACTGGAAGGACAGCTGGGTGGTCAGCAGCGCCAGCACCGACAGCACCATCAGCAGCGCGCTGAAGATGCTCTGCGAGTAGAAGAAGTTGGTCAGGACCAGGAAGAAGCACAGGAAGATCACCACGAACAGGTCGCGCCGCGCATGCATCTCGAGCATCTTGAAGGCGACCAGCAGCACCAGCATGGCCACCCCGGCGTCGCGCCCGAGCAGGGTCTGGTAGCTGGTCTGCACGCCGATCATGGCCAGCACGGCGATCGGCAGCAGCACCAGGCTGGATGGCATGCGCTTGCCGCGCAGGGTGATCGCCGCGCGCCAGGACAGGACGGCGCCGCACAGCAGCGAGATCCAGGGTGGCAGGTGGCGCGCGTGCGGCAGCAGCACCAGCAGCGCGCTGCCCAGCAGCAGCAGGGTGTCGGCTTTGTCACGGGGCAGGGCGGCGCGCGCCTTCATGGCTGCTCCTGCTTGCCGTACAGGGCCAGCGCGCGCAGGCAGGCCGCCTGGTGCGCCGCGCCCAGGGCCGCGTCGTAGCGCAGCGCGCCCAGGCGGAAGGCATAGGGCAGGGCGCGCTGCTCGGCGTCCAGCACCCAGCGCGTCATGCGCGCCAGGCGCCCCTCCACGCCCAGCTGGGCCGGCAGCGCGTCGAAGTCGAGCACCAGGTCGCTGCCTTCGCCGCCCTCGAAATGCTTGGTCACCAGCTGGCCGCCGAGGGCCGGGTCGAGGCGCGCGATCTGGCGCCAGGCCAGCTGGCGCAGCGAGTCGCCGGCCTGGTAGCTGCGCACGCCGGCGAAGTCGTCGCTGCCGGCCGCGCGCACCTGGCTGCCGCTGTTGCCGACCAGGGGCAGGGCCGGTGCGCCGTCCTCGGGACGCGGGTAGACCAGGGCGCGCAGGCCGGGCCGCCAGTAGCTCCAGGCATGGAACAGGCCGAGAGGAAAGCGGGTCGAGAGCCTGACGCGCGGCGCGGCCAGCCAGCCGCGCTCGGTCGTCGGCATCGCCAGCACCACGGTGGATTGCGAACCGGCCGCCACGTCGGTCACGTGGCGCGGCTCGGCGATGGTCGAGAAATCGGCCCGGACCGCGTAGCGCGCCAGGCGGGTGCGGTTGGCGATCTGGAGCTCGAACTGGGCTTCCTGGCCCGCGAACACGGGCGCCACGCGGCCCTGCTGCAGGCGCAGCTGGGCAAGATTGCGGTAGGTGGCGACCATGTCGACCAGGGCGCAGGAGACGGCCAGGAAGGTCAGTGCGAAGCCCAGGCCCAGGGCGTAGTTGACGGAACCGATCAGGAGGATCAGCATCAGGGCCGCGAAGCCCAGTCCCGCCTTGCTCGGCAGGATGAACACGCGGCGCTGCGACAGCAGCACTTCGCCGGTGTCGAGCGTTCCCTTGCGCGGCAGCCAGGCGCCGGTGGTGCGCCGCAGCCAGCCCCTGAAGCCCTGCGCCTGCGCCATCAGACGGGAACGGATTTCTGCAGCTGCAGCACCAGGTCGCGGCTGGCCAGGGCGGCGCCGTGGGCGGCCTTGAGCGGACGCAGGCGGTGCGCGCAGACCGGCACCAGCACGGCCTGGATGTCTTCGGGGATCACGTGGTCGCGCCCTTCGAGCGCGGCCCAGGCGCGCCCGGCCTGCAGCAGGGCGATGGCGGCGCGCGGCGACAGGCCTTCGGCGAACATGCCGTTCTGGCGCGAGGCCTGGGCCAGCGCCTGCACGTAGGTGACCAGCGCGCTGGAGGCGTGGATCTCGCGCAGCGCGCGCTGGGCCTGGGCCAGTTCGGCCGCGTCCATCGCCGGTTCTAGGACCCGCAGCATGGCGCGCCGGTCCTCGCCCATCAGGAGGGCGCGCTCGGCGGCGGCGTCCGGATAGCCCAGCGAGAGGCACATCAGGAAGCGGTCGAGCTGGGACTCGGGCAGCGGGAAGGTGCCGACCTGGCTGGCCGGGTTCTGGGTGGCGATCACGAAGAAGGGCTCGGGCAGGGCGCGGGTGACGCCATCGGCCGTGACCTGGCGCTCCTCCATCGCTTCCAGCAGGCCGGACTGGGTCTTGGGCGTGGCGCGGTTGATCTCGTCGGCCAGCAGCACCTGGGTGAAGATCGGGCCGGGGTGGAACACGAAGCCGTTCTTCTCGCGCTCGTAGACCGAGATCCCGGCCACGTCGGCGGGCAGCAGGTCGCTGGTGAACTGGACGCGGTTGAACTTGAGGCCCAGCGAGATCGCCAGCGCGTGCGCAAGCGTGGTCTTGCCGACCCCGGGCAGGTCTTCGAGCAGCAGGTGGCCGCCCGCCAGCAGGCAGGTGAGGGCGAGGCGGACCTGCTCGTCCTTGCCGATCACGACCTGGCCGACCTGGCGCGCGGCGGCATGCAGTTGTTTGAACATAGGGCCTAATGGGTTGTTCGTCGGTGGCGGCCATTCTGCGGAGCAGGCTGCCGGCATGGTAGATTAGCGCCATCGGCAACCCTTGTACTCCGACAGCAACAAGCCGTCGCATCGATTCTATGCGAGAACGGCGGCGCGGGTGTGCATGGATGAGCACTGGCGAAAGACCAAGCACTATGAGCACAGCAATTTACAGCCACCCGGACTGCCTGCGCCACGAGATGGGCAGCTGGCATCCGGAGTCCCCATCGCGCCTGCAGGCGATCGACGACCAGCTGATCCTGGCGCGCCTGGACGGCCTGATCGAGCAGCGCAGCGCGCCGCTGGCGGACACCGCCGATATCCTGCGCAACCACACGCCGGGCGCGCTGGCGCTGGTGCGCGACCACGTGCCGGCCACGCCGGGCGACTATTATCCGCTGGACGGCGATACCTCGCTCTGTCATTACAGCTACCAGGCGGCGCTGCGCGCGGCCGGGGCGGCGGTGGCGGCCACCGACGCCGTCATCGCCGGCAGCATCGCCAACGCCTTCTGCGCGGTGCGCCCGCCGGGCCACCACGCCACGCCCACCGAGCCGATGGGCTTCTGCCTCTTCAACAACGTCGCCATCGCGGCGCGCCATGCGATGGAGGTGCACGGGCTGGAGCGGGTGGCGATCGTCGACTTCGACGTCCACCACGGGAACGGCACGGCCGACGCCTTCCGCAACGAGCCGCGGGTGCTGATGGTGAGCTTCTTCCAGCATCCCTTCTATCCCTACAGCGACCCCGAGCCGATCACGGCCAGCCAGGTGAACGTGCCGGTACCGGCGCGCGCCGACGGCGAGACGGTGCGCAAGCTGGTGCAGGAACAGTGGCTGCCGGCGCTGCATGCGCACCAGCCGCAGATGATCTTCATCTCGGCCGGCTTCGACGCCCACCGCGACGACGACATGGGCGGGATGGGGCTGGTCGAGGCGGATTATGCGTGGATCACGCGGCAGGTGATGGCGGTGGCGAAGCAGTATGCGCGGGGACGCATTGTCAGCTGTCTCGAGGGCGGATATGAGCTGTCGGCGCTGGGGCGCAGCGTGGTGGCGCATTTGAAGGTGTTGGCAGAGCTGGAGTAAGCGGCCAGAACCTAAGTTTTGCGCACTGATTTAGTGCAAATAAATGCCAAAGAGGCCAAATAAACCACACTTCAAAAATAGCACGAGTGTTCCCTTTGACATGTACATATGTCAGTAATACAGTCGATCTCGGCCTAAAGAAATGGCCCGCCGGACACTCCGGCGCAACATAATCAAGGAGAAGACAGTGAGACAAATCCGCATGCTGTGTGCGCTGTGCCTGCTTTTGATTTCCGGTATCACCTCTGCCGCCAACTACACCCTCTGGATCAACGGAAGGACGGGAGGCGGCCAGATCGGCAACTACAACGACTTCACCTATTGGGGACCTTCGACCGCCGCCGCCGGGGTCAACAAGAAGGCCGTCAACTGGGACGGCCGCAGCAGCATCGCTTCCCAGAGCGGCAAGATCCGCGACGCCCTCGACTGCTTCTGCACCGGCGCCAACTGGTGCTATGTCGCCACCCACAGCGCCGGCGACCTGATGATGGGCTACACGATGGCCAATTACGGGGGCTCGGCGCGCTACAAGAAGAACGCCGCCCCGAACTCGAGCGGCGTATGCGGCAATTCCGACGGCGGCACCCAGACCGGCTGGAACATCAAGTGGGTGCGCGCCGCATCGGGCGCGGGCGGCGGTTCCGAACTCTCGGACGCCGGCTCCTGGACCACTTCCGAGCCGCTGGTGCAGGACCTGAAGACCACCACCGCGCGCGCCATGTACAACCACAACACCACGCGCAACGTCTGGTTCTACATGTATGCCGGCGCCAAGGGCACAGCCTATTCCGGCATCCTGCCGGGCCAGGACGACGAGGCCGTGGCCTACCACAGCACCGGCGGCGTGTCCGGCAGTTCGGGCGGCTCCTACTGCAACCCGAGCGACTGGTGGTGCAACGACCTGACCCTGGGCACGGCCGCCAACGAAGGCGGCAGCGTCAAGTGGAGCTACCACTCGGTGGCCTTCCGCGACGACAACGAGGCCTATAACCACTACGCCAACGGCAATTGGGCAGGCATCGTCGGCGTCGTGCGCAACGCCGTGGTCAACAGTGCCTACTGAAGCACGCAAGCCGCGCCGCCTTGCCTGGTCCATCGGGCTGGGCATCGCGGCCCTCGCCGCCGCGGGTCTCTACCTGGCGCGCGGCGGCGAGGCCGGCGCAGAACATGCCACGGCTGCCCCGCCGCCCGCCAGCGGCCCGCAATTCTTCGCCAAGCTGCCGGAGCAGGGCGGCCTGCCTGTCCCGGACGGCCGCGAGGAGCGGCGCCGCCAGCTGGTCGAGCAGGTGCGGGAGACCGACCAGGCCTATTGCAGCTACCTCGAAGGCAGCAGGTATCCGCACGAGTCGCAGCCGATCGCCCGCAACCCGGACCAGGCCCACCCGAACCAGCCGGTGACCGAGATGAACCCGATGCGCACGCCGGGCGGAGGCAGCAGCGACAAGGTGCTGCTCCAGACCTCGCAGTCGCGCGTCTACCTGGCGGCGGGAGAGGCGGTCGCCTTTTCGCTGCGCGCGGTGGACGCCCAGGGCCAGACGGTGCCCCTGGTGGTGACGCGGGCGCTGGCGCAGGGCATGACCTACGGCGCCAGCCGTCCCACGGCCCAGGTGGCGCTGCCCTTCGCGGACGACGGCGGCGGCGCCGATCCGGTGGCGGGCGACGGCGCCTTCGCGGGCGTGCTGTCGCCGGCCCAGACCGGGCTGGCGGGCTTCCACGGCACCATCCGCACCGAGGTGCGCTACACGGCGGGCGGACGCAGCGGCTTCGCCCTGTTCGACGTCATCTACACGCCGACCCTGCCGGCCTCCTGGACCGGGCAGGTGCGCGAAGCCACCGAGAACGGCTCGCTCAACTTCTACCTGCGCCTGGACGTGCGCCAGCCGGGCCGCTACGTCGTCACCGGCCGGGTCGACGACGCGCGCGGCAAGCCCTTCGCGCTGGCGACCTTCAACGACGTACTGGGAGCAGGCGCGCAGGACGTGAAGCTGAGCGTGTTCGGCAAGCTGCTGACGGACGGTGCGCCGCAGCTGCCGCTGGTGCTGCGCGATGTCGACGGTTACCTGCTGCGCGAGAACGCCGACCCGGACCGGCTGCTGCTGCCGCGCCTGGAGGGCAAGGTCTACGCCAGCAAGACCCAGTCGCCGAAGGGCTTCTCGGATGCCGAATGGCAGAGCGAGGAGCGCAGCCGCTACCTGACCGAGTTTGCGAAGGACCGCAAGGAGGCGCGCGCCCGGCTGGCCGCTTTCGACCCGGGCCAGGCCGCGCCGCCCAGCGCCTGCGCCCAGCCCGCAGGGTGAGCGCCGCTGCTGCCGGGCCTTGGCTTCAGCCCGGCAGCAGCGGGAGCTGCTCCATCATCATGGCGACGCCGATCGCGCCGCACAGCATCCCGCACCAGAACCAGCGCAAGAATGGACGCATGAGTGGGCGCACGAGCGGGCGCTTGTCGAGTTGTCGCACTTTCATCTTTCTCTCCTCCAGCGGCTCTAACGGCCAAAGGAAAGTGTGCGCGCCAAATGTTTCAAACGCGTTGCAATGTATCAAGAAGTGCGGCCGGTGTAGTGGGGAGGGCGGGCGCCAGCGTAAAATAGCGCCTTGAACGAAAGATATAGAGAGCAAAGTATGTCGATACAATGGTTCCCGGGGCACATGAATGCGGCCAAGAGGGAAGCGGCCGAGCAGATGGAGAACATCGACGTGGTGGTCGAGGTCCTGGACGCGCGGCTGCCGGAGGCGAGCCGTAACCCGCTGGTCGAGGAGATCCGCAAGTTCCGCCAGCGCCCCTGCCTGAAGGTCCTGAACAAGATCGACCTGGCCGATCCCGCCGCCACCGCCGCCTGGAAGGCCTATTACGACGCCCAGGAAGGCGTGACCGCCTATCCGATGACGACCAAGAAGCCGGCCGACGTGGCGCGCATCCCGGCGCTGTGCCTGGGACTGGCGCCGCACCGCGGCGTGCCGACCAAGCCGCTGCGCATCATGATCATGGGCATCCCGAACGTGGGCAAGTCGACCCTGATGAACGCGCTGCTGAAAAAGCGCGTGGCCAAGGTGGGCGACGAGCCGGCCGTGACCAAGACCCAGCAGCGCCTCTACCTGGACAAGCACACTGTGCTGGTCGACACCCCCGGCATGCTGTGGCCGAAGATCGCGATGGCGAGCGACGGCCTGGCGCTGGCGGCCAGCCACGCGATCGGCTCGAACGCGCTGATCGAAGAAGAAGTCGCTGAATACCTGGCGAGCGTGCTGCTGGAGCGTTACCCGCAGCTGCTCACGGCCCGTTATGGCCTGAAGACCGAAGGCATGGACGGCGTGGACGTGATCGAAGGCGTGGCGGCGCGCCGCGGCTACCGCGTACGCGGCGGCGAGTTCGATTACGAGAAGGCTTCGCACATGCTGCTGCAGGACTACCGCAGCGGCGCACTGGGGCGCATCAGCCTGGAGACGCCGGAAACCCGTGCGGCCAGCCTGGCGCAGCACGCGGCCGAGATGGCGGAGAAGGCGCGCATCGCCGAAGAGAAGGCGGCAGAGAAGGCAGAGCAGGCGGCTCGCGGAAAACGCGGGACTTAAACAACCCTGTCATCAGCGCGATGCCGGCTCTGCCGCCGACGCGGTGATCGCCGGACCTTATCGATTCGTGCCGGCGCCGCCGGCCGCTGGCTCGCCAAAGCGGAAACTCGACACCGCCAGGCTCCCGAAGAAGTCATCTTCGTGGTACACACAGGCTGCCGCTTCATCTTCCGCCGCTCCGAGCGCCACCATCAGCGGAATCAAATGCTCCTCGCGCGGATGCGCGGCCCCTGCCTGCGGCGCTTGGCTCCAGCGCAGCAGCGCCTGTTCGCGTTCACTCGGCGGCAGGTCCACCACCGCATGCCGCAGCCAGCCGTCGAAGGCATGCGACGCCTCCCGTCCCGCCGGTCCGAACTGGCGCAGGTTGTGGAAGGACAGCCCGCTCCCGACGATCAGCACGCCCTCGTCGCGCAAGGGCTTGAGCGCGCGCCCGGCGGCGATGTGCGCGGCCGGGTCCAGGTCGCGCAGCAAGGACATCTGCACCACCGGCATGCGCGCTTCCGGGTACACCGGATACAGCATCGAGAAGGTGCCGTGGTCGAAGCCGCGCTCGGGATCGAGTTCGGCGTCGATGC
Organism: Massilia sp. AB1; assembly: GCF_018119385.1. Lineage (NCBI taxonomy): Bacteria > Pseudomonadati > Pseudomonadota > Betaproteobacteria > Burkholderiales > Oxalobacteraceae > Massilia > Massilia sp. AB1. The sequence goes on along the minus strand of NZ_JAGKSG010000001.1, from coordinate 276,511 downwards.
CCGCCGCGGCCAGCAGGCGCGCTACCTGGCCGGCCAGCGCGGGATCGCCCGGGGCGGGATAGCGGATCTGGTAGGTATGGGGAGGAAAGCCGCCGTAGTCGTAGATCATGCCTGGTGCGCCGCCGGAGGACAGCATGAAGTGCGGCGCTTCCCAGTGGCTGGTCACGACCAGCACCGCGCGCACCGCGTCGCCATTCTCCTGCCGCATCGCCTTGAGCGAGGCTTCCAGTCGGTCGTAGGCGGCGCCGACCTGCTCCTTCATCCACGGCCAGGGGCCGCCGCCATGCGAGACGAAATAGGTGGGTAAGGTGGACATGGGCGCTCCTCTCGAAAGCTCGTAACGCCCATGTTAGCCCATCCTCCTACACCTTGCTGGCGCCCCGCGCCACTTCCATCAGGCCGAACAGGCGCGCGCAGCGCATCCAGGCCAGGACCGCCACCGCCAGCTGGGTCAGCAGCAGGGCCCCGACGAAGCCGGCGACGCCCAGCGGCGGTGTATTGATGCGCGCCACCGCCAGCAGCGCCGCCAGGCCCAGGCCCAGAACCGTCAGGCCCAGGTAGGTGCCGAGCACGGCGAACGGGCGGCGCGCCAGCACGCGCAGGCCGGCGAACCAGGCTTTCACGGCGGAGGTGCGGCGGCGGTCGAGCGCCAGCACCGCGCGGCCCTGGTCGAGGGTCGCGTGCACCACCAGGAACAGCACGGCCGCCAGGATCTGCGCGCCGGTCAGGGCCAGGCTGGCGTCGACCGCCACGATGGCGGCGGCCTCCTGCTTGCCGGCGGCGTCGAAGGCGACGCCGGCCACGGCGCCCACCAGGGCGAGCGGCAGCAGCGCCCAGATCATCATGCGCGCCAGGCGGCCGTATTCGAGCACGCCGCCCGCCACCAGGGCCGCGAAGCCCGGAGTCTGCGGAGCGCGCGCCGCCGTGATCGCGGCGCCGGTCAGCAGCGGCGACAGCAGCAGGGTCAGCACCAGGGCCGCGATGCCGCCGCCGGTGACGGCGGCGCCGTACTGCTTGCCGGTGCCGATCAAGTCGGTGATCGAGACCAGGTCGAGGCGGCGCGCCAGTTCCGCCGCCTGGACCGAGTGGTCGAAGGCCGCGCCCAGCATGTTCCAGACCGGCAGCGAGGCCGCCAGCGTGGGCAGCAGCAGAGCGGCGAGCCACAGCAGCACCAGGCGCCATTGCAGGGCCGGGCGGGTGGCGCGCAGCGGCGCGGGCAGGCGGCTCGGCGCCGCGCTGGGGATGGTATGCGGCGGCGCCGCTTGCTTGTCGAGGAGTGCGCTCATGGTCGTCATACGGTCGCGATGAAGGAAAGGACGAGTTGGACGAAGGCGGCGAATTCGCCGGTCCAGCGGGTCGACGCGCTGCGGTCGGCCTTGAGGGTGCGGCTGTCGTCGAGCTTGTTGACGTCGAGGTAGTGGCTGCGGCGTGGGTCGAGCTGGGCCGACACGGCCTTGGTCGGCCGCACCCAGGTGAAGGTGCGCCAGCGCTCGTCGGTATCCCACAGCACCGTCTCGCTGCTGCCGTCGGCGAACTTCACCACCAAAGTCTGCGGCACCGGCGCGCCGCCGCGGCGCACGGTCACCGTGGTGCGGTAGGGGAAGGGGCCGGTGCCGGCCGCCGGCTTCGGATGCGCCTTGTCCCATTCTTCGCGGATGCGCTCGATGCGCTTGTCGACCGCTTCCTGGGTGTCTTCCACCTGCTTGCCGCCGGCCATGCGCGTGCCCGGCAGCGGCAGGACTTCCTCGCTGCCGATCTCGGCCACGCGGTCGTCCACCCTGGCGGTCGAGAACACCTGCTGGGCGAAGACCCGCTCGACCGCCGCGCGCTGGCCGGTTCCGTCGGCGAGGGCTTCGCGCAGGTCGGCGATGCCCGGATGGCGGAACTTCCAGCGGCGGTAGTATTCCTTGAAGCCGCGCTCCATGGCTTCGCGGCCGATGCGCTCTTCCAGGTCGCGCATCACGATGGCGCTGCGCGAGTACACCGGGCCGATGCCCTGCAGGCGGTGCCAGGCGTTCTCGCCAGGCGCGTCGGCCGGGTTGTCGCGCGGGGCGCCGGTGCGCACGCCGTCGAACACGTCGAAGGCCGGGTCGATGCCGAGCCGTTTCATGAAGGCCGGCGCCGGGTACACCTGCTGGCCGCGGTCGCGCATCATGCGGCTGTCCCAGTATTCGTTCATGCCTTCGTCGAGGAAGGGCTCCTCGAACTCGTTCGAGGCCAGGATGCCGTAGAAGTAGCCGTGGCCGAATTCGTGGATAGTGACCGCGTCGAGCTCGAAGGCCTGCAGCGACTTCGGCTCCACCTTGTCGTAGCCCATGGCGGTGAAGAAGGTCGGGTACTCCATGCCGCCGGCTTCCTCGGCGTTGTGGGGCGGGATCACCACCGTCAGGGTCTTGTAGGGGTAGGGGCCGAGGGTGCGCGAGAAGTAGGCCAGCGAATCCTTGGCCGCCTTCATCGCCGGCTCGGCGCTGGCGGCGTATTCGGGCGGGTAGATCACCTGCACCGTCACGGTCGGGCTGCCCGGGCCGGTCCAGGTCTCGACCAGCGGCTTGGCGCTCCTGCGGTCGGCCATCCAGGCGAAGTCGTGGACGTCGGCCTGCACGTAGCGGCGCGTCACCATGCCGTTCTTCTCGACGGGTGCGCCCTGCAGTTCGCCGGTGGCGCCCACCGTATAGTCCTTGGGCACGGTGAGGCTGACGTCGAAGCTGCCGAAGTCGGCGTAGAACTCGGAGTTCTGGTGGAACTCATGCGCGTTCCAGCGCGGCGCCGTGGCCCCGCGTTCGCCCGGCAGTTCGAGCACGGCGATCTTGGGGAACCATTGCGCCACCAGGTGGAAGCTGCCGAAATAGCCGGTGCGCGCGATCACGCGCGGCAGCTGGGTGGCGAAGCCGATGTCGAGCGTGGTCGAGGCGCCCGGCGCGACCGCCTGCGGCAGGTCCATGCGCACCACGGTGTGGTCGGTGGCCGGGCCGTTGTCGGGCTGGACGAAGCGCCACGGCACGCTGGCGCCGGCCTGGCGCACGCTGCGCAGGGCGATGTGGCCCCATTCGCCGTCCTTGGTCTCGACCCCGGTACGGAAGCCTTGGCCGCTCTGGCGCTGCTCGGTGAAGAAGGTGCTGCCCGCGCCTTCGAAGGCGTTCATGTACAGGTGCACGTAGACGCTGCGCACGGGAACGGCGCTGCGGTTGCGCCAGGTGAGCTGCTGCTGGCCCGTCACCTGGTGCTTGACCGGATCGAGCGTGGCCTCGATGCGGTACTGGACCACGCGGTCGGACAGGGTGGCCTGCTCGCCGGTGCGGATCCCGCCCCAGGCATCCGGCGCGCTGGGCGTGGTCACGAAGGCGGCGTCGGGGGCGGCGAGGGCGATGCCGTCGAGCGAGGGCGGCGGCGCGGCGGCGGGCGCGCTGGCCTGGACGGTCCAGGCCAGGGCCAGGCCGGCGCTCAGTAAGGCCACGCCCGCCGCTCCGGCGGCCAGCACGGAACGGCTGCGGAAACGAATCTCCATCAGGACTCCTTGTCGTGTAAGGATGAGTTGTGATTGTGGAGTGACTATATCGACAAGCTTGTCGCCGCGCCAAGATTTTCCGACAGAAGGCGCGAAATGGCGCTTGGAAGGCAAAAATGGCGGCTGGGCCTTGCCAGCGTTATAATGCGGCCCGTTCTGGTGCCCGCGTGCGCAATCTGCGCGCGCAGTTAAACGGGAAACACGACGCGATCGCGCTACGCATGATCGCCAGGTGTGCTGCCCCCGCAACGGTCAACAAGCGTCGCCATTCGGCGACAGGCTTCCTCGACAACCACTGTGCATCCTGCATAGGAAGGTGAGGCGGTCCGTCTTGCAAGCCCGGATACCGGCCAGACAGGTGGAAGCGCGTTCGCACGCGGCTTCCGTTGACTCCGGCGTGCGGGGACGCAGGCCGGTGGCTTTTTCGAGAATGCATCCGACATGAATTTTGCTGCTCTACCGCGCAGCGCGCCGGCCATCAAGCCGCTCGCCCTGGCCTGCGCCCTGTCCCTGTCCGTCCTCGCCGCCCAGGCCTGCGCCCAGGACGCCGTTCCCTCCATCGTCGTCACCGGCGCCCGCTTCCCGGTCGACGCCGGGCTGGCCCCGATCGGCGCCACCGTCATCACCGCGGACGAGATCCGCCGCGCCGGCGCCACCGACGTCAACGAAGCGATCCGCAAGGTCGGCGGCGTGTACGGCCGCCAGAGCCTGGACGCCTCGCCCGACTTCGCGCTCGACCTGCGCGGTTTCGGTTCCAACAGCGCCCAGAACCTGGTGGTGATGGTCGACGGCGTGCGCCTGAACGAGAACGAACTGGCCAACACCGTGCTCTCGACGATCCCGGTCGACAGCGTCGAGCGCATCGAGATCACGCGCGGCGGCAGCAGCGTGCTGTACGGCGAAGGCGCGACCGGCGGCGTGATCCACATCATCACCCGCCGCGCCGGCCAGGCCGGCACCCGCGCTTCGGTGTTCGCCGAAGCAGGGCGCTTCGACCACCGCGACCTGCGCGCCTCGCTCAGCCATGGCGCCGGCCCCTGGTCCTTCGACGCGTCCATCGCCGACCGCAGCAGCGACGGCTATCGCCGCAACAGCGATTTCGACCAGACCACCGCCAGCGCCGGCCTGCAATACGCCTGGGACGCGCAAGGCCGCGCCGGCCTGCGCATCGAGAGCGCGCGTTCCGATTCGCGCTTCCCCGGTTCGCTCACGGAAGACGAATACCTGGCCAATCCGCGCCAGAGCCTCACCCTCCGGGACTTCGGCACCCTGGACACCGACCGCATCAGTGCCTACGCCGAGCAGCGCGTGGGCGCCTTCGAGCTGGCCGCCGACCTGTCGCACCGCGAACGCGACCTGAGCGCCAACTACTTCTTCAGCACCACGCTGTCGCGTTCCACCTACGCGTCGGAGCAGACCCAGTTCTCGCCGCGCGTGCGCCACAGCGCCATGCTGGGCGGCCAGCGCAACGAGCTGGTGGCGGGCGTCGACCTGATCCGCTGGGAGCGCCAGGTGAAGTCGGACTTCGGTTCGGGCGACGCGCGCCAGGATTCCAGGGCGATCTACCTGCGCGACGAGCTGCGCTGGAACGCGCCGCACAACGCGCGCCTGGCCGCGGGCGTGCGCCACGAGAAATTCGAGAAGGACGACGTGCTGGGCGCCGCGACCGATAGCCGTTCGCAGTCGCTCAACGCCTGGTCGCTGGAAGGCAGCGTTGACGTGATGCCGGAGGTGACGCTGTTCGCCAAGGCCGGCCGCAGCTACCGCATGCCCAACGCCGACGAGAACGGCCTGCGCTCGAGCGCCGACGTGCTGCAGCCGCAGACCTCGCGCGACCTGGAGCTGGGCGTGACCGCCGGCGGCAAGGAGCGTCAGCTGACGGCGCGCCTGTTCCGCCACCGCCTGCGCAACGAGATCTTCTACGATCCGACCATCGGCTGGGGCGCCAACACCAATCTCGATCCGACCCGCCGCCAGGGCCTGGAAGTGGAAGGGCAGGCCGCCCTCGGCGCGGCATGGCGCCTGACCGGCCAGTGGCAGCGCGTGGACGCCGAGTTCACCGCCGGCCCGAACGCCGGCCGTGAGATGGTGCTGGTGCCGAAGAACGTCGTGAGCGCGCGCCTGGCCTGGGTGCCGGGCGACGGCCAGAGCGCCGACATCGGCGCCCAGTGGGTCGACAGCCAGCGCTACGGCAGCGACTTCACCAACAGCTGCGGCGCGCGCATCCCTTCCTACACGACCGTCGACGCACGCTATGCGCGCCGCATGGGCGCCTGGGAAGTGGCGGTCAGCGGCCTGAACCTGTTCGACCGCGACTACTACAGCAACGCCTTCGGCTGCCGCTCGGGGATCTATCCGAGCGACGGCCGCCAGCTGAAGCTGTCGCTGCGCTACGACTTCTGATGATGAAGTCCCGCCTCCTGCCGCTGCTGGCCTTCGCGGCCGGCAGCGCCCACGCCGCCGTGAGCGTGGTCGACGACGCCGGCCGCAAGGTCGTGCTCGAGCGCCCGGCGCAGCGCGTGATCTCGATGGCGCCCCACGTCACCGAGCTGCTGTTCGCGGCCGGCGGCGGCGGCAAGGTGGTGGGCGCGATGAACTACAGCGACTACCCGCAAGCCGCGCGCAGCCTGCCGCTCGTCGGCAGCAACAGCCAGATCGACATGGAGCGGGTGCTGGCGCTCAAGCCCGACCTGCTGGTGGTCTGGCACAGCGGGAATACCCCGCGCCAGATCGCCCAGCTCGAAAGCCTGGGCGTGCCGATCTTCCGCAGCGAACCGAAGCGCCTGGAGCAGGTGGCCAGCAGCATCGAGCGCCTGGGCGTGCTGCTGGGCGCCGAGGCCAGCGCGCAGGCGGCGGCCGGCGGCTACCGCGCGCGCATCGCCGCGCTGGGCGAACGCTACGGCAAGCGTTCGCCGGTGACCGTGTTCTACCAGGTCTGGGACCAGCCGCTGTACACCCTCAACGACGAGCAGATCGCGAGCGACATCATCCGCCTGTGCGGCGGCCGCAATATCTTCGGCGCCCTCAAGGTGGTGGCGCCCCAGGTGGGCGTCGAGGCGGTGGTGGAGCGCGATCCGGAAGCCATCCTGGCCGGCAAGCGCTACGACCCGGCCAATCCGGGCCTGGCGCTGTGGAAGCCCTTCCAGGGCATGACGGCAGTGAAGCGGGGCAACCTGTTCACGGTCGACGGCGACCTGCTGAGCCGCCCGGGACCACGCACGGCGCAGGGCGCGGCCCAGCTGTGCGAGCAGCTCGAGAGCGCGCGCCAGCGGCGGTAACACTGGCTTAAGGAAGCGTTAAAGAGGTAAGCAAATGCAAAAAGATGGGCTCCATCCTCCTTGGATGAGCCAAAAAAGTGGTAATCTCGCGGTCGTTCGCTCAATCACTTTTAGTGGAAGGATAGTTATGCGCTCTCTGCGTTTTGCCCTCGTTGCCGCCAGCCTGATCGCCGGGTTCGCCAACGCATCGCCGACCGATCCGAAAAACGGCGCCGAATACACCACGCTGTCGGTGCCGCAACCGGTGCAGGCGACGGGCAAGAAGGTCGAGGTCATCGAGTTCTTCGCTTACCACTGCCCGGCATGCAACGCCTTCGAACCGACGCTGAACCAGTGGATCAAGAAGCAGGGCGATAACATCGTCATGCGCCGCATCCACCTGCCGTTCCAGGGCCCGGCCGATCCGGAAGCGCACCTGTTCCTCACGCTGGAAGCCATGGGCAAGCTGGAGGAGTATCATCACAAGGTGTTCCAGGCGGTGCACGTGCAGCGCCAGCGCCTGATGAAGGATGAGGACATCACCGCCTGGGCCGTCAAGAACGGCCTGGACAAGGCGAAATTCATGGAAGCATGGAATTCGTTCGGCGTGCAGACCAAGCTGCGCCGCCTGCCGCAAGTGGCGCAGGGCTATAAGGTCAGCAGCACCCCGACGATCGTGATCGACGGTAAATACGTGCTGTCCCCGGCCACCGTGGGCGAGGCCAACAAGCTTCAGAACATGAACCAGGCGCTCGCCGCCACGGAACAGGTCATGGACGCACTCGTAGCAAAGGCAGCCAAGACGAAATGAGCAGTGACGATGTCGAACGCGAAGTCCTGAAGATGTACGAGGGCTCACGCCCTCGCGAGGAAGAGCTGTTCGAGACAAGTAATTTCAACCACCTCGCGTGGTCGCTGGCGGCGTTCTTCGCGTTCGTCGCCATCTGGCTCGCCATTGCGCTCGTCCATGCCGAGAATCAGCGCTACGCGCTGCTGACCAACAAGTGCCCCGATCCCCTCTTCAAGGGCGGGATCGACAAGGCCTGCCTCGTTACCGTGCACTCGCGCGACCACTGGTGGGAACACCTGTGGTACGGCGTGACGCACGTACGCGCGCGGCCCGAAGACTCCGGCCGGTAATCCTTCCCCAGTTGGCGGCACGCCGCCAACCCTTTTCCTCCCGCTTACTCCTTTAATCCCTTGCCGCCAGGCAGGGCGATGACGAAGCGCGCCCCGCCCAGGGCCGAACTTTCCACCTTGAGCGTGCCGCCGTGCAGGGCCACCGCCTTCTGCGCGATCGACAGGCCGAGCCCGAAGCCGCCGGTGGCGCGGTCGCGGCTGCGGTCGAGCCGGTAGAATGGATCGAAGATCTTGTCGCGCTCTTCCTCGGGAATGCCGGGACCGTCGTCGTCGATGGCGATCTCGACGCCGTCCGCGCGCCGCCGCGCCGACAACAGGATGCGCGCGGCCGCGTACTTCTGGGCATTGCGCAGCAGGTTCCCGATCGCCCGTCCCAGCAGGCGGCCGTCGGCCTCGATGGCGCCCAGGCCGGATTCGAACTCGCAGTCGAGCTTGGCCGAGGCATGGGGCAGGGCGCCGCAGCATTCGTGGAGCAGCTCGTCCAGCGACAGGGTGGCGCTCTGCAGCGTACGCGCGCTGTCGAGCTTGCTCATGTCGAGCAGTTCGCTGACCAGGTTGTTGAGCTCCGCCAGGTCGCCTTCCATGGCGGCGATGCGCTTGCTCAGGTCCGGGTCCTTGGCGCGCGCGTCCAGCAGTTCCAGCGCGAATTCCAGGCGCGCGATGGGCGTGCGCAGCTCGTGCGAGACCGAATTCAGCAGGCTGCGCTGGGCTTCCAGCAGGTCCTCGATGCGGCCCGCCATGTGGTTGATGCGCTCGGCCAGCGGATAGATGGTGGCCGAGGATTTCATGTGGGCGCGCACCGTCAGCTTGCCGCTGCCGAACTCGTCGGCCATGCTGGACAGCGCCTGGAGGCCTTGCCAGTGCGAGCGCGACCACAACGCGATCGGCACCAGCAGGGCGATCGCGACGATGACGTAGCGCAGGGCTTCCATCTTGAGCGCCTGGCCGATATCGATCGGCAGGTTCTGGGCGTGCAGCACTTCCTCGTGGCTGCCGATGTAGCGCTCGCCCTCCAGGTCGACGCGCCGGAAGAAGGCCTTGCGGGCCGGGTCGAGCACGATCTCGCCGCGGTCCAGGGCGGCCCGGCGGCCGCTTCCCAGCTGCGCGCGGGCCTGCTCGAGGGGGATCAGGTCGTAGCGCACCGTGGAGACTTCGCGCACCTTGTTCAGGCGCCCCAGCCACTCGTCGGCCGGTGCCTGGTCCACGTATTGTTCCAGCAGAAAGATCTGGGCGGCGGCCTGGCTCCGCGCGATGTCGTCCAGCGGGTCGCCGAACAGGCGGCTGAATGCGAAATAGATGACAAAGGTGGCAGCCGTGATCGACAGCATGACCAGCACAAAGAAACGGAAGAAAATCCGGTTCACGGTGCCGTCCTGTGTGATTGTCGGTTTCGGAATGCTGCCAAACTCATAACTTCTCCTCACCCGGCATTGTACAGGTGCAACGAGGTGAATGGCTCGGCAAATTGATGGCACAAGTGCAACTAATCAGGCAAAGCCGGCTCGGTAGCAAATAGTTGCCCTTACAAATTGATGACAATTCCTCTACATCTAGAGGGGGAATAAAAAAGGACGGCCGTCTACCATAATGCTTCATCAGGGATACCAGGTTTTCCGTTTGCCCACCTGATGCGCGAGTGTCGGTGGGTTTTTTTATTCAGGAGTGGCCGGGCGGCAGCCCGCCCGGCCCTCGTTCCGATGGACGTCGTGACCGTGCAGCCCGAGGCGCCGGCGGAGTTCGTCGAAGACGTGTGGTACTTTGAAGTAACAAACTGGGAGAGTTCGGCTTGCTCGACGTAAAATACGCGGTTACCGAACTTTTCGACGATGTGAACATGAAAAAGCTATTCGCCCTGGTCCTGGCCGTCTCGGGCAGCGCAGCAAGCGCGCAGACGCCGACCACCAACCCGATGCCCGACGGCAGCCGCGACATGTATGTCGGGCTGGGCGCGATCTCGGCGCCACGGTATGAAGGCGCGGATAGCAGGAAGGTGTCGGCCTTGCCCCTGCTCCAGGTTCAATGGAGCCATGGCCTCTTCATTTCGGGTATGAGCGCCGGCATGCATTTGTCCGAGCGTCCAACGGTCGAGTACGGTCCCTTGCTGACACTGCATGCCAGCCGCGACGAATCCGGCCTCGGCGGCGAGATCGGCGCTTTCGAGAATTCGTCCCTGATGCCGAGCCTGATTCCGGAGCCGCTCTCGCGCAGCAGCGGCAATCCGCTGGTGGGCATGGACAAGATCGACGCCCGCCTGCAGGTGGGCGGCTTCTTCAATTACTACCTGGCGCCGCAGTGGCGCTTCACCAGCAGCCTGGTCTACGGCGCCGGCATCGACCGCGACGGCGTCCAGTTGCAGCTGGGCGCCCAGCGCCTGGCCGCCCAGATCACGCAGCACCACACGCTGTCCTTCAGCGCCGGCGCCACGGTCGCGAACCGCGCCTACAACCAGTCCTACTTCGGCGTCAGCCCGGCGCAGGCGCGCACCAGCGGGAATGCCGTCTACACCGCTGACAGCGGCCTGAAGGACCTGCGCCTCGGCGTGCGCTGGAACTGGGCGCTGACGCCTTCCTGGATGCTGACCAGCAATGTCCAGGTCCTGCGCCTGATGGGCGACGCACGCCGCAGCCCGCTCGTCGAGCGGCCCAACCACCTGACGGTTTCGACCGCACTTGCCTACCGGTTCTGATCATGCGATCCGCCTCCATCACCGCATGCGCTTGCCTGCTCCTGACGGCCCTCCCGGCCGCGGCGCAGTCGCAGTCGTTCGCGGGTGAATGGGTGAGCTACCGCGACGCCTACCGGACGATGGTGCTGTTCGACAAATACGGCGGCGCCAAGAACCTGCTGCAGAACCATCTGCAGGTGGCGCCGAAGGAAAAGGGCGTGCTGGGCGAGGGCCTGCAGCTGGTCCTGAACGGCAAGACGGTGCAGACCAGCCTGCCGCTCGACGCGAGCGGGCGCGGCACGCTGCCGCTGCTCAAGGCCGCCTACGACGAGAACGCGGTGCTGGCCCCGAACCGGCGCCTGGGCGGCTTCACGATCCGTCCACGGGTATCGCTGGCGCCGCGCGCCGACGGCGCCTACGAGGTGGCCGAACTGCGCAGCGCCTGCGAACAGGCGCTGGGCTTCGCGCGCTACGCCGATGCGTCGGCGCGCTCGCGCCAGTGCGCCGGCGTGCGCCTGGTGTTCCCGAAGAAGGGGGCGGAGGCCGCGGTGCGCCTGCGCCGTCCGGATGGCGGAGAACAGGTCCTGCCGGTGACCCACGGTCCCGCCTTCATCGGCGACCTCGACGACGATTTTCCGATCGTCGTCTACCGCTTCGGCGCCGCCGAACGCGCCCAGCTCATCAGCTACAACGCGCCGCTGGCCATCGTGCCGCTGTTCGAATAAGCGGCCTTTCCGTTCCTTGAGAGAGAAGCGGCGCCTAGTGCCCGTCATTACCGTCCGGCGGCGGTTCGTTCATGCCCAGGGGCGCCGCAGGCTTGCGCAACGCCCCGCGCGCAAGAATGCGCTGGATGGTGAAGTCCGGGATATTCACGTCCGCCAGGTAGCGTTCCGCATAGGCGTCGCCGAAATGTCTTTGCAGGCGAATGCCGACCTCGATCAGGGCCTGTCGGTGCAGATCGCGCCGGCGCTCGCATGGAGAACTCTCTGTCATGGCCGCTTCCTTATGGTCCATGTTGCCCGTATTGCTCTATAATTTAGAGCAGTGCGAGCAGCATAGCACTTTTGGTTGTATATGCATAGTAACCGGCGAGCAGTGCGCGGTGGTGATGCGCGGCTTGCAATCCTGAAGACTTTAGCTGGCAGAAGCTGAACCCGGATGATCGCACTTCATCGCATTACCGACGCCAACCTGATTTCGGCGCGTTGCTACGGCATTGAACTGGACCTCGACGGACCTTGCGAACAGCTCGCGTCCAGGGTGCGCCGCGGAACCAGGATGGCGTGGAATGCCGCGGACGAGCAGCGCGAGCTGTTCCGCCAGGAGCGGATGTTCCGGGCCATCATCCTGCACGCCTGGCCGGAACCGGACGATCCCGTGGTGCTGGAGCTGCGCGCCCAGGCCCGGCTGGGACTGGCGCACGTCGACCTGCTTACAGGCCGGCGCCGCTCCTGGCACCCACCGGAATGCGCATCAGGATGAATTTGGCCGTGTAGAGCACAATCATGGTGCCGACGAAATCGCCGGTGGCCATGACCAGGAATCCCGACAGCAGAGGCCGCTGAGGCTCGGCGAAGGCGAACCACAGGTGATGCAGCAGAGGGCTGGCAAGGGAAAAGGCGAGCGAGCAGATCAGAAGGCGCTTCGGCGTCAGGTTCTGCAAGGTGGCGAGCAGGCCCCAGTGGCGCTGCATGATGCGGTATACGAGGTAGGGCGCCGCGCTCGCGAGGATGCCGCCGATGAAGGAACGGATCATGTCGTCCGGGAAGAAATACAGGAAGCAGACCGCCCACGAGACCAGCAGCAGGCCGATCGCGCCGGCGCCGCCGAAGAGCAAGGTGCAGAGCAGCCGGACACCGGCGGGCAGGTAGATCCAGTTGATGCCGCTGGCAAATTCCAGGCGGGTGAAAAGCAGCTCGTTCAGTGCGAGTGTGGCGATGAAAAGCACGATTGTCGCGGCAATCATCGCAAGGTTCAATTTCAGTTGGCTCATGCCTGTTTTTCGTTGGAGTAAAATGACATGCCTGCCGAATACAGGTTATGAGCTTAGCGTAAGTCGATGTGCTGCTGCAACCAGGAATCGAGATTTGATGAAGAAGGTACGTCCTGCCGATATTTATCTGCGTTTTTTGCAACTGACCGAAGCAATACGCGGACTGCCGACCCTGCCGGAACTGGATCCGCTCGAAGAGCGCATCCTCAACATCGTCGCGCGCGCCCAGCAGGAGCAGCTGCGCCTGTCCGTGCGCGACATGATGGCCAAGCACGAGCTGGGCGCGCCCGCCACCGTGCATGCGCGCCTGAAATCCATGCGCGAGAAGGGCTGGATCATGCTGAGCGACACCGACGACGCCCGGCGCAAACAGATCGAGCTGACCCAGGCGGCGCTCCAGCATTTCGACCGCCTGTCGCAGTGCATGCTGCGCGCCACCGACGGCAAGATCCAGGGCTGAGGCGCGCGAGCTTCTATCCCGGGAAAGCGTGCAGGCCAGGCGCCGCCGCATTGGCCGGTCCGGGCGTCCGGCCGACATTCATGACCCAGCACACCATCACGAAATAGCCGGCCAGCGCGGTCAGCTCCACGGCGCCGTCCTGGCCGAAGCAGGCGACGGCTTCCGCATAGGTCTCGTCGCTGACCCCGTGCCTGAGCATCAGCTCGGCGACGAAATCGGCGGCGCAGGCTTCTTCAGCCGCCAGGCCGCGCGGACGCCGCCCCGCCGCCAGCGCCGCGATGGCCTGTTCCGGCACGCCGGCCTTGATCGCCAGGGGCGCATGGGTCTGCCACTCGAACTGATTCCCCGTCTCCCGCGCCACGACGCAGATCGCGAGTTCGCGGATATTGTCTGTCAGCTTGCCCTCGAAGCGCAGCGCTTCCCCGGTCTTGCCGATGCGCTCCATCAGCGCCGGCGTTTGCAGCAGCGGGATGAAGGGACCGAAGATCGCCTTGCGCGGGCCGTTGATGATGGAATCCGCCGCCGCCCGCTGCGCCTCGCTCATGGCCTCGCGGTCGGGAATGGGCAGGCGCTGGGACGCCGAGGCGCCGAAACCCTGGGCAGTTGCGTTGAGTTCGGTAGCTTGGTTCATGGATGCTCCTTAATGAGAGTGGAATGGCTTGCTTCGCGCCACAGCCAGATGGCGCTGAGGATCAGGCCGGCTGCTGCGAGCGTCAAGGCAGTGTGCAGGGCGGCCGGGGAATGGGCGGTGAGATAGCCGATGGCGCCGGAGACGACCGGACCCATCAGCTGGCCGAAGGCGAAGCCGGCGGTCATCCGCCCGAGGATGGCAGCGGCGTTGCCGTGGACGCGGTGGCGGGCTTCCTGCATGCCCACCATGGTGATCACCATGAAGGTGCCGCCGACCAGCAAGGCGGCGACGACGACGCCGGCCAGCGACACCCACAGCGCGGGCAGCAGCACGCCGGCCGCCATCACGACATGGGCGCCGGCCCACACCTTCAGGCGATTCGCCTTGTGCAGGCGCCAGGACACCAGCACCGTCGACAAGGCCGCGGCCAGGCCGAACACGGGCCAGGCCCAGCCGAAGTTGGCGGGGTCATCCACCAGCTGGCGCGCCAGTGCGGGCAGATACGTGGCCGGAAGGATGTATCCGAAACCAAACAGGGTGTAGCAGGCAATCAGGCCGCCCGTGCGTACCGCAGACGTACGCGATGCGGCGTCCGGCGCGGGCGCCGCCGCGGCAGGGGCGGGCACGGGCAGGCGCCTGCTGGCCGCCAGCGGAAGGATCACAGCGACCGCCGCCAGCAAGGCCAGGTCGACCCACATCGCCTGCGAGGAGATGGCGGAGCCCGCCAGTGCGAGACAGAACAGGCCGGCCGCGGCGATGCCCAGGCCCACGCCCGCGAACATCAGCCCCGCCAGGTGGGCGCGGCCGGCGGCGGCCAGCCAGCCCAGGCCCCAGGTGCTGGTCGCGACCAGGGTCCAGGCGCTCAGTACGCCGGCAAGGAAGCGCAGGACTGCCCAGGCCGGCAAGGAAGCGGTCCAGCCGATCGCCGCCGTGACCGCTACGGTGCCGGCCAGGCCGAGTGCGAGCAGGGTTTCCGCTCTCAGGCTCAGCCTGGACGCGAGCATGGCGCCCACCAGGTAGCCAAGGTAATTGCTGGCCGCGAGCAGGGCGCCGGCTTCGCTGTCGAGCAGGCCATCCCTCACCATCAGGGGAAACAGCGGCGTGAAGGCGAAGCGGCCGATGCCCATGGCCACCGCCAGGGAGAGGACGGCCGCCGTGCACACCAGGAGGGCGGTGCGCCCGGAGGGCAGGCTTGAGCTGAGAGTGGAACTGGTCATGGGCTCTATTACACCTTGTTTGCCCATGAAAGACTAATGAATAAATGTGGAGTACCATTCTCCATATGAGAACGATCGATCTGGAATCCCTTGCCATCTTCCGCACCGTGGTCGAGGAGGGCGGCGTCATCCGGGCTGCCGAGAAGCTGCACCGCGTGCCGTCCAACGTCACCACGCGCATCCGCCAGCTGGAGGATTACCTCGGCGTACGCCTGTTCCGCAAGGAAGGGCGCTCGCTGACGCTCTCCAGCGAGGGCGAGATGCTGCTGAACTATGCGCTGCGGCTCCTGAGGCTGGCGGACGAGACGGTCAATGCGCTGCGCAGCGGCAAGCCGCAGGGGACGTTCCGGCTCGGCTCGCTGGAAAGCACGGCGGGAAGCCGGCTGGCGCCGATCCTGTCGCGCTACCATGCCGAGCATCCGGGGGTGGTCGTGGAACTGGTGACCGGGACCACGGGCGCCCTCATCAACCGGGTGATGCAATACGAGATCGAGGCGGCCTTCGTGTCCGAGCCGTTCACGGCGCCCGAGCTCGAATCCACCGTGGTGTTCCGCGAGGAGCTGGTGCTGGTCACGTCCAAAGAGGTGCGCAGCGTCCGGACCGCGCGCGACCTGGGGCGCAGCACGATGATCGCCTTCGCCCATGGCTGCTCGTACCGCAAGCGCCTGGAAGACTGGCTGGGCGGCGACAATGTCATGCCCGAGCATGTGCTCGAATTCGGCTCCTACCAGGGCATGATCGCTTGCGTGGCCGCGGGGACTGGTTTTGCGATCATGCCCAAGTCGGTGCTGGCGGCGCTGCACGCGACCGGCAAGGTGAGCCAGCATCCGCTGCCGGAACGCTTCGCCACCAACCGCACGCACCTGGTGTGGCGCGGCGAGCGTTCGCTGGCCCTGGACCGGCTGGTCGAGGTCCTGGCGCTGGAGGCGCCCGGCGCCGAGGAAGGCGTCCTGATCGCCGCCTGAGTCAGTTCCAGGCGGAGGGCGAGAACAGGTAGCCTTCGCCCCACACCGTCTTGATCTTCTCCGAATCCACGTCGTCGAACTTGCGGCGCAGCTTGGAGATGCAGTTGTCGATGCTGCGGTCCAGGCCGTCGAACTCGATGCCGCGCATCTTTTTGAGCAGGGCGTCGCGCGACAGCACGCGTCCGGCCGCCTCCGCCAGCACCAGCAGCAGCTTGTATTCGGTATTCGACAGCACGCAAGGCTGGCCGCGCCATATCACGCTGCGGTCCGAGGTGGCGATACGCAGCGCGCCGAACTGCAGCACCCGGGTGTCGCCGCCGCTCTTGGCCTGGGTGCGGCGCATCAGCGCGCGCAGGCGCGCCAGCAGTACGCGTGGCTGCACCGGCTTGTTGACGAAGTCGTCGGCGCCCTGTTCGAGGCCGGAGACTTCATCGTAGGAATCCTCGCGCGCCGTGAGGATGAGGATGGGCACTTCCGACAGTTCGCGGATCTGGCGGCACACCACCATGCCGTCCAGGCCGGGCAGCATCAGGTCCAGCACGACCACGTCCGGGCTGAGTTCCTTGAAACGGCCGAGGGCGGCGTCGCCGCGCGTCACCAGATCGACCGAAAATTCGTAGCCAGACAGGTATTCCGTGACGAGCTCGGCCAACCGCGCGTCATCTTCCACCAACATCACTCGGTACATGCGTTTCTCCTTGGGTCTGCCATTGTATAAGACCGTCCAGGGAAAAACATACCCTCCCCAAAGGGGTGACATTTGATTACAGATTCACGACAAATTCATGCGGGCCGCTTAGCGAATGTCGTTGACTTCCCGGAGCAGGGTGCGCCAGTCGGTGTTGTACAGCACGCCCACAAGGCGGCCGAACCCGGAGGTGGGCAGCACGCGCTGGCGCACGACCTCGTTGTGCTCGGCCGAATCGGTGCCCACATAGACGGTCATGAACTGGATGTCCGAGCGCGGCCGCGTGACGTCGATCAGGTTCGGGTTCACTACCTGGCGACCGGAAGCGTCGCGCACGTACAGCGGCCGCTCCGTATTCGGGATGACGAACATGTAGCCGGCGCGCAGCACCGTCATGCCGTTCCAGGTGCCGAGCGGCGTGCGGCCGTCGAGCTCGTCGGTGTCGTTGACGCCGATGCGCAAGACGACGCCTTCGCCGGGGCTGTGGAAGGTCCCGTCGGGGAATTTATGCGTTTCGGGATCCTCGAGGCGGATCGGATAGGCCAGCAGGGTGGCCTGCCCGGCCGTCGCGTGGCGCATCGGGCCGCCGTTCGCATGGCCGAAGCCGCCGCCCGGCCGCAGGCTGGATCCGCGGATGCCGGCCAGCGCGGGGTGGGCCAGCACGCGCGGGAAGATCGCTTCGAGCTTGCGCTGCATGTCGGCGGTGCCCACGACCTTGCGGCTGCCGCCAAAGCTGAGCGGCTTGCCGATGACATGCCCGAGTGCGTCGCTGTCCGGCGTTGCGCCGCGCGTGCTGGCGTCGGGCCGGCTCCAGTAATCAGCCAGATAGTCGCCATACAGGATCGTGCCGTCCTCGAAACGCATGCGGGCTGCGCGTGGTGCGGCGGTCGGGGCGGGATAGCTGACGGCAGCGCTTGCCATGGTGGGCGCCGGGCTTTGCGCGGAGCTTGGCGCGGATGCCGTCGCGCTCAGGTTCTTTGCCGTCTGCTGGATCGCGGTGTTGGCCGCCTGTTTCGCCAGCTTGTTGAGCCAATCGTTGGCGCTGGCCGGCAGCGATGCGAGCAGGGCGGGCATCAGGGCGAGTCCGGAGAGAAGTCGATGTGTCATGGTCGGGGTGAGCGGTGCCGGAGGCCGGATGGCGCCCGTGCATTCGGTCAGTCAATGTAGTGGCGCGGACGGTACGGGACTAGCCCCCTGGGTGGGGGCAGAGCGGAATCCGGGATGTCATGTTCCTGTCACATTCCTGGCTTACGCTGATCCTGCCGATAACAATCACAAAGGAGGCAACATGAACTGGCTGATCAATCTGCGCGTCAAGCGCCACCTGCGGACGTCGCGCTACAGGACCGCGCTGGCGGAGTTGCCGCCGGGGCTGGAGGCCGCGTGGCGGCACGGCGCATCGACCGAGTTTCCGGGCATCCCAAGGGATGCCCTTTTTTTCGTCCGTGCGGCGGAAGGACTGCTGGGATTCTTCGACGCGCTCACCAGGCAGGGTGCGTCCTGCGCCTTGCCCTCGCTCGCGGCGGATTCGGTGTGGCATGCCTGGCTGGCGCACGACCCGATCGGACTCGAGCGCTTTTGCCGGCGTCACTTCGGCGCCGCGGTGCCGCACCTGGAGGCGGTCAGCCTGGAGCCGGGCGCGCTGGCCAGGGCCCTGGTGGCATGCCGGGCGCTGGACGGCATTCCCGTCCACGGTCCGGCGCTGCCGCGTCTCTTCACGCTGGATGCGCGACTGCGGATGCCGCGCGGTCACGGCTACTGGACGGAGCGCGGCGAGGTCGCCTACGCCCGGCTCGGCGCGAGCGGACGCAGGCTGGGGGTGGCGCGGCGCCAGCCCGAACTCTCGCTGGCGGCGCTGCTCGCGGCCGGGTTCATCAGCGAGGAAATCTACGCGGAGGCGCTGCGCCGGCGGGAAGACAATGGCGGCGATACCGGTTCCGGTACCGGTGACGGCAGTGGGGACTGCGACGGCGGAGGCGACGGCGGAGGGGATGGCGGGGGCGGATGCGGCGGCGGCTGCGGTGGAGGCGACTGAGGCCGTCCTTCGCCGGGCACAAAGCAATACGGCCCGCAAGGCGGGCCGTATCGTTCGCGCATCCTGTGCCGGGGCACAGGATCCTCAGGCCATTCAGGCCAAGTTCTGGTTGGCGAAGTCCCAGTTGGCGACGTTCCAGAACGCTTCCAGGAACTTGGCGCGGGCGTTGCGGTAGTCGATGTAGTAGGCGTGTTCCCAGACGTCGGCGGTCAGGAGGGCCTTGTCGGCGGTGGTCAGCGGGGTGGCGGCGTTCGAGGTGTTGACGATGTCGACGCTGCCGTCCGGCTTTTGCACCAGCCAGGTCCAGCCCGAACCGAAGTTGCCCAGGGCAGCCTTGTTGAACTCTTCCTTGAACTTGTCGAACGAGCCCCACTTGGCGTTGATGGCATCAAGGACCTTGCCGCTCGGTGCGCCCGAGCCGTTCGGGGTCATGCAGTTCCAGAAGAAGGTGTGGTTCCACACTTGGGCCGAGTTGTTGAACAGGCCGCCCGACGACTTCTTGATGATCTCTTCCAGGGGCATGTTCTCGTACTCGGTGCCCTTGATGAGGTTGTTCAGGTTGGTCACATAGGTCTGGTGGTGCTTGCCGTGGTGGTATTCCAGGGTCTCAGCCGAGATGTGCGGCTGCAGGGCATCCTTGGCGTACGGCAGTGGCGGCAGGGTATGTTCCATGTTCTTTCCTTTGTTGGTTGGACGGGTTTGTTCCGATAGCGGCGCTTATTCTAAACCGGATACCGCAATGTTGCATAAATGGCCTTGGCTCACTCGAGCACGCTCTGCACATGGGCCACGCCGACCTCGGCGCTGCCGCCGGCCAGGCGCAGGGTCAGGGTGTCGCGCGCATGGATGGCGGCCGGGTCGCGCAAGACCTGGCCCTTGGCGTCGCGCACGATGGCGTAGCCGCGTTCGAGCGTGCGCTGCGGATTCAGCAGTTCGAGCTGGGCCGCCAGCGCACCCAGGGCGTCGCGCCGCTGTTTGACCTGGCTGCACAGGCTCGCGTTCAGGTGGCGCTGGTCCGACAGCAGCTGCGCGCGCACCGCCCGGATATCGGGGCGGTGGCGCGCCCAGCGCTGGCGCAGCTGGGCCAGCACCAGGCCCTGGCGGTTGATCGGATGCTGGGCCGCGTGGGTCATGGCGGTCGCCATCGACAAGAGCTTGAGGCGCTGGTGGCCGATGCGGTCCGACGGGCTCAGCAGACGGCGGCTGAGGCTGTCCAGGCCCTGGCTGGCGTCCGACAGGGTGCGGCGCATGGCGCGGCGCAGGTCGAGCGCGTCGGCCTGGAGCGAGCCGATCCAGTCGGCGCGTGGCGTGGCGGCCAGCTCGGCGGCGGCGGTCGGAGTGGCGGCGCGCATGTCGGCGGCGAAGTCGGCGATGGTGAAGTCGGTTTCGTGGCCGACGCCCGAGATCACGGGAATGCTGCAGGCGGCGATGGCGCGCGCCACGCATTCCTCGTTGAAGCACCACAGGTCTTCGATCGAGCCGCCGCCGCGGCAGACCAGCAGCACATCGGCCTCGGCCCGGCGCGAGGCGGTGGTGATGGCTTCGGCAATCTTGTCCGCCGCGAACTGCCCCTGGACCGGGGCGGGGTACAGGATCACGCGTACATGCGGCGCGCGGCGGCGCAGCGCGGTCAATACGTCGCGCAGCGCGGCCGCCTGGGGACTGGTGACGATGCCGATGGTGCGCGGGAACAGGGGCAGGGCGCGCTTGCGATCCTGGTCGAACAGGCCCTGGGCGGCCAGCTTTTCCTTCAGGCGCAGGAAGGCTTCGTAGAGCTGGCCGACGCCGGCGCGGCGCATGGCCTCGACGTTGATCTGGTAGTCGCCGCGTGCGCCGTACAGGGTCACCAGCGCGCGCACCTCGACCTTGTCGCCTTCGCGCGGGGTGAAGCCGGCCATCTGGGCGCGGCTGCGGAACATCACCGCGCGTACCTGGGCGGCATCGTCCTTGAGCGTGAAATACCAGTGGCCGGAACTGGCGCGCGTGAAGTTGGAGATTTCGCCGCCAATCCAGACCAGTGGAAAACTGCGTTCGAGCAGGCGCGCCACCTGCTGGTTCAGGGCGGTGACGGTCATCACCGGCGGGGCGGTGTAGGCGGGATCGGCATCAGGCGGGCGTTGCATAGGAGTCGTGGCGTGGTGGCGGGAGCAAAGCTGATGCTTATGTCATATCTTGGCAAAATCGACAAGCCCTGTCGTTCAATGGTGTGCGGAAAACTACTAGTTGCTGCTTTTCAATGCATTTTATTGAAACCCTTTAAATTCAAGGGCTTGCGATGCGATATTCACACATGAGGGTGGTTTTATCCACAAAATCTGTGGGGAACTCATGCATAAGACCGAAGACTGCGCGGGATTTGGGCAGGGTAGGGTGTTCCCTTTTGGATCAAGCACTTAGGAGCCCGTAGAGTAGCTTACCCACGTGCTTGTCCACAAAATCTGTGCATAGCCGAGCTCATGCGGCCTGGGCAAACGCCGAACTTGCGTGGGCGACGCCAGACTGCACTGCCGTGCTTAAAAATGATGCTTGGAAACTTTGTTGAGTAAAATCAATAGCTTAACAGGTGGAAAGTATCCTTGCTCACAATGTTGTCCACAAAACATGTGCACAAGCTAGGGCTGGGGCCGCACTAAACATCGTCTGCCAGTGCGCTGCCTCGCCTTGGGCACGCGGAAATGCTCGCTTGGGACAGGCATGAGGACATGCCTGCTTTTTGAGCACCGCAGTACGAATTGATTAAAATCAATGACTTAAACATGAAAACATGCGCTTTCTCACATTCTTATCCACAAAAAATGTGCACAGCCAAATATTGCATGTGAGTAACGCTCGGAAGGCGAACAAATCGGGGATCCAAACCCTTCCAGGCAGTGGAAATTGTGCATAGGGCCGCTTTGCTCAAATATTGAGCTATGAGTTTTTTATGATCTAGATCAAGTACTTAAGCATAAAAATGGAGCCTTAATCACATTCTTGTCCACAAAAAATGTGAGGAACCACACAGAGGTGGAAGAGAAGTACAGCTGTCCGGAGCTGCCTGTTTTTTAACCGCGTGCAAATTATTGAGCCAAATCAACAGCTTAGTACTTGCTAGGAGGCATTGCACACAATTTTGTCCACAGAATTTGTTCGTAACTACAAGAACTATTGGTTCGGCAAACCGAGGCGGATCAACTTGGTTCGCAGCCGGGCAGTGAGTCCTGAGCCTGCCATTTTCTTGCGCAGGATCAGAAAGTCCTTATGAATCAAGGGGCTTAGGTTTGACGGGACCCCTTGCGCACAATTTTATCCACAGAAGTTGTGCAGAACTCTACTTGCCGCAAAGCTGGCAACTTGCTACATTGCCGAGTGATTTTTCTCAACATAGGAGTTTCTCTTGCTCGCCATTTTTCAAGCTGCAGGCTGGCCGATCTGGCTCTTGCTGATCGCGTCGATCGTTGCTGTCGCCCTGATCGTCGAACGCCTTATCTACCTGCGCCGCGAGAAGATTCTCCCGAAGCAGTTGCTCGATGATGTGATCCGCGTCTATCGGAGCGGCAAGGTCACCCCGGATGTGGTGAACACCCTGGAACAGAATTCGCCGCTCGGCGCGGTGCTGGCCTCCGCGCTGCGCAACGTCGACGCGCCGCGCGACGTGATGAAGGAATCGATCGAGGAAGCGGGCCGCGGCGTCGCCCACGGCCTGGAACGCTTCCTGACCACGCTCGGCACCATCGCCTCGCTCGCGCCGCTGATGGGCCTGTTCGGCACCGTGGTCGGCATGATCGAGATCTTCGGCGCCCAGAGCCCGACCGGCGGCAACAACCCCGCCCAGCTCGCGCACGGCATCTCGGTGGCCTTGTATAACACCGGCTTCGGCCTGGCGATCGCCATGCCGGCCCTGGTCTTCTACCGCCACTTCCGCAACCTGGTCGACACCTATGTGGTCGACATGGAACTGCAGGCGGTGAAGTTCGTCGACGTCGTGCACGGGTCCCGCAAATGATGAATTTCCGCCGCGGCCGCCGGCCCGAGGAACCGGAGATCAACCTGATCCCGTTCATCGACGTGCTGCTGGTGGTCCTGATCTTCCTGATGGTCTCGACCACCTACAGCAAGTTCACCGAGCTGCAGATCACGCTGCCGACCGCCGACGCGGAAAAGCAGCAGGAAAAGCCTTTCGAGATCAACGTCACCATCGACGCCAAGGGCAATTACACGGTCAACAACGTGCCGGTGTCCTTCCACAGCGTGGCGGGCCTGGCCCAGGACCTGAAGAACGCCGCGCGCACCCAGGAGGGCCAGGTGGTGGCCAGCCCGGTGGTGATCGTCAATGCCGACCAGTTCGCGATGCACCAGATGGTCATCAACGTGCTGGAAGCGGCGCGCCTGGCCGGCTACGACAAGCTGACTTTCGCGGCCCAGACCGGCGCCAAGAAGTAAACAGGGGAGGCCCCGCGCCTCCTGCATCCCATGGCATCCCGACTCGAATCGACCCTGACCCGCGCCTGGCTGCGGCGCGGCCCGCTTGCTTGCGCGCTGCTGCCGGTCTCGCTCCTGTTCCGCCTGCTCACCGCGCTGCGCGTGCGCCTGTTCCGCGCCGGTATCCTGGCCAGCGAGCGCCTGCCGGTGCCGGTGGTCGTAGTCGGCAACATCTTCATCGGCGGCACCGGCAAGACCCCGCTCACGATCTGGCTGGCCCGGGCGCTGCGCGCGGCCGGCCTGCGTCCCGGCGTCATCTCGCGCGGTCACGGCGGCAAGGAAAGCGCGCCGCGCGAAGTGACGCCGGGTTCGAGCCCGCTCGAGGTCGGCGACGAGCCGCTCCTGATCGCCGCGCGCGCAGGCTGCCCCGTCTTCGTCGGTCGCCGCCGCGCGGAAGCGGGCAGGGCGCTGCTGGCCGCCCATCCCGAGGTGAACGTCCTGATCACGGACGACGGCCTGCAGCACTATGCGCTGGCGCGTGACGTCGAGATCGTCCTGTTCGACGGCCGCGGCGTCGGCAACGGCTGGACCCTGCCGGCAGGCCCGCTGCGCGAACCGCCTTCGCGCCGCCGCGACGTGACGGTGGTGAACGCGCCCGAGATCACGCCGGCGCTGGCGCGCGCCGTCGGCGGCCGGCCTTTCCGCATGCAGCTCGAAGGCGGCGTGGCCGAACCGCTGCCTGGAGGCGCCTCCGTTCCCCTGGCCAGCCTGGCCGGAAAACGCCTGGTGGCCGCCGCAGGCATCGGCAATCCGGGCCGCTTCTTCGCCATGCTGCGCAGCCACGGCCTGGCCTTCGCGGAGCTGCCGCTGCCCGACCACCACGACTTCCTCGACCGCCCCTTCGACGGCATCGACGCCGATGTCATCCTGATCACGGAGAAGGATGCAGTAAAATGTCGGCAACTTGATAACCTGAAGGACGACCCGCGGCTGTGGGTCGTGCCGGTGACGGCGCAGCTCGATGCTGCGCTGGCCGAACAAATCGTGGAGAAATGTCGTGGACGCTCGACTGCTTGATATCCTGGTCTGCCCGCTGTGCAAGGGCCCGCTCGAATACGATAAGAAGGCGCAGGAACTGACCTGCCGCCCTGACCGCCTGGCCTACCCGATCCGCGACGGCATCCCGATCATGTGGGCCGACCAGGCTCGTCGCATCGAACCCACCTGAGCCGCGGCATGAGCTTTACCGTCATCATCCCGGCGCGCATGGCGTCGACCCGCCTGCCGAACAAGCCGCTGGCCGACCTCGGCGGCAAGCCGATGGTGGTGCGCGTGGCCGAACGCGCGCGCCTGTCGGGCGCGGCCCGCATCATCGTCGCCACTGACCACGAGGACATCGCCGCCGCCTGCGCCGCCCATGGCGTGCATGCGGTGCTGACCCGCCCCGACCACCCCTCGGGCACCGACCGCATCGCCGAAGTGGCGCTGGTACTGGGTCTGCCGGAGGACGAAGTGGTGGTCAACCTGCAGGGCGACGAGCCGCTGATCGACCCGAGCCTGCTGGCGGCATGCGCCGCGCGCATCGGCGAAGGCGTGCCGATGGCCACCTGCGCCCACCCGATCGACCAGGCCGACGACGCCTTCAACCCGAACGTGGTCAAGGTCGTGCTCGACAAGCAGGGAAGGGCGCTGTACTTCTCGCGCGCCACCATCCCCTGGCACCGCGACGCCTTCGCCCAGTCGCGCGACGGCCTGCCGGCCGGCTACGCGCCGCTGCGCCATATCGGTCTTTACGCCTATAGCAATGCCTTCCTTCAGGCCTATCCCAAACTGGAGAGCTCGCCGCTCGAACAGATCGAGGCCCTGGAGCAGCTGCGCGTGCTGTGGCATGGCTACCCGATCGCGGTGCACGTGACCGACAGCGCCCCGCCCGCAGGGGTCGATACCCCTGAAGATCTGGTTCGCACGCGCCTGCATTTTGCGTCTTGATCCTGCGCGCAAGACGCCTTCAAGGCGTCTGCGCTGCGTCAACTTTTGTTGCCGGCGGAAGGCCGCAAGGTGGCGTTGATGCTGACTTTTGTGGTAACTTTCGTGTCAAGCTAGTCAGATATGCATCACGCGCGATCGCTCGCACCTCACTATTCCACACATCCATTAGAACACTAGGAAACTCATGCGTCTCATTCTGTTAGGAGCACCCGGCGCCGGCAAGGGCACCCAGGCCAACTTCATCAAAGAGAAGTTCAACATCCCGCAAATCTCGACCGGCGACATGCTGCGCGCCGCGATCAAGGCAGGGACCGAGCTGGGCCTGGCTGCCAAAAAAGTGATGGATGCGGGCCAGCTGGTGTCCGACGACATCATCATCGGGCTGGTCAAGGAGCGCCTGAAGGAAGCGGATTGCGCCAACGGCTACCTGTTCGACGGCTTCCCGCGCACCATCGCGCAGGCGGACGCCATGAAGGACAGCGGCGTGAACATCGACTACGTGCTGGAAATCGACGTGCCGGACGACATGATCGTCGAGCGCATGTCGGGCCGCCGCTCGCACCCGGGTTCGGGCCGCGTGTACCACGTCAAGTTCAACCCGCCGAAGGCCGAAGGCGTCGACGACGTGACCGGCGAGCCGCTGGTCCAGCGCGACGACGACAAGGAAGAGACCGTCAAGAAGCGCCTCGAGGTGTACCACAACCAGACCGAAGTGCTGCTGGGCTACTACAACAAGTGGGCGCAGTCGGGCCTGCCGGGCGCGCCGAAGTACCGCAAGATCTCGGGCGTGGGCCCGGTCGAGCAGGTGCGTGAGGCGGCGTTTGCGGCGCTGGCCGAGTAAGCGTTTTTTCGCTTGATGACAGGAGCGGCCCGATGGGCCGCTTTTGTTTTTTGGGTGATTCGACGAACTTGGGTTCCGGCCTCCGCCGGAACGACGGCATTAGGCGCGGGCCAGGGGAGGCATTGTCGGCATATCGTAGGGTTGGCAGGTCTCATGCCAACGCGTTCAACGCACGCCTAATGCTTCCTCGATCGCCTTCGTCAGCGATTCCTTATCTGAATCCCCCGGATACCGCTGCCCGTTGAAGAAAAAGGTCGGCGTCCCCGTCGCCCCGACCCGCGCAGCGTCTTCCGCATGCTCGCGCACCTTGTCGCGATAGCGCCGGTTCTCGACATCCCGCCTGAAGCGCTCCATGTCCAGTCCGATCTGCTGCGCCAGCAGCGGCAGGTTGGCTGCGTTCAGCTGGCGCTGTTGCTCGAACAGGGCGTCGTGCATGGCCCAGAACTGTCCCTGCGCCGCGGCCGCTTCCGCCGCCTCGGCGGCCAGTCCGGCCAGCGGATGCAGGTGCTCGAGCGGCAGGTGCCGGTACACCAGCGCGATCCGGCCGTCGTGCCGCTCCTGCAGGTCGGCCAGGGTCGGGCGCGCCCGGCCGCAATACGGGCACTGGAAGTCCCCATACTCGATCACCACCAGTTCCGCATCGCGCATGCCGCGCAGATGGTCGTTCGCCGCCGCTGTTACCTGCTCGCCCATTGCCGCTCCGTTCTCCCAAACTTACGTACAGCTACTCGATGCTGCTTAAAGTTGGCCATACAGTTGGGTTCCTGCTTCATAGGGGCCGGTTTCACTTTGCGCTCGGGCGCAAGGCCAGCGCCTTCCCCTCCACAGGCAGTCACGGTGGAACTCACCGCAAGCCAACTCAGTTTCATTGGCATGTAGACGTAGCGCAGCAAGACACTACGAGCTTCGGCTACAACGTTCGAACTGAGTGCTTCTGTATGACTAATCAAAAATGAATAAGTTTCGCGCGAACTGTTAGAACCCTGCGGCATGTCGCCGCGCAATCATGTGAGAATGTGTTTCGTGTGCGCCGTGCCCGCCTGGGCAGGCCGATAATGGGTTCACGGTCATCAAGCCCACGAGGAGAACCATGAACCATTCTAGCCATATCCTCCTGCTTGCCGTCGCACTCTCGGCGGCCGGCATCGTCCAGGCCCAGGCGACGGGGGGCGCGTCCCAGGAAAAAGAGAAGGCGCGCGCGACCGGCCCGACCTACGGGCCCGTGCTGAATCCCCAGGCGGCGCCGTCGCCCCAGCCCATCCCGGCTGCCGATGCCCGGCCCCAGGCCCAGGAAGAGCGCGCCGCGCCGGCCCAGCAAGCCCGGCAGCGCCAGGACGAGCCCGATCCCTCGGCCCGTCCCGCACCCCAGCCGCCCCAGCCGGAACCCGGCCAGAAGGCCCAGCAAGCGCCCAAGAAGGATCCCAAGGCCAAGCCTGCGCCGCGGCGCCCCGGCGCCCAGCAGCGGATCGAGCCGACGGCGCGCATCACAGCACCTTCAAGCCAGCCTTACGCCCGCGTCCCCGTCCCGGTCGCCCCCGCGCCCACACCGGGCGCGCCAGGCGGCGCCCAGATCAGCACCTGCCAGGGCAACGTCTGCACCGATGCCAGCGGCACCTCCTACGCGACCGGCGTGGGCAACGCGGCCGTGAACAGCAGCGGCCGGCTGTGCAACCGCAACGGGACCGTGATGCAGTGCTTTTGACAAGAACATGGTTTTTCCGGGCAAAAGTTCGCTACAATGCCGCTGCTTGACGTTTACGTAAAGGTCAATCGCGCGACACTGAGCGCGGACCGGCGTCATATGAACTTTTACAAGGGAAAACCATGCAAATTCAGAACAATGTGTTCATCGTCACCGGTGGCGCGTCGGGCTTGGGAGCGGCCACTGCGCGCATGATCACGGAAGCCGGCGGCAAGGTCGTCATCGCCGACGTGCAGGCCGAAGCGGGCGCCGCCCTGGCGGCCGAGCTGGGCGGCCAATTCGTCAAGTGCGACGTCACCTCGGAAGCCGACGGCCTGGCCGTGGTCGCCGCCGCGACCGCACTGGGCACGCTGCGCGGCCTGGTCAACTGCGCGGGCGTGGCGCCGGCAGTCAAGACCGTGGGCAAGGACGGCCCGCACCCGCTGGACGCCTTCCAGCGCGCGGTGAACATCAACCTGGTGGGTACCTTCAACATGGCGCGCCTGGCCGCCGATGCGATGGGCAAGACCGAAGCCGGCGAGTACGGCGAGCGCGGCATCATCATCAACACCGCCTCGGTCGCGGCCTTCGACGGCCAGATCGGCCAGGCCGCCTATGGTTCGTCCAAGGCCGCCGTCGCCGGCATGACCCTGCCGATGGCGCGCGACCTGGCGCGCAGCGGCATCCGCGTGATGACCATCGCGCCGGGCATCTTCGAAACCCCGATGCTGATGGGCATGCCGCAGGAAGTGCGCGACTCCCTGGGCAAGATGGTGCCGTTCCCCCCGCGCCTCGGCATGCCGAAGGAATACGCGCACCTGGCCAAGGCCATCATCGAGAACGTGATGCTGAACGGCGAAACGATCCGCCTGGACGGCGCGATCCGTATGCAGCCTAAATAAGCTGTTCTGTAAGCAACCGGCAATTGTTGTACGATGCCGGGGTAGCGGGCGCGGCCAATCATGGGGCATCCCATATTGCGCGCCCGCCTTGCTTTTGGAGAGCCGATTTGAACCGATTCACACTGATTACCATCGGCCTGGCACTGGCCGGCGCCTTCCAGTCTCCCGTCCACGCACAGGACACCCGCCAGGCCGCACCGGAAGCGGCCACCGGCTACCAGGACAAGGCCGGCTGGCCCGCGAAAAAATACATGGTCGCCGCCGCCAATCCGCTCGCGGTGGACGCCGGCTACCAGATCCTCAGGAAGGGCGGCAGCGCCATCGACGCCGCCATCGCCACCCAGCTGGTGCTCACCCTGGTCGAGCCCCAGTCCTCTGGCATCGGCGGCGGCGCCTTCCTGGTCCACTATGACGGCAAGCAGGTCCAGGCCTTCGACGGCCGCGAGACCGCGCCGGCCAGGGCCGACGAGCGCCTGTTCCAGCGTCCCGACGGCAAGCCGCTCTCGCGCGTCGAGGGCATCGTCGGCGGCCGCTCGGTAGGCGCGCCCGGCGTCTTGCGCATGCTGGAGCTGGCGCACCGCCAGCACGGCAAGCTGCCCTGGAAAGCCCTGTTCGAGCCGGCCATCCGCCTGTCGGAACGAGGCTTCGCCGTCAGCCCGCGCCTCAACGGGCTGCTGAGCTACGACGCCCACCTGCGCAAGGACCCGGTGGCCGCCGCCTATTTCTACGACCCTGCCGGCCGTCCCTGGCCGGTCGGCCACGTGCTGAAGAACCCGGCCTTGGCCAGGACCCTGCGCGAGATCGCCGAGGGCGGCGCCGACGCCTTCTACAAGGGCCACATCGCGCGCGACATCGCCGCCAAGGTGGCGGGCCACCCGACCAACCCGGGCCTGCTCACGGCGGCCGACATCGCCGGCTACCAGCCGAAGGTGCGCACGCCGGTCTGCAGCGACTATAGGACTTACACCATCTGCGGCATGCCGCCGCCGTCCTCGGGCGGCATCGCGGTGGCCCAGATGCTGGGCATGTTCGAGACCATGGACATGAAGGCGCTGGCGCCGGCCAATGGCGTGCCGGGCCCGCAAGCGGTGCACGTGTTCTCCGAAGTGGGGCGCCTGGCCTACGCCGACCGCAACCGCTACGCCGCCGACACCGACTTCGTGCCGCTGCCGGGCAAGGGCATCGCCAGCCTGATCGACAAGTCCTACCTGGCGCGGCGCGCCGCCCTGGTGGGCCAGCGCTCGATGGGCGAAGCGCCGGCCGGCACGCCGCCGGGCATGGAAGTGGCCGCGAAGTGGGGCACCGACAACGCCATCGAAACCCCGTCCACCTCGCATGTGGCGGTGGTCGACGGCTACGGCATGGGCCTGGCGATGACCACCACCATCGAGGACGCCTTCGGCTCGCGCCAGATGGTCGACGGCTTCATCCTCAACAACCAGCTGACCGACTTCTCCTTCGATGCGCGTGACGCCAACGGCCCGGTGGCCAACCGCGTCGAGGCGGGCAAGCGCCCGCGCAGCGCGATGTCGCCGACCGTGGTGTTCGACAAGAAGACCGGCAAGCTGGCGCTCACGGTCGGCTCGCCCGGCGGCCCGGCCATCATCAACTACGTGGCCAAGGTCCTGGTCGGCACCCTCGACTGGGGCCTGAACGTCCAGCAGGCGATCGCGCTGCCCAACTTCGGCAGCCGCAACGGACCGACCGAGCTCGAAGCGGGGCGCTTCCCGCTGTCCACCGTCGAAGCGCTGCAGGCGCGCGGCCACAAGGTGCGCCAGAGCGAGCAGACTTCGGGCCTGCAAGGCATCGAACGCCTGAACATCCACGGCGTGCCGCTGTGGTTCGGTGGTGCGGATCCGCGACGCGAAGGCGTTGCAAAAGGGGATTAAATGCTGACGAAATGGCACTTATTTCCCTATAGCTAGTCTTTGTTTGCTAAGCTTGGCGGGGTGGACAGTAAAGAAAAAACCGGGCTCATCCTGACTGGGGGCGGCGCACGGGCCGCTTACCAGGCGGGCGTATTGCATGCGGTCCGGCAGATCCTGGTGGAGGCCGGCCGCACCGCCCCCCAATCCCCCTTCGACATCATCTGCGGCACCTCGGCCGGCGCGCTCAACGCGACCGCCCTGGCGTGCCGCGCCGACGATTTCGCCGACGGCGTGCGCGGCCTGCTGTCGGTCTGGGAAAACGTGGCCGCGCACCAGGTCTACCGCGCCGATTCGCTGGCCGTGCTGCGTTCAGGGGCGCGCTGGCTGTCGCTGCTGTCCTTCGGCTGGCTGCTGCGCAAGTGGCACGCTTCGCCGCCCCAGTCCCTGCTCGACAACACCCCGCTGGCCGGCCTGCTGCACCATGCGCTCGACCTGCCGCGCCTGGATGCGGCCCTGGCGGACGGCGTACTGCACGCGCTGGCCATCACCGCTTCGTCCTATAGCAGCGGCCACCACCTGACCTTCTACCAGAGCGCCGCCCAGATCGAGCCCTGGGTGCGTCACCAGCGCATGGCGCTGGCCACCCAGATCGGGGTCGAGCACCTGCTGGCATCGAGCGCGATTCCCTTCATCTTCCCGGCCGTGCCGCTCTACCTGGCGGGCCGGCGCGAGTACTGCGGCGACGGTTCGATGCGCCAGCTGGCTCCGATCGCCCCCGCGATCCACCTGGGCGCCACGCGCGTGCTGGTGGTCGGCGCCGGACGCATGACCGAGCCGGCGCGCGAAGAGGTCAACAGCGGCGGCTATCCGAGTCTGGCGCAGGTCGCCGGCCATGCGCTGTCCTCGATCTTCCTCGACAGCCTGGCGGCGGACGTCGAGCGCCTGCAGCGCGTCAACCACACGCTCGGCCGCATCCCCGACGAGGCGCGCGCCGCCATGCCGCTCAGGCCGGTCAAGCTGCTCGTGATCGCGCCCAGCGAGCGCCTTGACGACATCGCCGCGCGCCACACCCAGAGCCTGCCGCCGCCGGTGCGCACCCTGCTGGGCGGGATCGGCGCGCTGGAATCGCGCGGCTCGGCGCTCGCCTCCTACCTGCTGTTCGAGGCCAGCTACACGCGCGAGCTGATCCGCCTGGGCGAGCACGACACGCTCGCGCGCCGCCAGGACGTCCTGTCCTTCTTCGCCCCATGACGGCCTGCCTGCGACTGCTGCTGGTGCTGGCGGCCTTGTTCTGCGCCGGGTTCGCGCACGCCGGGCCCGAGCCGACCCTGCGCTTCGACCACCTGTCGGTGCACGACGGACTGCCGCAGGAATCGGTGCTGTCCATCGTCCAGGACCGCGAGGGCTTCATGTGGTTCGGCACCCAGTCCGGCGTCTCGCGCTTCGACGGCTACCGCTTCACCAACTACCGCAGCGAGATGGGCAAGCCGAACAGCCTGGCCAACAACTGGGTGCGGATCCTGCACATCGACCGCCATGGCCAGCTGTGGCTGGGCACGGACGGCGGCTTGAACCGCTTCGACCCGGTGACGCGCAGCTTTACCCTGTTCGTGTCCAACGGCCCGGCGCGGCGCGGCAACGGCAACCGCCACATCAAGGCATTGATCAGCGACGGCGCCGACGGCCTGTGGATCGGCACCGGCGACGGCCTGCAGCACTTCGACATGGTGAGCAAGCGCTTCACCAGCTGGCACAGCGAGCCGGGCGCCGGCTCGCTCAGCGACGACGGCATCAACGCGCTGGCGCTGGACGCCAGCGGGCGCCTGTGGATCGGCACCGCGGCCGGCCTGGACAGCTTCGACCCCAAGCGCAAGCGCTTCGAGCACCACGGCGCCGGCCTGGGCAAGCGCGACGCCCCGGTGCACGCGCTGATGGTGGACAGCGAACAGCGCCTGTGGGTGGGCCGCTACGGCGGACTCGAACGCCATGCGCTGCGCGGCGAGGACCAGGGCAAGGTGCGCCGCTACCGGCCCGAGGACGGCATCGGCCGCTTCTGGATCACTGCGCTGTACCAGGAAGAGGGCGGCACGATCTGGGCCGGCACCCACGACGACGGCCTGTTCCGCTGGCGCGAGGGCGGCGACCGTTTCGACCCTTACCGCAACAGCGTCACCGACCGCCGCAGCCTGGCGGACAACTTCGTCTCGGCCCTGTACCGCGACCGCGTCGGCACCTTCTGGGTGGGCACCTGGTATGGCGGCGTCTCGCGCACCGACCTCGAAAGCGGCGGCTTCGCCCGCATCGTCGCCCGTCCGGGCGAGCCCGACTCCCTGGCCGACAGCAAGGTGCGGGTGCTGCTCGAGGACGGCAACCGGCTGTGGGTCGGCAGCGTCACGGGCCTGAGCAACCTCGATCCGGCCACCGGGCGCGCCGTGGTCTACCGCCACGACCCGGCCAATCCGAACAGCCTGATCGACGCCCCGGCCACGGCGCTGGCGCGCGACCGCGACGGCGTGCTGTGGGTGGGCAGCCGCACCGGCGTCACCGGCTTCGATCCGCGCACCAAGCGCTTCCGGCGCAAGGTGCTGCCGGGCGACGCCGACTCCAACAACGTGCGCGGCATGCTGGCCGCGCGCGACGGCTATGTGTGGATCACCACGCGCGGCGGCCTGCACCGGCTCGATCCCGTCACCCAGGACGTCGTCAGCTACCGCCACGACGCCAACCGCATGGCCAGCCTGGCCGACGACATCACCCGTCCCCTGCTGGAGGACCGGCGCGGCCGCTTCTGGGTCGGGACCTTCGACGGCCTCGACCTGCTCGACCGCAAGAGCGGGCGCTTCCGCCACTTCCGCCACGACCCCTACGACAAGAACAGCCTCAGTCACGACGAGATCCACTACCTGCTGGAAGACAGCCGCGGCGACATCTGGGTCGGCACCGCGGGCGGCCTCAACCGCATGATCACGGCCGCCGACGGCTCGGTGCGCTTCGTGCGCTACACCGCGCGCGACGGGCTGGTGGACGACGCGGTCGCCGCCATGCTGGAAGACGCCGACGGCCGCATCTGGGTCAGCACCTCGAGCGGCATGTCCTGCTTCGACCCCAAAAGCGGGCGCTTCCGCAACTACACCTCGGCCGACGGCATCACCGACGGCGCCTTCTTCGACGCCTCGGCCCTGCGCGCCTCCGACGGCACCCTGTACTTCGGCGGCTTCAACGGCATCACGGCCTTCGATCCGAGCGCCATCCGCGACAACCGCACCGCGCCGCGCGCCGTGATCACCGGGCTGCAGGTGTTCAACCGCCCGATCGAGCAGGCCATGCCGGGCCTCCTGACCCGCCCGGTGGAGCAGACCGACCAGGTCACCTTGCCCGACGAAGCGGCCGTGCTGACCCTGGAATTCGCGGCCCTGCATTTCGCCGCGCCCTCGCGCAACCAGTTCGCCTACCGCCTGGACGGCTTCGACCAGGGCTGGGTGCTGACCGGCGCCGACAAGCGCTTCGCCACCTATACCAACCTGGAGCCGGGCACCTACGTGTTCCGCGTGCGCGCCGCCAACAAGGACGGGGTCTGGGGCGAGGACGTCGCCGCGCTGGCGCTCACCATCGAACCGCCGCCCTGGGGCACCCCCTGGTTCCGGATCGGCGCCGCGGCCCTGTTCTGCGCCGCCGTGTACATCGGCCTGCGCATGCGCCTGGAAGGGCTGCGCCACCAGAAGGAACGCCTCGAGCGCCAGGTGGGCGCGCGCACCGAGCAGGTCGAGCACCAGAACCGCGTGCTGGAACGCCAGACCCAGGAACTGCGCGACCAGGAGCGGCGCGTGCGCGCCCAGACCAACGAGCTGCAGAACGCTTACCGCGCGCTGCAGGAGAACGAGGAATTCCTGCGCCAGGCCAAGCAGCGCGCCGAGGATGCGACGCGCCAGAAGTCCGAATTCCTGGCCAACATGAGCCACGAGATGCGCACCCCGCTGGCCGGCGTGATCGGCATGCTCGGCTTCGCGCTGCGCGACGGCGCACTCAAGGACGCCACGCGCGACCAGATCCTGCGCGGCCAGGCCAACGCCCAGGCGCTGCTGGCGATCATCAACGACCTGCTCGATTTTTCCAAGATCGAGGCGGGCAAGCTGAGCATCGAAAGCATCGACTTCGACCTGCACGCGGCCATCACCAACGTGGCCAGCCTGTTCCAGGAACAGGCGGCGGCCCACAGCCTGGACTTCGCGGTGAGCCTGGGCGAGGAGCTGCCGCGCTTCGTGGTGGGCGACCCGACCCGCCTTCGCCAGGTGTTGGTCAACCTGGTCGGGAACGCGTTTAAATTCACCAGGTCGGGCGGGGTGCGGGTCGAGGTCGAGCGCCGCGCCGAAGATCAGCCGAAAGGCGAGGGAGCAGGTCAAGGCGGCCACATGATCCGCTTCACGGTGCGCGACACCGGCATCGGCATCCCGGCCGCCGCGCTGCCGCGCCTGTTCCAGAAGTTCGAACAGGCCGACACCACCACCACGCGCCGCTACGGCGGCACCGGCCTGGGCCTGGCGATCTGCCGCCAGCTGGTGGAGCTGATGGGCGGCACCATCGGCGTCAACAGCACCGAAGGCAAGGGCAGCGTGTTCAGCGTGCTGCTGCCGCTGGCGGACGGCGTCGAGCCGCCCCAGCTCGAGCAGCTGGCGCGCGCGCCGCACAGCCACCGCCTGCGCATCCTGTGCGCCGAGGACTTCCCGACCAACCAGATCATCGCGCGCCTGATGATCGAGGAGATGGGACACCAGGTCGACGTGGTCGCCAACGGCGCCGAGGCGGTGCAGGCCTGTTCCCGCACGCGCTACGACCTGGTCCTGATGGACGGGCGCATGCCGGAGATGGATGGCGCCACGGCGACCCGCCTGATCCGCGCCGGCGGCACCATGGAGTCGCCGGCCATCGACCAGCATGTGATGATCGTCGCGCTCACCGCCAACGCCACCAGCGAGGACCGGGCGCGCTACCTGGCCTGCGGCATGGACGCCTTCCTGACCAAGCCGATCGACGAAGATGCGCTGCACTACCAGATCGCGCGCGCGATCGAGCGCCAGCAGCAGCGCGGCCTGCCGCTGACGCCGATGCCGGCCCACGACGCCTCCAAGGCGGCCGCGCCCCCGGTGCGCGAAAGCGTGGCGGCGCTGGCCGAGCTGGATGCGATGTTCGGCGTGACGCCGGAAGCTGCGGTTGCGGCGCCGGCGCCGGCCGCGGCCAACCCGGGACGGCGCGCCAACGACCTGAGCGCCCGCCTGCGCGCCGCCTTCGCCGCCGACTTGCCGCGCCGCCGGGCGGAGCTCGACGCCGCCATCGACGCCGGCGACTTCGACACCGCCGGGCGCGTCCTGCACGGTCTGCGGGGCAGCGCCAGCCACCTGGGCGAGAGCGCGATCCAGCAGCTGTGCGCCGAGCTGGAAGCGGCCGCCGATGCGCGCGACGCAACGCGCCTGCGCGCGGGTCTGCCGCGCCTGGCCATCCTGTTTGCCGGATTCGCTACGGGGCAGGCGTGAAGCCCGGCCCGAGCTTGCGCGTTTATAATGCCGGCTTCTAACGAGGGGAAGCCGATGAAGGTGCTGGTGGTCGACGACGACGTCGTTTCGCGCATGATGCTGATGCATCTGGTCGACAGCTGCGGCAGCCACGAGATTCTCGAGGCCGAGGACGGCGAGGACGCCTGGCGCCAGCTGGAGGCCGGCCTGGCCCCGGGCATCGTGTTCTGCGACCTGCGCATGCCGCGTCTGTCCGGGCTCGAACTGCTGGCCAGGATGCGCGCCCACGCGGTGCATGCGCAGCAGCGCTTCGTGCTGGTCTCCGCCTCCGCCGATGCCGCCACCATGGCCGAAGCCGACGGCCTGGGCGCGGACGGCTACATCGTCAAACCCTTCCAGGCCGAGGACGTGCGCGCCCAGTTCGCGCGCCTGGCCGGCGCGCCGGCCGGGGCTGCCGACGAAGACCCGCAGGACGTGGCGCGCCGCCTCGGCATCGATAGCGCGCGCCTCCAGCTCTACCTTGACGGCCTGCAGCGCCAGCTGGCCGCGGCGGGCCCCGAGCTGGCCGGCCTGCTGGCGGCAGGCGAGGGCGATGCCGTGGCCGGGCGCCTCAAGCGTCTGCGCGAGGGCTGCGCCACCCTGGGCCTGCACGCGGCGGCAGCCAGCCTGGAGCAGCTGGAACAGCTCGCCGACGGTGCGCTCGACGCGGCCCGACTCGGACAAGTCCTGGGGCAGGCCGGCGCCGCCGCGCTGCGCCAGGCCGGGCGTGCCCGTAGCGCATAACCGCACTAGAGGCGTCCGCCGCGAACCCCGCAAATCCCTTGCTGCTGGGTTACTTTAGATTTAAAGTACCTGCGGACGCTTGCCTGACCTACCAAAGAGGGCTCACATGACCGATGCCGCACCAGCAGCAGTCTCTTCCACGGAACTGACCCGTTCCGGCTATACCGACGGCTTTGCGCGCGCCAACCTGCCGCCGCGCGCACTCTGGCCGGAATTCCTGTTCGAGCTGCCCGAGCTGCGCTACCCCGAGCGGCTCAACTGCGCGGCCGAACTGCTGGACAAGGGTGTGCAGCGCGGCTGGGGCGAACGCAGCGCCCTGATTGGCGCTCGCGAGACCCTGAGCTATGCCGCGCTGCTGGCCCGGGTCGACCGCATCGCCCACGTGCTGCGCGAAGACCTGCGCCTGCCCACCGGCAGCCGGGTGCTGCTGCGCGGCGCCAACTGTCCCATGATGGCTGCCTGCATCCTGGCCGTGATCAAGGCCGGCTGCATCGCCGTGCCGACCATGCCGCTGCTGCGCGCCCGCGAGCTGGGCGCCATCGCGGCCAAGGCGCGCGTCGGCGCCGTGCTGTGCGCGGCCGCCCTGTGCGGCGAGGTCGAGGCGCTGGCGCTGGATGGCGTGCCCCTGGTCTGCTTCGACAGCGACAAGGAAGAGGGGCTGGAGGCGCGCATGGCGCGTTACGAAGCGCCGTTCGACGCCGTCGACAGTGCGGCAGACGACGTCTGCCTGATCAGTTTTACCTCGGGCACCACCGGCGTCCCGAAAGGCACCATGCACTTCCACCGCGACGTGCTGGCGATCTGCGACTGCTTCCCGCGCCACATCCTGGGTTCTAGCATCGACGACGTCTTCATCGGCACGCCGCCGCTGGCCTTCACCTTCGGCCTCGGCGGCCTGCTGCTGTTCCCGCTGCGCGTGGGCGCACGCGCGGTCCTGATCGAAAAGCTGACGCCGGAAACCCTGCTGGCCGCGATCGAGCAGCAGCGCGCCACGGTATGCTTCACGGCCCCGACCTTCTACCGCCAGATGGCGGCGCTGGCCCCGCAGTTCGACCTGTCCAGCCTGAGCCGCACCGTCTCGGCCGGCGAGGCGCTGCCGCTGGCCACGCGCGAGGCCTGGCAGGCGGCCACCGGCCTGGCCATGATCGACGGCATCGGCGCCACCGAAATGCTGCACATCTTTATCTCGGCGGCCGGCAGAGAGATCCGTCCCGGCGCCACCGGCAAGCCGGTGCCGGGCTACCAGGCCTGCGTGCTCGACGCGCAGGGCCGCCCGGTGGGGCCAGGCGTGATCGGAAGGCTCGCCGTCAAGGGACCGACCGGCTGCCGCTACCTGGACGACCCGCGCCAGCTCGATTACGTGAAGAACGGCTGGAACCTCACGGGCGACGCCTACGAGATGGATGCCGACGGCTACTTCTACTACCGCTCGCGCACGGACGACATGATCATTTCGGCCGGCTACAACATCGCCGGGGCCGAGGTCGAGGAAGCGCTGCTGCGCCATCCGGCCGTGGCCGAGTGCGGCGTGGTCGGGCGCCCGGATGCCGAGCGCGGCCAGCTGGTCGAGGCGCACGTGGTGCTGCGCAGCGGCCAGGCGCCCTCGGATGCGCTGGCGCAGGAGCTGCAGGAATTCGTCAAGCAGCAGATCGCACCCTACAAATACCCGCGCGCTGTGCGGTTTCGCGAACAGTTGCCGCGCACCGAAACCGGTAAGCTGCAACGGTTCAAACTACGCGCCGAGACGGCCCAGGGAACAGCATGAAGGATGTCGACGGTCGGGGAAGCGACGGCTTGCGGGAGGCGCCGGAGGATCTGGACAGCCTCGACCTGGAGAGCCGGCTGACGCAGGAACACCACCAGTCGCTGCGCCTGTGGCTGCGCATGCTGTCGTGCACCTTGCGGATCGAGAACGAGATCCGCAGCCGCCTGCGCACCAGCTTCGGCATCACCTTGCCGCGCTTCGACCTGATGGCGCAGCTGGAGCGCCATCCGGACGGCTTGCGCATGGGCGAGCTGTCCCGGCGCATGATGGTCACCGGCGGCAATATCACCGGCATCACCGACCAGCTCGAGCGCGAGCAGCTGGTGGTGCGCGTGCCCGATGCGAAGGACCGGCGCGCCTTCGCCGTCAAGCTGACGCCGGCAGGGCGCCTCGCCTTCGCCGAAATGGCCGCCGTGCACGAGCGCTGGATCGACGAGATCCTGTCCGAGATCCCGGCCGAGGACAAGGACAGCATGATCGGCCTGCTGTCCACGATGAAGCGCCGGATCCGGATCGGCGACGGACGTCCGGCAAGCAGCTAGGCCGCCACGCACGCTCCGGTGCATTCGCCGACGGACCATACCCAGCCGGCGGCGTTCAGCCGATGCAATTATCCGTCGACTGCAGGAGAGGGAAGACCGTCTGCTGGTTCAGGTAATTGGTGCCGAGCGCGATGGCGGAGTTCGCGATGTTCGGATCGCGGGAAATAGCTGTGCTCGTCACGCTGCCGACGTGGCGGCAAGTCGTCCGCCCGGCAGGATAGGAGCCGACCAGCATGTTCCCGCCCACGTACATCATCTGTGGACTCGCCTTGATGCCGCTGATGTTCAGGCCGATCGTGCCGCCGCTGATCGTATTTCCCTCGAAGCGTCCGCCGAACACGGGCTTGTTTTTCGGGTACCAGGGGCTGGGACCGATATTGACCCCGAAAAAGCATTTCCCCGGCGCGCAGCTTACCGTATTGCCCGAGATGGTCGAGTCGCTGAAGTCGCCGGTCTGCAGCGAGTCCAGCATGAAGCCGGCAAAGGCCTTGATCTTGTCCTGAGTTACCACGTTGTTCAGGATCTTGGTCCGCGCGGAACCAAAGGAGATGAGGCCCACGTCGCTGTTGTCGATGAAGCGGTTCTCCTGGATGGACGAGTCATCGGCCAGGACCACCGACAAACCGTCGGACCACAGGTAAGGGGTGTCGTTGTCGCCGTTGTTCGCGAAGACGTTCCTTTCGATCGTCGCCTTGCTTCCGGACCAGGCCAGGCCGGTGCCGCAAACGGCGTTCACCGAAGCGGAGTAGGTCACGCTGCAGGAGGTGCAGCTCTCGATCGAGGCGTTGAAGCCGTAGCGATTGTCGCCTGCAACGCAGCGGTCGCGCGCCACGCCGAGCAGGCGCTCGGCGCGGTTGCCGTCGAGCGTCACATGATCCATGACGAAGCCTTCGACGGCGACGCCTTCGCCACCGACAAACAGGATGCCGAACTTTTCCGCGAGCAAGGGGGATGCCTTCAAGGTGGCGCAATCGGCGCCCTGGGTGCAGGTCGCCGTCGAGCCGGCCAACCCCTTGGTCCTCAGGGTGAAGGGGAACCTGAACCTCAACTGCGAGCTCATCAGGTAGGTGCCCGGAGGCAGTTCCAGGGTTCCCTTGGCCCCGATCTGGTCGACGCAGGCCTGGATGGCTGCCGAGGCCGGTACTTCGCCGGTCGGATCGGCGCTCTGGCCGGGGCAGATCTGGACCAGCGAGGCGGTCCTGACGGCGGCTGCCGATGCGGAAGGGACACTGGAAGCCGTGGCAGGTGCGGCATCTCCACTACCGCCGCCGCAGGCGGTCAGGACGGTAAGGCAAAGCAGGACAGGCAGGAGAAGCGTGGTGCGGGAGCGTGACGTGAACTTCAAGGGAATCTCTTCAGGACAGAGGAAGGTCGCGTGGCACGACCGGCAAAGCCCTTGAGTTTACTGGGGGGTATTAAGTCCAGGCAACACAAATTTCGTTAAAACAACAATGGTTAAATTTAAGGATTTGAAGTTCCCAATGTTATTGCCGAGCAAGAACTCTGCAAGCGATGGCACCGTATCCGCGTGTTGTTTCAGCGGCCTGTCGTCTAGGCATTCATATGCAGAACCGGCAAACCGGCGCAATATGTAGCTCGGTAGTGTGGAAGCCTGGTGCTACCTGTCGCAGGTGGTTTGACAAGCCAACTTGTTAAAGGAGAGAAAATGAGATTTCCTAAGCCAGCAATAGCTATCATGACAGCCCAGTTCTTTGTGACAGCCGCGGTCATCGGTGCCGAGGACTGCGGTATCCCTGGGAAGATTACAGTCAAGAACCGCGCCGGCGACAAGATGAAAGCCAGCACGCGCAAATTCGCCGATGGGTCCATCGCCGTGCGTGCGCGGCTGGCCGTGAATCCGGACGGTGGCCCGGCGTCGTATACGGTTGGCGATCACGGTTTTACTTACCTGCAAAATGGTATGTCCCGCTGGAACGGTAAAGAGACTCAATCCTGCGATGCCACCTGTGCCGTGGAATTTTCTCAGGCCGCAAAGGCCGGGTTCGGCCCCGGCACACCAATGTTTTGTGTGTTCGGCATGGAGGTCGAAGCCTTGGCGCCCGGGCGGAGTCCCACGTCATGCAAAAAGGGCTACGTGGCTGGTAATGGGATAGGCAGGCCGAAAATGGGAGCCTTGCTGGAAACCGTAGCAGGAGAACAGATTCAAGCCTACTTCTCCGCCACGTCCCTGCGGCACCTGGTGGATGGCGAAGCGCGGTACCTGGATGCCGAGTCGCTTCCCGTTGCGGTCACCCCCACCGAGGACCTGCTGGGCAAAGTGGTATGGATCGGTGGTGCGGGCTACAAGCCGACATGGGCTGTGATCGCCGACAGCGGACCTGCCTTTGGCGAGGGTTCGATTGCCCTTCACCAGTTGCTCCGCTATGGCAAGGTATCGCCCCAAAAGCCCGGACCCATCCCCGTGGCGAAACGCTGCAGTCCGGAAGAGCTGAACCTCAAGGCGCCCTTCGTTTCCAAGCCGGATATCAAAACCGACAGATGCAGGCAGGGCCACGTTGCCTCGTCAGGAAGCGATATTCGCGCTTATACGGGGATTAATCAGATGCTCGACTTTGTCATCCTCGGGAAAGACTTGCTGGCCAAAAAGGGAGGGGTCATCCAGTCCCAGGTCACTCAGGAAGCGCTCCAGGCCGCGGCAAGCGTTTATTCCGAGCAGCGTATCCAGCAGATGCTTTCCTGCCTTCCTAAGGAGCCGATGGATTGATTCGCGATACGGCGCAGCCGAGTGCCAGCGCCAGCCGATCGGCGCCACTTATCCGGTCGGACGGGCTGGCAGATGAGGGAAGGTCTATCGAGTTGGTCCCTCCGACTGGAATCGAACCAGTATCCCACGCTTAGGAGGCATGTGCACTATCCATTGTGCTACGGAGAGGACGCGAGCGCCGCCGTGAAGCGGGCAGGGCAGTCACCCGGCAGAACCAGGCCTGCAGTCCGGCGGGCGGACCCCGCGAACGGGCCGGAACCGTGAACCGAGCGCAATTATAGCCGAGGATGGCCGGATTGTTCGAGGCCTTGCCCCACGAGTCGGTACAATACCGGTCTCATTCAATCATTTCATGCATTTGTCGCTGCGGCAGCAACCCGCGCCCGCAGGACGCTAACCCATTATGGCTGTCATCTCCCTTACTTCCGCCCAGCTGGCCTTCGGCCACGTGGCACTGCTCGACCACGCCGACTTTTCGCTGGAGGCCGGCGAGCGCGTCGGCCTGATCGGCCGCAACGGCACCGGCAAATCCTCGCTGCTCAAGATTATTTCCGGCCGCTCCAGGCTCGACGACGGCCTGCTGGTCATGCAGCAGGGGCTGAAGATCGCCTACGTCGAGCAGGAACCCGTGTTCGACCCCGAGGTCACCGTGTTCGACGCGGTCGCCGCCGGCATGGGCGAGCAGCAAGCCATGCTCACCGAGTACGAAGAGCTCACCGGCAAGTTCGGCCAGGGCGACGACGAAGCCCTGATGGAACGCATGCACGAGCTGCAGTCGAAGCTCGACGCCCTCGACGGCTGGAACCTGGCGCACAAGGTCGACACCACCCTCGACCGCCTGGGCCTGGCGCGCGAAGCGAAGATGGGCACCCTGTCCGGCGGTATGCAGAAGCGCGTGGCCCTGGCCGTGGCACTGGTCTCCGGCCCGGACGTGCTGCTGCTCGACGAACCCACCAACCACCTCGACTTCACCTCGATCAAGTGGCTGGAAGGCCTGCTGCGCGAATTCCGCGGCTCGGTGCTGTTCATCACCCACGACCGCAGCTTCCTCGACAACGTGGCCACCCGCATCGTCGAACTCGACCGTGGCCGCCTGCTTTCCTTCCCGGGTAATTTCTCGACCTACCAGGAACGCAAGCGCGAACTGCTGGCCAACGAGGAAGTCGAGAACGCCAAGTTCGACAAGTTCCTGGCCCAGGAAGAAGTGTGGATCCGCAAGGGCGTGCAGGCGCGCCGCACCCGCGACGAAGGCCGCGTGCGCCGCCTGGAAGCGCTGCGCCTGCAGCGCGCGGCACGCCGCGACCAACAAGGGCAGGTCAAGCTCGACGTCGGCACCGGAGAACGCTCCGGCAAGATCGTGGCCGAGCTCGAGAACGTCTCCAAGCGTTACGGCGACAAGCAGATCATCACGAATTTCACCGGCACCATCCTGCGCGGCGACAAGGTCGGCCTGATCGGCCCCAACGGCGCCGGCAAGACCACCTTGCTCAAGATTATCCTGGGCGAGGAGAGCGCCGACAGCGGCACGGTCAAGCTGGGCACGCGCCTGAACGTGGCCTACTTCGACCAGATGCGCGCCCAGCTCAACGAAGAGGCGAGCCTGGCCGACACCATCTCGCCGGGCAGCGACTGGGTCGAGATCAATGGCCAGCGCAAGCACGTGATGACCTACCTGAGCGACTTCCTGTTCGCGCCGGAACGCGCGCGTTCGCCGGTCAAGTCGCTCTCCGGCGGCGAACGCAACCGCCTGCTGCTGGCGCGCCTGTTCGCCAAGCTGGCCAACTGCCTGGTGCTCGACGAACCGACCAACGACCTCGACATCGACACCCTTGAGCTGCTCGAGGAATTGCTTGAGGACTATACCGGCACCGTGTTTCTCGTCAGCCACGACCGTACCTTCCTGGACAATGTCGTGACCCAGGTGATCGTTGCCGAAGGCGCCGGCATGTGGCGCGAATACGTCGGCGGCTATACCGATT
The DNA here is from genome assembly GCF_018119385.1 of Massilia sp. AB1. Classification (NCBI taxonomy): domain Bacteria; kingdom Pseudomonadati; phylum Pseudomonadota; class Betaproteobacteria; order Burkholderiales; family Oxalobacteraceae; genus Massilia; species Massilia sp. AB1. The sequence goes on along the minus strand of NZ_JAGKSG010000001.1, from coordinate 232,972 downwards.
GGGAACGCGTGAAAGCCAGCGAACCCGCGTTCCAGCCCGCGAAGGCCGCGGAGGCGCCGAAGCCTGCCGTGACGAAACCGAGTGGTATGTCATCCACCGCACAGAGCCCTGCCGCTAAGAAGGTAAAGTTGAGCTACAAAGAGCAGCGCGAACTGGAGGAACTTCCTCAGCTGATCGCGACTCTTGAAGATGAGCAGTCGGCGATTACAGCACAGATGAATTCGCCGGACTTCTACAAGCAGAATCCCGGCGATGCCAAGCGCCTGAATGCGCGCTACGCCGAGATCGACGATCTGCTGCTCGACGCCCTGGAACGCTGGGAGCGCATTGAAGCTCGCGCCAGGGGAGAGTAGCCTAACGAAACAGGCAAGCGGGCCAGGCGCCCGCCATTGAATCCATGACCGAGAACAACGAACAACGCATCGTTTCCTCCGCGCCCAAGGCGCTCTCGGTCCATCATGCTGCAGCGAAGTCCTCCCCGGCGGAGACGCCGTTCCTGAGCCGCGCCGCCTGGGCGCGGATCCTGCCTTTCGGCACCTATATCTTCTTCATCATCCTCGGCGACATGCTCGAGCGCGCCGGCTTCGCGCGCGCCGAGCTGCGCTGGCTGTATCCGGTCCAGATCGGGCTGGTGGCCGTGCTGCTGGCCGTGTTCTGGAAGCAGTACGCCGAGCTGCGACACGCTTTCATCACATTCAGGCAAGCCGCCGTCGCCATCGCGGCCGGCGTGCTCGTGCTGGTGCTGTGGATTAATCTCGACGCGCCCTGGATGGTGGTCGGATCGAGTCCCGGCTACGACCCGCGCACCGCGGGCGAGATCGACTGGCTGCTGGCGGCTATCCGCATCGCCGGCGCCGCCCTGGTCGTGCCCGTCATGGAAGAACTGTTCTGGCGTTCCTTCCTGATGCGCTGGGTGGAAGCCTCGGACTTCGAGCAGGTCGATCCGGCCCGAGTCGGTCTCAAGGCCTTCCTCGTTCCCGTCGTGCTGTTCGGCTTCGAACACAATCTCTGGCTGGCCGGCATCGTCGCCGGCGTCGCCTACAGCCTGCTCTACATGCGGCACCGAAACCTGTGGTCGCCCGTGCTGGCCCACGCCGTCACCAATGGATTGCTGGGGATCTGGGTGGTGACGACGGGCAGCTGGGCGTTCTGGTAATCCGACTAGCGTCGCACTTTCGAGAAGACAAACAACATGCTGAGTTTCCGCTACCGTCCCCTGGCCGCCGCCGTGATCGGCGCCCTCATCACCCTGCCGGCCGCATCCGCATTCGCGGCCCCGCCCGAAGAAGGCATGCGCCTCTACGGCGGCATCGGCTGGGCCTACGACGACAACCTGCTGCGCATTCCCGACAACGCGCGCCCCTTCCAGGGCAAGCGCGGCGATTCCTACCGCACGCTCGAAGGCGGCGTGGTCTACAACAAGCGCATCAGCCGCCAGCGCATTTCCGCCGTCGCCAAGGCGTCCAAGGTCAAGTTCGATCACTTCAAGCAGCTCGACTACGATGGGCGCGACCTGCAGGCCCAGTGGAACTGGGAGATCGGCAACAAGCTGGAGGGCAAAGCGGAAGTCAACCATGTCCAGACGCTGGCGCCTTACACCGACTTCCAGAGCAACGAGCGCAACCTGCGCAAGCTGCGCCGCCAGTTCTTCGATGCCGGATGGAAGATGCATCCGAGCTGGAAGCTGCGTGCGGGCGTGGCGCGCGAGCGCTGGGACTACGAGCTGCAGGCCCAGCGCTTCAACAACCGCACCGAAAAGGCGGCCGAGGCCGAGCTGATCTACCAGCCCAGGAGCGGCAGCTCGGTCGGCCTGGTGGCGCGCCGGGTGAAAGGCGAGTTTCCCATCCGCCGGCCCAACCGTCCGAATCCGCTGCTGACCGACGACTTCACGCAGGACGAACTGAAGGCACGCGTCAACTGGCTCGCCACCGGCTCGACCACCCTGCAGGCGCTGGTCGGCTATGTGCGGCGCGAGCAGCCGTCCTTCGGCGAAGGCAAGACCAGCGGCGTCAACGGGCGCGTGACGGCGCTCTACCAGCCGCGGGGCAAGATGAGCTACAGCGCCTCGGTATGGCGCGAATTCGCCCCGATCGAAAGCACCGTCGTCAGCTACACCCTGAACAAGGGCGCGATGCTGGGGGCGACCTGGAACGCGACCGGCAAGGTCAAGGTCGACGCCAGCGCCATCTACGAAAAGCGCGACTACAACGCGCGCCGGGAGTTCCCCGGTTCGGAAGACCTCAACGACACGATCCGCTCCGCCAACCTGCGCGCCACCTGGCAGGTCAAACGCAAGATCCAGGTGCAGGCGGGCTATTCGCACCAGGCGCGCAGCGGTTCGCGCGTACTCGGCACCAGCCGCTTCGACGCCAACGTGGTGCAGGTCGGCGCCAACGTCCTGTTCTGACGTGGACACCAAGAGAAAAGACGTGAAACATGACGGTCAACGATATTCCGATTATCTCGTTCTTCCAGCGCGTGCTCGATCCCCTGATCGTCATGGGGACCCTGTATCTCGCCACGCTGGTGTACGGCGAGCCGTTCTCGGGATACTCGCTGGTCCTGATGATCCTCGCGTTCTTCATCTCGTCCTCGGTCTACCAGCACATCGATCCCTACCGCACCTGGCGCAGCGGCCGCATGCTGGCCTATGCGCGCGACACCGTGTTCGGCTGGTGCGTGACGATCGCGGTCCTGTATTTCCTGGGTTCGGCGAGCGGCCTCAAGTACTACTATGACGAGCGCGTGCTGCTGGCCTGGTTCGTCGCCACGCCGGTCACGATCCTGGTCAGCCACATCGCGGTGCGCCGCGCCACCGGCAGCCGCGACCGCGGCGAAGAAGTGCGTTCCATCGTGGTGGTGGGCGCGAACGACGTCGGCATCAAGTTCGCCGGCGTGTGCGACCGCCATCCGAACCTCTTCATGCAGGTGATCGGCTTCTTCGACGACCGCGCCGACGAGCGCAAGCCTGCCAGCCTGGTCCACCCGATGCTGGGCAAGATGGCCGAGGTGGCCGCCTATGTGCGCCAGCACAACATCAAGATGATCTTCATCAGCCAGCCGATCTCGGCCCAGCCGCGCATCCGCAAGCTGATCGACGAGCTGAAGGACACCACGGCCTCGGTCTACTTCCTGCCGGACGTGTATGTGTTCGACCTGATGCAGGCGCGCTTCGACACCGTCGGCGGCATGCCGGTGATCGCGATCAGCGAGACGCCCTTCATGGGCTTCAACAGCGTGCTCAAGCGGGGCAGCGACGTCGTGATCTCCCTGTTCGCCCTGATCCTGCTGGCGCCCCTGATGCTGGTGATCGCCATCGCCGTCAAGCTGAGTTCGCCGGGCCCGATCATCTTCAAGCAGCGCCGCTACGGCCTGTACGGCGAAGAAATCTATGTCTACAAGTTCCGCTCGATGACCGTCACCGACGACGGCCCGGTGGTGGTCCAGGCCAGGAAGGACGACCGGCGCGTGACCCGGGTGGGCGGCTTCCTGCGCCGCACCTCGCTCGACGAGCTGCCGCAATTCATCAACGCCCTGCAGGGACGCATGAGCATCGTCGGCCCGCGTCCGCATGCGGTGGCCCACAACGAGCAGTACCGCAAGCTGATCAAGGGCTACATGCTGCGCCACAAGGTCAGGCCGGGCATCACCGGCTGGGCCCAGGTCAACGGCCTGCGCGGCGAGACCGCGACCCTCGACAAGATGGAGGCGCGCATCCAGTACGACCTGGACTACCTGCGCAACTGGTCGCTGTGGCTCGACCTCTGGATCATCCTGAAGACGGTGAAGGTCGTCTTCACCCGCGAAAACGCGCACTAAGCGTACCAGGGCGCCTTCCGGCGCACAGTGAACCGGACCGTTTCCGGCGCATCGAACAGCAGCGGGCCGCGGTTTGCCTGGATTGCTAACTGTAACTAATTTGCGCTAAAGCACGCGCATTTACGTGTGAAAACACGTCATCGTACGAAAGGGCAACGATTTACTTAAGTCCTACTTAAAAGAGGTGCGCACGATTGCGGTCTTGTTTGCACGACCATGCACGCTGCGTAGAATCATTGATGAGTTTGCAAGTTTTTCGGAGGGCCGGCTGCCTCTGGCAAACAGGAAACACAAGGACAAAACAAGATGAAGAAAGCTCTGATCACCGGGGTAACGGGCCAGGACGGCTCTTACCTCGCGGAACTGCTGCTTGCGAAAGGGTACGAGGTCCATGGCATCAAGCGCCGTGCCTCGCTGTTCAATACCCACCGCATCGACCATATCTACCAGGATCCGCACTCGGACAATCCGCGCCTGATCCTGCATTACGGCGACCTGAGCGACACCTCCAACCTGACGCGCATCATCGCCCAGGTCCAGCCGGACGAGGTGTACAACCTGGGCGCCATGAGCCATGTCGCGGTGTCCTTCGAGTCGCCCGAATACACGGCCGACGTCGACGCCCTCGGCACCTTGCGCCTGCTGGAGGCGATTCGCTTCCTGGGACTGGAAAAGAAAACCCGCTTCTACCAGGCCTCGACCTCCGAGCTCTACGGCCTGGTCCAGGAATCGCCCCAGCGCGAAAGCACGCCTTTCTATCCGCGCAGCCCTTATGCGGTGGCCAAGCTCTACGCCTACTGGATCACCGTCAATTACCGCGAAGCCTATGGCATGTATGCCTGCAACGGCATCCTGTTCAACCACGAATCCCCGCGCCGCGGCGAGACCTTCGTCACCCGCAAGATCACGCGCGCGCTGGCCAACATCTCGCAAGGCCTGGAGCGCGAGCTCTACCTGGGCAACCTGGACGCGCTGCGCGACTGGGGCCATGCGCGCGACTATGTCCACATGCAGTGGCTGATGCTGCAGCAGGACAAGCCGGAAGACTTCGTGATCGCCACCGGCCGCCAGTACTCGGTGCGCCAGTTCGTCGAGATCGCCGCCGAGGAACTCGGCATCGAGATCGCCTGGCAGGGGGAGGGCGTGCACGAACGCGGCATCGTGGCGCGCATCCATGGCGACAAGGCGCCGGGCGTGGCTGCCGGCCAGCCGATCGTGGCGGTCGATCCGCAATACTTCCGGCCCACCGAAGTCGAGACCCTGCTGGGCGACCCCAGCCGCGCACGCGAGCGTCTCGGCTGGGAGCCGGCGACCAGCTTCGAAGCGATGGTGCAGGAGATGGTGGCGCATGACCTGGAGACGGCGCGCCGCCACAAGCTGCTGACCTCGCATGGCTACAACGTTGCAATTTCACTGGAGTAAACGTGTCGAACACTACGCAGCCCCGTATCTACGTCGCCGGCCACCGCGGCCTGGTCGGCTCGGCCATCGTGCGCGTCCTGCACGCCCAGGGCCACACCAACATCGTCACCCGCAGCCATGCCGAACTGGAACTCACCGACCAGGCCCAGGTGCGCGAGTTCTTCCGCACCGAGCAGGTCGACCAGGTCTACCTGGCCGCCGCCAGGGTGGGCGGCATCCACGCCAACAACACCTATCCGGCCGAGTTCATCTACGACAACATGATGGTCCAGGCCAACGTGGTGCACGAAGCCTGGCGCGCCGGCGTGAAGAAGCTGCTGTTCCTCGGCTCTTCCTGCATCTATCCGCGCCTGGCGGGCCAGCCAATCCGCGAGGAATACCTGATGAACGGCAAGCTCGAGCCGACCAACGAGCCCTATGCGATGGCCAAGATCGCCGGCATCAAGCTGTGCGAGAGCTACAACCGCCAGTACGGCACCGACTACCGCAGCGTGATGCCGACCAACCTGTACGGGCCCGGCGACAACTACCACCCCGAGAACAGCCACGTGATTCCCGCGCTGCTGCGCCGCTTCCATGAAGCCAAGGCGAACGGCGCACCCGAGGTCGTGATCTGGGGCAGCGGCAAGCCGATGCGCGAATTCCTCTACGTCGACGACATGGCCGCCGCCAGCGTCTACGTGATGAACCTGGCGCAGGACGTGTATGCGGCGCATACCGACCCCATGCACTCGCACGTCAACGTCGGCACCGGCCAGGACGTGACCATCGCCGAGCTGGCGCGCCTGGTGGGCGAGACCGTCGGCTACCAGGGGCGCATCGTCTTCGACGCCGGCAAGCCGGACGGCACGCCGCGCAAGCTGCTCGACGTCTCCAAGCTGGCCAGCCTGGGGTGGCGCGCCAGCACGCCGCTGGCGGAAGGCCTGAAGCGCGCCTATGCGGCTTACCTGGCGGAGCAGGAGGAAGCGCAGCCGGTGCGGGCCGTGGCCTGAGGCGGGCATGCGTGGCCGACCCATTTAGCAGAGTGTTAATTGACGTACAGAGAGGCCGGCGTGCGCTCCCCAGAATGGATGAGTCCAGACCGGGACCAGATCGCGACTCCGGCACACATAACAAGCGGGCGGCCTTGCCGCCCTTAACGTCGAGGAAATCATCTTGAAAACCTTCCACTTGGCAGCCATGCAAACCACCATCCCATCCACCCCCAAGCGTGCGCTGTGCGCGGCGCTAGTGCTCGTCACGGCGGCCCTGGCCGGCTGCGGCGACAAGGAAAAAGAGGCGAAACCAGGTCAGGCCCTGGCCAGCGTGAACGGCGAGGAAATCACGGTGCTGCAGCTGAACGAGGAGATGCAGCGCGCCGGCGTGCCGGCCGCGCAGCAGCAGGTCGCCAGCAAGCAGCTGCTGCAGGCCCTGATCGACCGCCAGCTGCTGGAGAGCGAGGCGGCCAAGGAAAAGCTGGACCGCGATCCCAAGGTGATGCAGGCGATCGAGCGCGCGCGCTCGCTGATCATCGCCCAGGCCTACATGCAGAAGCGCATCGGCGAGGTCGCGCGTCCCACCCAGGCCGAGGTCCAGGACTACTACAACAAGAACCCGCAATTCTTCGCCAACCGCAAGCAGTTCGCCATGAACCAGCTGGTGGTGCCGGCTGCGGCCCTCACGCAGGATGTGCGCAGCGCGGTCGACAACGCCAAGTCGCTGGAAGAGGTGGCCGTGCTGCTCGACGCCCGCAAGGTCCAGTACGGCCGCGCCCAGGTCACCCGCAGCACCGCCGACCTGAACCCGCAGGTCGCGTCCAAGCTGCTGGCCATGCCGAAGGGCCAGATCTTCGTGGTCAAGGAAGGCGAGCGCGCCCTCCTGATCTCGATCGCCGACGTGCGCGACGCGCCCGTCACCCTGAACATCGCCGCACCCCAGATCACGCAATTCCTGGTCAACAAGAAGAACAAGGAGCTGGCCCAGGCCGAGATCCAGCGCCTGCGCTCGACCGCCAAGATCGAGTACCTGAACAAGGACTTGCAGCCGACCGGCAAGGAGCCGGGCCTGCCCACGACGGCCCCCGGCGTCGGCGGACCGGCCGCCGCGCCGGAACCGTCGGCGCTGGCTAACGGCGCCGGCCCGGCTGCGGATGCCGCCGCCCCGGCGGCAGCGCCGGCCACGGCGCCGGCTGCAGCCGCCGACGAAGGCGCGGTCAGCCGCGGCGTAGCAGGTCTTAAATAAATCAACCATCTGGACGACACAACTGAACAACAAGGAGCAATCATGAAACGACTCGTGAAGTGGATGATGGCCGCCGCACTCGTGCTGACCTTCGGCATGGCGGGCGCCCAGGAAGTCAAGTTGGGTGCGGGCGACGTGGTGAAGATGTCCGTGTACGGCAGCCCCGACCTGTCGGTCGAGACCCGCGTCAGCGAAACCGGCAACATCACCTTCCCGCTGCTCGGCCAGGTGGCCGTGGGCGGCCTGTCGGTTGCCGAGGCCGAGAAGAAGATCGGCAGCCTGCTCGAGAAGGGCGGCTACCTCAAGAAAGCCCAGGTCAACATGCTGGTCACCACCCTGGCCAGCCAGCAGGTGTCGGTGCTGGGCTATGTGAACCGTCCGGGCCGCTATCCGGTGGAAGGCCGGCGCAAGGTGCTCGACCTGCTGGCGATGGCGGGCGGCATCCACGGCGACGGCGGCGACCAGATCAGCCTGGTGCGCACCCGCAACGGCAGCACCAGCCGCGAAACCATCGACGTGGTCGAGATGGTGCGCAAGGGCGAGCTGGACAAGGATTACGAAGTGGCCGGCGGCGACATCATCTACGTCGAACGCGCCCCGCGCGCCTACGTGACCGGGGAAGTCCAGCGTCCGGGTCCGTTCCGCCTGGAGCGCGGCATGACCGTCCAGCAAGCCGTCTCGGCCGGCGGCGGCCTGAGCGCGCGCGGCAGCAACAACGGCATGAAGATCACCCGCCGCGACGCCAGCGGCAATCCGGTGACCATCAACGTCAAGGCCAGCGATCCGGTACAAATGGACGACGTGATCACCGTGCGCGAGAGCTGGTTCTAAGGTTCCGGCTCGCCGGTTTTGTACACCCCGTTGCAAAGGTTTAAGCCATGAACGTACATCAATTCCTCCTGATTCTGCTCGCCAGGAAGAAAGTCATCCTGTCGACCCTGTTGGTCACGGTGCTGCTCGCGCTGGGCTGGAGCCTCGTGCAGCAAAAGACCTATACGGCGACCGCGTCCGTGCTGCTGAACTACAAAGGGGTGGATCCGCTGACCGGCCTGACCATGCCGGGCCAGCTGCTGCCGGGCTATATGGCGACGCAGATCGACATCATCAGCAGCAAGAACGTGGCGCTGCGCGTGGTCGATTCGCTGCGTCTCGCTTCCAGCCCGGCGGTGCAGAAGCAGTGGCAGGAAGCCAGCGACGGGCAGGGCAGCGCGCGCGACTGGCTGGCCGACCTGCTGCTCAAGAAGCTCGAGATCATGCCTTCGCGCGAATCGAGCGTGGTCGCGATCAGCTTCAAGGGCGCCGACCCGGCCTTCGCCGCCGCGGTCGCCAACGCCTTCGCCGACGAGTACCAGAAGATCAGCGTGCAGCTCAAGACCGAGCCCATGAAGAAGGCCTCGTCCTACTTCAACGAACAGACCAAGCAGCTGCGCGACAACCTCGAGGCCGCCCAGGCGCGCCTGTCCAAATACCAGCAGGAGAAGGGCATCGTCAGCCTGGACAACAACCGCGTCGACGTGGAGCTGTCGCGCCTGAATGACTTGTCGGCCCAGCTGGTCGCGGCCCAGTCCCAGGCCATGGAAGCCAGCTCGCGCGAGCGCGCCGCCGGCGGCGGCGTGAACTCGGCCGACGTGGCCAACAACGCCCTGATCCAGAACCTGCGCGTGCAGGTGTCGGGCGCCGAAGCCAAGCTGGCCGAGGCCGGCTCGCGCTATGGCCGCAACCACCCGCAATACCAGGCCGCCTCGGCCGAGGTCGGCAAGCTGCGAGGCGAACTGAACGCGGCGCTGGGCACCGTCTCGCGCAGCGTGGGCGCCAACGCCCAGGTGCTGCGCCAGCGCGAAGCCGAGCTGCGCACCGAGCTGGCCGCGCAAAAAACCCGCGTGCTGGAGCTGAACCGCTCGCGCGACGAGCTGGGCGTGCTGCTGAAGGACCTCGACAGCGCCCAGCGCGCCTTCGACGCCGCCAGCCAGCGCTTCTCGCAGACCCGCATCGAGGCCCAGTCCGAGCAGTCGGATATCTCGCTGCTGAACCCGGCGGTGGCGCCGACCGAGCCGTCCGGCCCGCGCATCCTGCTCAACACCCTGGCCTCGATCCTGCTGGGCACCATCCTGGGCGTCGGCCTGGCGCTGCTGCTCGAACTGCTGAACCGCCCGGTACGCTCGGCCGGCGATGTCAAGGACATGCTGGGCATCCCGGTGCTCGGCACCATCGAATGGCGCCCGGCGCGCGCGCGCAGCGGCGGCATCCGTTCGCTGATGTCGCCGCGCCGCCTGCGCCTGAACTAAAGGAGTGGACACGATATGAACCCATCCGTGCTATCCGCACTGCCTACCGGCCACGCCGCCGACTCGAGCATGGGCGCACTGCTGCTCGACTCGGGCAAGCTCACCCCTGAAAGCGCCGAGCGCGTGCTGCGCATGCAGAAGGACCTCGGGATCCGCTTCGGCGAGGCCGCCGTGCGCCTCGGCCTGGTGAGCGAGGATGATATCCAGCAGGTGCTGGCGCGCCAGTTTTCCTATCCCTACCTGCAAAAGGGACAGGCTAATTTGTCGCCGAAGCTGGTCGCCGCCTACGAACCCTTCTCGCCCCAGGTGGAAGCGCTGCGCGCGATCCGCAGCCAGCTGATGCTGCGCTGGTTCGCCCGCGGCCGGCGCGCCCTGGCGATCGCCGGGGTCAATCCGGACGACGGCGCCAGCCTGTTCGCGGCCAACCTGGCGGTGGTGTTCTCGCAGCTGGGCGAACAGACCCTGCTGGTGGACGCCAACCTGCGCAACCCGCGCCAGCAGGACATGTTCGGCCTCAAGCCGCGCCAGGGCCTGTCCGACCTGCTGGCCGGACGCGCCGACCTGGATGTGATCGGGCGCGTGCCGGCCTTCGTCGACCTGTCCATCATGCCGGCCGGGACCCTGCCGCCCAATCCGCAGGAACTGCTGGCGCGCGAAGGTTTCCGCAACCTCAACACCCAGCTCGAATCGCGCTACGACGTGGTGCTCTACGACCTGCCGCCCTTCGCGGCCGGCGCCGACGCGCTGGCGGTGGCCGGGCGGGCCGGCGGCGTGCTGCTGGTGGCCTGCAAGCACCGCACCCGCATCGCCAACATGAGCCGCATGGCCGAGCAGATGACCGAGGCGGGCGCGGAAGTGATCGGCTCGGTGGTGGTGGAGTTCTGAGATGGCGACCCAGGTGCATGCGAATGTTCCGCTGGACGCGGACAAGCGGCAAGGCGACCTGCGCAACGAACTGCGTAACGCGCTCCCCGAATGGTGGCCCATCATCGCCGGCCTGGCGATCCTGTTCGGGCCGACCTTCCACAGCCTGTTCACCGGCGCCTGGATCGGCGAGGAACAGGGACACGGCCCCATCATCTTCTTCCTGGCCCTGTGGCTGATCTGGCGCAAGTGGCCGGAAGTCATGGCGGCCACAACGCCGCCCGTGTCGAGCTGGCTCGGCTGGCCGGTGCTGGCCTTCGGCCTGGCCATCCACCTGCTGGGCCGCTCTCAGAGCATCCTGATGTTCGAAGTCGGTTCCATCCTGGTGGTGCTGGCTGCCGTGCTCCTGATCAAGCGCGGCAGCAGGGCGCTGCGCATCCTGTGGTTCCCCTTCTTCTTCATGCTGTTCATGGTGCCGCTGCCGAGCGAGTTCGTGGCGGCCGTCACCATGCCCATGAAGATGGCTGTGTCCTGGGCCACCGAGCACATCCTGTTCGCGCTGGGCTACCCGATCTCGCGTTCGGGCGTGGTGCTGCAGATCGGCCAGTACCAGCTGCTGGTGGCCGACGCCTGCGCCGGCCTGCAGACCCTGCTCACCCTGGAAGCGCTGGGCCTGTTCTACCTGAACCTGATGCGCCACCCCTCGGCCTTCCGCAACATCGGCCTGGCCATCCTGATCGTTCCGATTTCCTTCTCGGCCAACGTGATCCGCGTGATCACCCTGACCCTGATCACCTATTATTTCGGCGACGCCGCCGGCCAGGGCTTCCTGCATGGATTCGCGGGCATGGTGCTGTTCGTCACGGCCCTGGTGCTGATCCTGGCGGTCGATTCAAGCCTGCAATGGTGGCTCAAGCGCCGCGGCAGCAACGACCGCGGCGGTCCGGGCGCGCCACACGCAATGAAGGAGGCGACATGAACCGCCGTTTCGCCATCAGCCTGATCCTGGGCGCGGCCATGGCCGGCACCTCGGCCCTGACCGTGGCCCTGACGCCCAAGGCGCGCGCGCCGCAGGCGCATGAGCAGTTCAGCCTGGAGCAGATGATTCCGGCCCGCTTCGGCGACTGGCAGATCGACCCCAGCGTGGTGCCGCTCACGCCCGATCCGGAACAGCAGGGCATGCTCGAGAAGATCTACGACCAGACGCTGTCGCGCACCTACATCAACCCGCAGGGCCAGCGCGTGATGCTGTCGATCGCCTATGGCGGCGAGCAGAGCAAGTCGCTGCAGATCCACCTGCCCGAGGTCTGCTACGTGGCCCAGGGCTTCGCCATGATGAAGGAAGGGGAGGGCGTGCTGCCGACCCGCTTCGGCGAAGTGCCGGTCAAACGCCTGGTGGCGCGCCTGCACGAGCGCAACGAGCCGATCACCTACTGGATCACGATCGGCAACCAGGCCACCCGCGCAGGCGTGCAACAGAAGCTGCGCCGCCTGGCCTACGGCTTGTCGGGCGAGATCCCGGACGGCATGCTGGTGCGGGTCTCGACCCTCGGCGCCAACGAGGCCGCCGCCTACCAGGTGCAGGACCGCTTCGTCGCCGAGATGCTGGCGGTGATGGCGCCCAGGGACCGCGCACGCCTGCTGGGCGCCGGCACGGTACAGGGCGCCGGTACGGCGCAGGGCTGAGGAAGGAAGGCGCCTTGAACGATCTCCTGACCTACGTCTATTACTCGCTGCCCTGGCTGTTCGTGGCCGCCCTGTCGGTCGCGGCCGTGGTCGGCTTCGGGGTCGGGATGGTGTGGCCGCGCTTCCTGGTCTATCCGTATCTGTGCGTATTCTTCTGGGTGAACTCGACCAGCTACGGCAACCTGGCCGTGTTCGCCTCGCGCAGCATCTACAGCCGCGGCTCGGGCATGCTGTTCTTCGGCGTCGTCCTCTGGTACGTCCTGGGCGCCTGGGCCTGCGCGCGCGTGTCCGCCAGCTTCCAGCGCTACCCGTCCCCGGCCTGCAACCTGCGGCCCTGGTTTATCGGATGGCTGGTGCTGCTGGCGGGCCATGTGGCGGTGGCGATGGCGTCGGACGTGACCCTGGCCGAAGCCCTCGCTCCTTCCGGCTTTTCCAACATCGTCTGGATGGCGCCGCTGATCTCGCTGGTGCTGCTGTCCTTCCGCACCCGCGAGCAGGTGATCGAGCTGACCCACTTCATCATGCTGGCCGGCCTCGGCCGCGCCTTGTTCGGTCTGGTGCGCTGGGCCGCCTTCGGCGGCGACCCGAACAATGTCTACGCCAACATGAACGCGATCAAGATCCGGCTGACCTTCTTCGACATCAACGACAGCCTGCTGTGCACGGTCGCCTTCGCCATCGCCGCCGTTCACCTGTTCCAGGTGCACAAGTTCGACCGCCCGAAGTTCTGGCGCGCCGTCGAATGGATGACCCTGGTGTGCACGGCGCTGTGCGTGGTGCTGTCCTACCGCCGCTCGGCCTGGATCGGCTTCCTGCTGGCCTTCGTGGTGGTGATGTTCCGCTTCCCGGTGAAGCGCCGCCTGCACCTGACCGTGGCCGGCCTGCCGCTGGTGGGCGCGGCCCTGGCCTATGCCGCCGTGCGCCGCCTGACCCAGACCAAGGGCGCCGGGGGAGGGCTGTCCGGCCTGGTCTACGACATGCAGTCGAAGCGCTTCGGTCCCGAGAGCCACCGCGTGCTGGAGCTGAAGCTGGCGCTGGCCGACTTCCTGTCCAGGCCGCTCACCGGCATCGGTTCCTGGGGCCGCTACAACGGTTACCAGTACATCCCCTGGCAGAATAATCCGGACGGCGGCCTGTTCCTGCACAGCGGCGTGCTGCACATCGCCCTCAAGAGCGGCCTGCTGGGCCTCGCGCTGCTGGTCGGCACCATCGCCGCCTTCGTCCTGTTCGCCCGGCGCGCGCTGCGCGAGCTGCCGCCCGAGCTGCTCGGGCTCGGCACGGCCGGCGTGGCCGGGATCGCCTTCATGATTCCCGACCTGCTGGTCGGCACGCCCTTCCCGCAGGTGCGCACCACGCAAATGCTGGCCTTCTGCCTGGCCTTGCCCTACCTGGCGATGGCGGTGGCGAAGCTGGCCCCGGCGCCGGCGCGTGCCGTGCCCAAGCCCGCCGCGCCGCGTCCCCACCTGGTGCCGGCGTGATGAAGCTGCGCCTGGTCAGCAACGCCTGGGCCAACCTGCTCGGGGCCGCGATTCCCGCGCTGGTCATGCTGGGGACCGTGCCCCTGGTGGTCAAGGGGCTGGGGGAGGCGAACTACGGCGTGTATTCGCTGGTCACGGCCATCGTCGGCTACTTCGCGGTCATCGACATCAACGTCACCGCCGGTTCGGTCAAGTACATCGCCGAGCACAATGCGCGCCGCGACGACGCCAAGATCGCCGAGACCTTTTCCTTCGGGCTGGCGACCTACCTGATCATCGGCCTGCTGGGCGCCTGCGGCCTGTTCCTCGGGGCGCACTGGTTCGTCACCGAGGTGTTCTCGGTGCCGGCCCGCCTGATCGGGGAAGCGACGGCGACCCTGGAGCTGGCGGCCCTCGGCTTCCTGCTGGGCCAGCTGCAGAATTATTTGAACAGCGTGCCGCAATCGCTGATGCGCTACGACCTCTCGAGCCGGGTCGAGATGGCCTTCGGCACCCTGGTGCCGCTGGCCACGGTGGGCATCCTGATGCTGGGCTACGGCCTGTTCGAAGTGATCCTGCTGCGCGTGCTTGCCAGCGGCCTGCACTGCCTGTTCCTGTGGCGCGCCATCCGCAGCCTTCTGCCCGGCCTGGCCTGGCGCTGGCCGGGGGCGCGCATCCGCGGCGAACTGCTGGGCTTCTCGGCCTATTCCTTCCTGGCGCGCTTCGCCTCGCTGTCCTATGCCTATGCCGACAAGCTGATCATCGGCGCCCTGGTCGGGGTCACCGGCCTGGCCTATTTCACGGTGGCGGCGACCCTGGCCAACCGGGTGCTGGGACTGACATTCCGCCTGTCCGGCGTGTTCTTCCCGGCCGCCAGCGCCCTGGCCGCGCGCGGCGAGCTGGCGCGCCTGGACCAGGTCTACGTCAAGGCCACGCGCTACGTGGTCTACCTGAACGCCGCCATCCTGGTGCTGGTCGCGGTGTTCGCCCACCAGATCCTGGGCTACTGGATGAACGAGGACTTCGCGCGCCACGGCGCCGTGGTGCTGGCGGTGATGGCGCTGTCGCAGTTCGTCGACTCGCTGACCAACCTGCCGTCCCTGGTCAACGACGGCATGGGCCATCCGCGCGTGTCCGGCATGTTCGCGCTGGGACGCGCCTTGGCCGGGCTGCTGGTCGTCTGGCTGGGCGTGGCCGGCTGGGGCATAGACGGCGCCGCCTGGGGGCACCTGCTGGGGTCGATGCTGTTCACCACCGCCTTCGTGCTCTACGTCCACGGCCGCACGGTGCCGACCAGCCTGGCGCGCCTGCTGAGCCAGGGTTATGCGCCGGGCCTGGCCGGCGTGGCCCTGGTGGCGATCGCCGCCACCGCGGCCGAACAGCTGTTCGACGCCGGCCCGCTCGACTTCATCGTAATCCTGTGCGCCACGGTCATGCTGCTGGGAGCCCATGGCTTCCTGTTCGTGATCGAGCGCGACGACCGCTTGCTGGCCTGGTCGCGCACAAAGGAAAAAATTCGGGCGCGCTGGCAGCCGGCAGGAGGTTGATCAATGGAGTGGACATGCGGATCTTGATGGTGTCGGAGGATTTGCCGGGCGAACAGATCGGCGGACTGGGCAAGCACGTGGTGACGCTTGCCAACCGCCTGCTGGCCGAAGGCCATCATGTCGAGATCCTGGGGCGCGACGACCGCGGGCGCGAGCACTGCGCCGCCCAGATCGGCTTTCGCGGGCGCTTCCGGCCCGGCTTCGACCAGGCCCGCCCCGGCTGGAAGGAGCTGCAGCTGGGCGTGTTCAACCCGCTCAAGCGCCCCTATTTCGCGCGCAAGATCGGGCGCGCGATCAACCAACACGCGATCGACTTCGACGTGGTGCACTACCACGGCCACCTGCCCATGGTCGGCCTCCACGTGGACGAGGGCATCAACTACGTCCAGACCCGCCACGACCAGGGCAGCGAGTGCCTGACCCACCTGCGCTTCCGCGACGGCGCCGTGTGCGACAACCTGGTGCCGGGAGATTGCTCGGCCTGCATCGCGCGCCGCGCGGGACCGATGCGCAAGAGCGTCACGGCGATCGCCGTCAACGGCTACCGCGAGCAGACCGCGCGCGCCTTCGCCCGCCACAAGACGGTGTTTGTGTCGGACTTCCTGCGCCGCCAGTTCCTGCGCGCCGTACCCGGCGCCGACTTGTCGCGCTGCCGCGTGATCCATAACTTCGTCGACTATCCACAGCTGAAAGCGGCCGCGGAGGCCGCGCCGCAAGCGGCGCAGGGCGATGTGGTGCTGGTGGGCCGGGTCGACAAGGGCAAGGGCTTCGGCGAATTCCTGGCCGCGGTGGAGGGCAAGCTGCCGCCGCATGCGCGCCTGCAGATCGTCGGCGACGGTCCGGAGCGCGCCGCGCTGGAAGAAAAATATGGCGGCGAGCAGGTGCGCTTCCTTGGCTGGCAGGACTACCGCGACGCGCTGGCCCTGTCCGCGCGCGCCCACCTGTGCGTGGTGCCCTCGCTGTGCGAGGAGGCCTGCAGCACCACGGTGCTGGAAGCGCTGGCCCTGGGGCGCCAGTGCGTGGCGATGGCGCGCGGCGGCACGCCGGAACTCGCGCAATACCAGTTGTACGAAGGCCAGCTGCAGCTGGCCGCTTCCATGGACGAGCTGGTGGAGCGCGTCCGCGCCCAGCTTGCCGAACCACCGCGCCGCGTGGCGCCGGCCCCAAGCTTCGGGGCCGACGCCGGGCGGCTGCTACCGCGACTACTGGAGCTGTATGCCGAACACACCCACCTTTACGATCGTCACCTGCACCTGGAACAGCGCCGCCACGCTGGCTGACACCCTGGCCTCGGTCCAGGCCCAGACCTGCCAGGACATCGAGCACATCTTCGTCGACGGCGGCTCGACCGACGGCACCCTCGACATGATCGCCGCCTATCCCGGCAACAAGCGCGTCTTGCGCGACGTCGGCGGCGGCATCAGCCGCGCCATGAACCAGGGCATCGAAGCCGCCCGGGGCGAGTACATCGCCCACCTGCACTCGGACGACTATTACGCCGGTCCCGACGTGCTGTCGACCGTCGCGCGCCGCTTCGATGAGGCGCGCGCCGCCGGCCAGCCGGTCGACTGGCTCTACGGGAATATCCAGGTGCTCAAGGATGGCCAGCTGGTTCCGCCTTACGCCATGCCGCGCTATTCCTACCGCTCGTTCGCGGCCGGGCGCGCCTCGATCCCGCATCCGGCCGTCTTCATCCGCCGCGCGGCCTTCGAGCGGGTGGGGATGTTCGACGAGAAGCTCAAGTACGCGATGGATATCGACCTGTGGCTGCGCCTGGGCGCGGTGGCGCGCCCGGCTACGGTGGACACGCCGCTGACCGTGTTCCGCGAGCATGCCGGCAGTGTGTCGTCCGCCAACAAGATCAAGGCGAGGAGGGAAGAGTTCGAAGTCCGCAAGCGCTACATGAAGCAGGCGCCGCTGGCCTTCGGCATTTATTGTCTGAGATACATGAAGCGCATGCGCGCGCTGGAATCCGAGGCGCAGGAAGCACCTGCTTAGCAATTTGACAGCTTTGCCTTTCTGTCTTTTCAGGCCCAGAACGACCGTTATCAGGCAGTTTACGGTCGTTAGAAAGCTTGAAATATTATTCGGCAAAAATTGATTTTTTTGCGTGGTATTTCTGTGAGGCAAGCAAAAAAATTTGATTTCTTTGGGAAATTTGCCTGTGCTCAATAAAAGATTGGGTTACCATTCTTTTCGTTGACGGGGCGCATCAGTCGTCCGCCACAGCAGTTGACACACGCGCCCCGTCTGCGGCGCCACCTCAAGAAATCTCAAGTTTTTTCT
This sequence comes from Massilia sp. AB1, assembly GCF_018119385.1. NCBI lineage: Bacteria > Pseudomonadati > Pseudomonadota > Betaproteobacteria > Burkholderiales > Oxalobacteraceae > Massilia > Massilia sp. AB1. Next base: position 215,386 of record NZ_JAGKSG010000001.1, on the reverse strand, counting down.
CGGAGCTTCAGCATGAAATTTCACCGGAATGGTCTCGTCCGCGCGGCGGCAATGGCATCGCTGTTTGTGTGCATGAGTGCACGCGCCGACTGGGTCGAGTCCACCGATCCCCTGATCGTCAAGCCGAGCCCGGCGATGAATCAGGTCCAGGCCCAGAACCCGCCCGGTTTCACCTGGGCGCGCCACAATACCGGCCCGGCCACCTATGAACTCGAGATCACCCCGGTCGGCGGGTCGCCCACCAAGGTGACCGTGGACCGCAACTGGTACCTGCCGTCCAAGGCCCTGGCCCTGGGCAACTACACCTGGCGCGTGCGTCCGAGCGGCGCGAGCGAGTGGTCGACCCCGCGCACCTTCTCGGTCACCAGCAAGTCGAACCTGTTCGAAGTGCCGGACAACGCCACCCTGCGCAACCGTATCCTGTCGAAGGCGCGTCCGCGTTCGATGCCGGCCTCGTTCACCCCGTTCTCGACCTGGAGCGCGGCCAAGAAGCTGGAGCTGGAACCCTACCTGAGCCGCCTGGGCAACGAAGTCAAGCTGCAGATCACCGCCGTGCCGGTCCTGTCCGACTCGCGCTGGTCGATCGTGATCACCTCGCCGCTGACGGCCGCCATGGCCTCCCAGCAGACCGACGTGCGCCAGCGCATCAACGAAGCCAGCCGCCAGCTCGAAGCCGCGGCCGTCATGTACCGCCTGAAGGGCGAGTCGATCTACCTGAACGAAGCCATGGCGCGCGGCGACCAGCTGGCCTCGCTCGATCCGAACGGCCCGACCAGCTACGCCAACCAGGACCAGGCCAACCGCCAGATCGCCTGGTCGCTGATCAAGGCGATCGACGTCCTGGGCGGCTCGCTGGATGCGACCCGCAAGAGCCGCTGGCTGACCTCGGTGAAGGCCCGCGCGACCGAGATGTACAACAACCTGGCCGGCGACAACGGCCGCCTGGACCAGTACCCGTTCGATTCGCACGGCAATACCAGCCTGATCTTCATGGTGCTGATCTCGACCCTGTCGCTGGGCGACATCCCGGAAGCGCAGAAGTGGTTCGACTTCTCGTTCCGCGCCTACGCCAACAGCCCGTCGCCGTGGAGCGGCCCGGAAGGCGGCTACGCCAACGGCACCGCCTACGCCGAGTATGCGGCCGGCTACCTGGTGGCGCTGTGGGATCCGCTGACCCATGCGACCGGCGTGAACTTCTTCTCCAAGCCGTGGACCCTGGGCTTCCTCGACTTCGCGATGGAATTCATCCCGCCGGGCGCGCGCGTCCACGCCTTCGGCGACGCCTCGGAGACCAAGCCGGACCACCGCGTGTTCCGCGCCTTCGCCTCGCGCATCCCGTCGCCGCGTGCGGCCTGGTACGTGAAGAACCTGGGCGGCATGGAGGATTCGCTGTCGCTGCTGCAGGCCCAGTACCCGCTGCCGGTCGCCGACACCAAGGTCTACTCGGCCCCGTCGAATTCGGCCTACTACCCGAGCATCGGCTGGGTGGCGATGCACAGCGACCTGGCGTCGAGCTCGCGCACCTCGCTGTTCTTCAAGTCCAGCCCGTACGGCTCGTTCAACCACAGCCACGGTGACCAGAACGGCATCCTGCTGTCGGTCGCCAACCAGCCCCTGCTGGTGAAGGCCGGCTGGTACGACTGGTACGGCTCGCCGTACTGGACCGACTGGTACCACCAGACCCGTTCGCAGAATGCGGTCACCTTCGACGGCGGCAAGGGCCAGATGGTCACCGGCTACCGCGAGCAGCTGCAGCGCAACGGCAAGATCACCGGTTTCTCGGCCCAGCCGTCCTACGACTACTCGGAAGGCGATGCGACCCCGTCCTACGGTGGCCAGCTGACCATGGCCAAGCGCCAGGTCTGGCACCTGCGTAACGCCGGCAACGCCATCCTGGTGCGCGACCGCCTGGGAAGCACCGTGGCCCGCACCTACGAGTGGAACATGCACACCCCGGTCATCATGACGGTGGAGAACGGCCTGAACGTCAAGGTCGCGGCCGGCAACCAGATGGTCTGCGTGCGTTCGCTGAACACCGCGGCGACCTTCGCCAAGTGGATCGGCCCGGGCGCCAAGACCAATGTGGTCGAGGACCACGGCGCCTTTTACCTGAAGAACGACGGCAAGTCGGTCGCCGAGTTCCTGGTGCTGCTCGACGTCGGCTGCAAGCGCCCGGCGGTCAACATCAGCACCTCGGGTTCGGTGCGCACCGTGACCGTTGGCGGCCAGTCGGTGACGCTCAACTAAGCACTGCCTGAGCAGTAAAAATCCCCCTGCGGCTGCGCGCCCCAGGGGGATTTTTTTGTTCCTCAGCCCGGCAATGGGACCTGGCGCACGGTAGCCCGGCCCCAAGCGCGGCATACTGGCCGCTCCACAGCAGCGAGGAGCCCAGACGTGAGCACGGCCAGCGACGACATGCCTTTCCTCATCCTGACGCGGGCAGGTTTCGACGACCTCGTCGCGCGCATCGAGCAGCCGGGCGCGGTCCTGATGCTCAATCCCGGCATCGCCTCCGACACCGAGCTGGCGCGCCTGCGCGAGGCGGGCGCCAATGTTCATGTCCTTTCTTCCCCGATCGATTCCGCGCAGCAGGCGAACCTGGACGCCGTGCTCGGCCGTCCGGCCTGGGTCGAGCATGGCGCCGCGGCGCTCGGACCATCCGCGCCGCCCGCCGAACCCGAACGTATGCCGGAAGAGCGCTCGCGCGCCTTGCACCGCCGCCTGGCCGGCGCCGTCGGCGGTGTCGTCGGCACCTTCGCCACCCACGCCTTCCGCCGCCTGAGCCGGCTGGGGCAGGGCGGCCAGATGATGCTGCTGCCGTATTTCGGCTTCGGCAATACCGGCAAGCTGTGGATCAAGGGCCGGGTGCTGGATGAGGTCGATTTCCGCGAACAGACGCAGCACGACAGCAGCTGGCACAACCTGGTCGCCCTGTACCGCCGGCTCGAATCCGACGAGGTGGCCGGCGCGCGCGTGGTGGCGCGCTTCCAGGGCCAGGTGCTCGAAACACAGACCGACCGCGGCGGCTATTTCAGCTTCGAGATCGTGCCCGCCGCACCCTTGTCCGGCGGCTGGCACGAGGTCGAGCTGGAATTGCCGGATAGCGCCACCCGCGACGGGCAAACGGTGCGGGCGGTGGCCCAGGCGTCCGTACCGGCCGCCACGGCGCGCTTCGGCATCATCAGCGACATCGACGACACGGTGCTGTGGACCAATGTCACCAACAAGCTGAACATGGCCCTGATGCTGGCCCGGTCCAACGCCCACACGCGCAAGCCTTTCAAGGGCGTGGCGGCGTTCTACCGGGCGCTGAGCGCCGGGGCCAGCGGGCAGGACGAGAATCCGATGTTCTACGTGTCGAGCAGTCCCTGGCACCTGTTCGGCCCGCTGGTCGACTTCCTGCGCCTGCAGGGCATTCCGCTGGGGCCGCTGATGCTGCGCGAGCTGAGCCCGAGCCAGATGCTCAAGCTGACCAGCCATGGCAGCCACAAGCTGGACAAGATCGAGCAAATCCTCGGCTATTACCCGGACATGCAGTTCGTCCTGATCGGCGACAGCGGCGAGCAGGACCCGGAGATCTACACGGAAGTGGTGCGCCGTCATCCGAAGGCGGTGCGCATGATCTATATCCGTAACGTGAACCCGGACCCGGCCCGCATCGACGCGCTCGACCGCCTGATCGCGGAAGTCAGCGCCACCGGCGCCCAGCTGATCCTGGCGCCGGACAGCGTGTTCGCCGCCTCCCACGCGGCGGCGGAAGGGCTGATCCATGTCGATCGCCTGGCCGACGTGCGCTCGGACAAGCGCGAGGACGACAAGCTGATCACGACGAAAGCCTGAGCCGGACAATTGTTCCGGCTCTTGCGCTGTGAGTTGTTTTTCCATTACTATTCGGCTTCTTTCAACCGACCCAACAGGAGGCAACCATGCAATATCAACACGCCCAGCAGCCTCCAATCTCTGGGTCGGTGTCGTCGCACAGGCGCTAACAGTCCAAGCAGCCTCGCCTCGCCCCGCTCCCGGAATTCTGAATGTATGAATACGGGAATCAAATGGGAAATTTCATTTCTCGGGTCGCAGACCGTGCGACCCTCGTTGCCGCCCCACGTCTGTGGATCGAGGGCGCGGCAATCCAACAGCTTTCTAAAACCCTTGAACTGCCAGGCATGGTGCGCGCCGTCGGAATGCCCGACCTGCACCCTGGCCGCGGCTATCCGATCGGCGCCGCCTTCTTCACCGCCGGCCGCTTCTACCCGGCCCTGGTAGGCGGCGATATCGGCTGCGGCGTCAGCGTCTGGACCACCGAACTGCCGGCCGCGAAAGTCAAGCTCGACAAGCTGGACAAGCTCGTCGGCAACCTCGATGGTCCGCTGACCGGCGAAGAGCGCCAGCACATGGCCGAGGCTTATCCGGAACTCGACGCCAGGGTGGCGCAGGTCGAGCAGGCGCTGGCCGATGCCGGGCTCGATCCGGGCTGGATGCGGGCCGCGCCTTCGCTGGGTTCGGGCAACCACTTCCTGGAGTTGCAGCGCCTGGAAGACGTGCTCGATCCGGACGCGGCGGACGACAAGGTACTCAATACGAAGCACCTGAACCTGGTCGTGCACACCGGGTCCAGGGGCCTCGGCGGCGCGATCCTGCGCGAACATGTCGAGCAGTTCGGGCATCGCGGCCTGGCGGAGGGCACGCCCGAGGCGCTGGACTACGTCCGGCGCCACCAGGCGGCCGTGGCGTTTGCCGAACTCAATCGCTGGCTGGTCGCGGTGCGCGTGCTGGTGCGCCTGGGCGTGGAAGGCAGCCAGCGCCTGGATGTGAACCACAACACGGTCACGCGCGAGCGCTTCGACGGCGCCGACGGCTGGGTGCACCGCAAGGGCGCCACCCCGATGTCGGGCGAACTCGTCCTGATTCCGGGATCGCGGGACCATTTCAGCTACCTGGTCAGGCCCATCGGGGAAGCCTCCGAATCCAGCCTGGGTTCGCTGGCGCACGGCGCCGGCCGCAAATGGATGCGCGCCGATTGCAAGGCGCGCCTCGGCCGCCACATCAAGGGCAAGGACGTGTCGAAAGGCGCGCTGGGCAGCCGCATCATCTGCAACGACAAGGACCTTGTCTATGAAGAAGCCGGCGCCGCCTACAAGCCGATCGATACCGTGATCGACAGCCTGGTCGGCGCAGGGCTGGTCGAGGCGGTTGCTTCGTTCCGGCCGGTGCTGACCTACAAGACGCGTGGGGAGTGCTGCTGATGACGACCTTGATGCAAATCTCCGCGAATACCGGCCCGGCGGAATGCTGCCTGGCTGTCGCCAAGCTGCTTGGGCACCTGGAGGCGAAGGCCGGGGCCAGCGGCGTCACGCTCACGCTGGTCGAGGAGACCCGCGAAGGCGGATCGGGCCTGCTGCAGTCGGTCCTGCTGGCGCTGGAAGGCGAGGAGGCGGCTTGCCGCCTGTTCGCTGCGCCTTACGCCGGCACGATCCTGTGGGTCTGTCCCAGTCCTTTGCGGCCGGCGCACCGCCGCAAGAACTGGTATCTCGATGTGAGCTTGTTTGCGGAACCGGATCGCGGCTTCGGCGACGAGGTCAGGTTCGAGACGATGCGCTCCTCCGGTCCGGGCGGGCAGCACGCCAACAAGACCGAGACGGCCGTGCGGGCCACCCATGTGGCCACGGGCCTGTCGGTCAAGATCGGCGGCTCGCGCAGCCAGGGCGCGAACAAGGCGGCGGCGCTGGCGCTGCTCAGCGCCAGGGTGAGCGACCATGTGGATGCGTCGGCACGCCTGCACAAGGCGGAACGTCGTCTCAGGCATTGCGCGAAAGCCGGCGGCGAGGTGGTCAAGCGCTTCGCCGGGCCGGCCTTCACCGAAGCCTGAGCCGGGCAGGGCGCCAGTCACTCCTCGTGGCGGGCGCCCTTGCGGTAATCGAGCGGGCTGCTGCCGGTCCAATGCTTGAACGCGCGGCAGAAGCCCGTGGCGTCGGAAAAGCCCAGGTCGTAGGCCAGCTTGGCCACGCCCGTGTTCGAGTTGGCCAGCCGGTGGACGGCGATGTCGCGCCGCAGGCCATCCTTCACCAGCTGGAAATGCGTGCCTTCCTCCGCGAAGCGGCGATTCAGCGTGCGCACCGAGGTGTGCAAGGCCTGTGCCAGGTCCTGGATGCTCACGGGCCGCGCGATATGCTGTTCGAGGTACTCGCGTGTTTTGGCGGTGACCGAGCCGGGATGGAACGCGCTGAAGGTCCAGTCTTCGGGCGCACGCTTCAGGAAAGCCCACAGCTCGTGCTTCTCGCGCTTGAAGGTCTCCGCGCAATCCTGGTAGGTGAAGGTGATGCCGGTCATGCCGGCATCGAAGCGTACGTCTCCGGGGTAGAAGAAGGCGTAGTCCTCCGCGTGCCGGGGCCTGGCGAAAGCGAACTCGACGCGGTGCAGGCTGATGTCCCTGCCGAGCAGCCAGGACGCGATCCCGTAGATCAGCTTCATCATCAACTCATGTCCCAGCACCGTGACCGGCGTGCCGGGCGTTCTTTCCACCAGGCTCAGGCGCACCAGATTGCTCTTCGTCGAGATCTGCAGGCGGTAATCGTCCAGCAGCAGATTCCAGAAGCGCACGAAGCGGTTCAGGGCGACCAGCACGGTCGGGGCGTCGAGCAGGCTCAGCATCAGATATTTCAGGGTACCGGTGCGGATCGGGCGGGACCACAGTCCCAGCATCTCGTCGTCGAGCGTCGCCGCGACCGTCCGGTACAGCGCCACGTACTGCTGGCGCGTCAGCCGCGCATCGGGCTGCACCAGCAGCGATTGCGGGATGGCCGCGCTGGCGAGCGCCTGCGCCGCCGCGGCTTCGCCGTGACGCGTGCGGATGAAGTGCAGCATCCCATGCAGGAAGTGGGATGAGACGGTGAGCGAGTGTTGCCAGGACCGATCCATAGTGCGCGTATTATGGCGCGTTTTGCATATTCGTTGGCGCGATGCGTCAATTTCCTTAGCCAGCTATCCCTATACTGGCCCGTGTGTACTGCGGCGCTCAAGGGTTTCCTTGAGTGTTGTTTGGCGTATTTTGCCAATAGTCTTCATCAACGAGGGAGCAACTGTGAATACGAAACGCATTGTCGTGACTGGCATGGGGGTGGTGTCGCCCCTGGGGTGTGGTGTCGAGGCCGTATGGCGGCGCCTCCTGAATGGCGACTCAGGGCTGGCGGGCCTGGGGGAGGAGATCACGGAAGGGATCGCAGCGAAGGTCGCGGGCGTCGTGACTAGCCTGGCGCCCGAGCGTCCATGGGGGTTCGATGCGGCCCTTGCCGTCGAACCCAAGGACCAGAAGAAGATGGACCGCTTTACCATGTTCGCCCTGGCCGCGGCGCAGGAAGCCTTGAGCCAGGCGCGCTGGCAGCCGGAGTCGGACAGCGCGCGCCAGAGGACGGCGACCATCGTCGCTTCCGGCATCGGCGGTTTCGGCGCCGTCGTGGAGGCCGTCCGGACCACGGACCAGCGCGGACCGAAGCGCCTGTCGCCGTTCACCGTGCCCAGCTTCCTCGCCAATATGGCGGCTGGCCACATTTCCATTCGCCATGGCTTGCGTGGCCCGCTCGGCGCGCCCGTCACCGCCTGCGCCGCCAGCGCCCAGGCCATCGGCGATGCGGCGCGCCTGATTCGCGCCGGCGAAGCCGACATCGCCGTATGCGGCGGCGCCGAGGCCTGCATCGACCGCGTCAGTTTCGGCGCCTTCGCCGCGGCAAGGACCATGTCCACGGGCTTCAACGGGCACCCGACCCAGGCGTCCCGTCCCTTCGACATGGGACGCGACGGCTTCGTCATGGGGGAGGGCGCGGGCATCCTGGTCATCGAAGACCTGGAGCACGCCCTGCGGCGCGGCGCCACGCCGATTGCCGAGGTGCTCGGCTATGGCACCAGCGCCGACGCCTACCACATGACCTCGCCGCCGGAAGACGGCGAGGGCGGACGCCGCGCCATGGAACTGGCGCTTCGGCAGGCCGAGCTGGAGCCGGGGATGATCGGCCACCTGAATGCGCACGCCACGTCCACGCCGGTGGGCGACATCAGCGAACTCGCCGCGATCAAGGCACTGTTCGGAACAGGCCGCGGTCCCGCCGTGTCGGCCACCAAGTCCTCGACCGGCCATTTGCTGGGCGCGGCCGGAGGCGTGGAAGCGATCTTCACCATTCTCGCGCTGCGCGACCAGATGGCGCCGCCCACCTTGAACCTGATGCAGCCCGATCCTGCGGCCGACGGGATCGACATCGTGAGCGGGGTGGCGCGCAAGATCGCGACGGACTATGCGATCTCGAACGGCTTCGGTTTTGGCGGCGTCAACGCCAGCCTGGTATTCGGCCGGCTGTGAGCTTTGCGGCGGCCCGGATGCGCCCGTGGAGCGCGGTCTTTGCTCTCACGGCTATCAGCAGAAGCAATTAAAATTTCTCTGAAGCGATATACTGCCACCATTACAACCAAACCCGGGCCGCAAAGGGCGCCATGCTCATCCTCGCTGCAATCCAAAGCTTGATCGCCGTCGCCTTCCTGTTGTTCGGTTTCGTGGCGCTCTTCGGCATCGGCATCACTGGCCTGCTGTTTCTGGTGCCCGGCGTCATCTTCGCCGTCACTGCCGGACTCGCGCTGGAAAAGTCCCGTGGCGCAGCGGTTATCGCCTTGGTGGCGGATGCCGCGCTCGCCTACATGGCGATCCGCAAGCTCCAGGCACTGCTGGCGCCGGCAGTGGGCGAGAGCGAGGCCCATCAAGCGGTGCGCGCGGTGGTCCATCCGAACATGTTCGATTACCTTGTTCCCTCCGCTGTGCTGGTGCTTGTCGGTATCGGGGTGATTGCACTCCTCATGGACTGGCGGACCTTGCGGCATGCACGCTGGTTCTAAGGCCGCGAGCGGATCGAGGAGTCCGTCCTCGATCCGCCGGGAAGCTTGAGCAAGGATCCACTCGACGGACATAGGCGGACGCATCGCCAGGGCGACGTCGCTCCATGCTGCGGCGCGGCGCAATAGGCATGCATGGGCCCATATGGCTGAGTGTGTTGCAACGCACAGATGGCGCCATTCCCTGAACCGTGCGCGCCCGGCGCTGCGCTAGAATCGATTGGCCTTTGACCCATCGATATGAGGTTTCATGCCTAGCCAGCCGCTCAGCAGGCAATTGTCCATCGCCTTCATCATCCGCGATCCCTTGCCTCCCATTCGTGCCGACGTGCTGACCCTGTTCGGCGCGGAAATGCCGCGCTATGGCGTGCGCACCGAGCTGGTGGGCCAGTCCGGCAGCGGAGCCCGGGATCCGTGGCATGCCGGCGGCATGTACGAAGTGGGCAGCCTGAAGAGCCGCTTCGCCGCCGTCCTGTCGCCGCTGTGGGACCTGCTGGGCCTGCTGCGCGCGCGGCGCGGCGCGCGGCCCGACTGCATCCAGGTGCGCGACAAGATCGCCTCCGGCCTGCTCGGCCGCTGGGCCGCCGCCTTGCTCGGCGTGCCCTTCGTTTACTGGATGTCCTTCCCCATCGTCGAAGGCTACGAAGTGCGGCGCGACGAGATCGCCTTGCACGGCAAGGGCCTGAAATGGCTGGCCCACGCGGTGCGCGCGGCCGCCTCGCGCTTCGTGGTCTATCGCCTGGTGCTGCCGGGCGCCCGCCACGTCTTCGTGCAGAGCGAAGCCATGGCCGACTGGCTGGCCGCCAAGGGTTTCGCCCGCAGCCGCATGACGGCGGTGCCGATGGGCGTGGACGCGGAGCTCTTCGACCGCGCCAGGGTCGACCCCGTCGACGATCTGCGCCTCGACGGCCGCCGCGTGCTGCTCTACCTGGGCCGGGTGGCCCAGGCGCGCAAGTCCGGCTTCCTGCTCGACGTGGTCGAGCAATTGCGCGGCACCATGCCGGAGGTGCTGCTGGTGATCGCCGGCGACGCGCCTTCCGACGACGAAATGGCCTGGATGCGCGCCGAGATCGCGCGCCGCCAGCTCGGCGAGCACGTGCTGCTGACCGGCTGGCTGCCCCAGCGCACCGCGCTCGGCTATGCGCTGCGGGCCGAGGTCGGGCTGTCACCGATCCCGCGCGGCGAGCTGTACGACGTGTCCTCGCCGACCAAGCTGGTGGAATACCTGGCGCTCGGCATTCCCAGCGTGGCCAACGATATTCCCGACCAGGCCCTGGTCATCGAACAGAGCGGGGCAGGGCTGTGCGTACCCATGGAGGCCGGCGCCTTCGCGGGCGCCGTCCGGCGCCTGCTGGAGGACAAGGCCCTCGCCGCAGAGTTCGCACTACGTGGCCCAGCGTACGTAAAAAGCCATCGGACCTATGCTATTCTCGGAAGAATAGTTGCCGAAACGTACACAAAAATCCTGCCCGACCGGAAGTGAACGCCGATGTGGACCTACTCCCTGAAACTCTCGCTGCGCTCGCTGGTCCGTGAACTGGCGCGCAACCTGTGGGGACGGATCCTCATCTATCCAGTGCTGGCCCGCAACGAACGCTCGGCCGCCAGCCTCAACGCCTATATCGCGCGCCGCGCCCGCGCCCTGCGCGTGCCGGTGCCGCCGGACGGGACCAGGCTGCACAGCGCCAATCCGGGCGCCAGGCTGTTGACCAAGACCGAGCTCAAGCAGCATCCCGAACGTTTTGTCCGCCCGCGCAAGGCCGGTTCCCTGATCCGCAACACCATCAAGACCAGCGGCACCTCGGGCTCGCCCCTGACCCTGGTCCAGACCCTGGGCACGGTGATCCGCGAAGAAGGCTTCGTCTACCGCCAGCTGCGCTGGATCGGCTACCGCCACGGGCAGCGGCGCGCCTGGATCCGCGGCGACATCGTCTGCGACGACCAGCCGAAGGATGGCCGCTACTGGTGCCGCGACTGGGTCGGCAACATGCTCATGATGTCGTCCTACCACCTCTCCGGCGCCACCATCGGCGCCTACATCGATGCGCTGGAGCGCTTCGATCCCGTCGTCATCCACGCCTATCCGTCCTCGATCGCCGCACTCGCCAACTGGCTCAATGCCGCCGGCCGCCGCTACCAGGGCAGGGCGCTGCGCGGGGTGATGACCTCGTCCGAGACCCTCGAGCCCGCGGTGCGCGAGGCGGTGGCCAAGGCCTTCGGCGTCGTCGTGTTCGACTGGTACGGCCAGGCCGAGCGGGTGTCGGCGATCGGCACCTGCGAGCAGGGCCGCTACCACCTGCTGACCGATTACGCGGGCGTGGAATTGCTGGACAAGGGCGACGGGACGGCCGAGTTGGTGGGCACCACCCTGAATAACGCGGCGATGCCGCTGGTGCGCTATTGCACCGGCGATACCGTGATCCCGGACGGCGAGCCCTGCAGCTGCGGGCGGGTGTTTCCAACCGTCAAGGCCATCGTCGGGCGCCAGGAAAAGATCCTGACCCTGCCGGACGGGCGCATCGTGGCGCGCCTGGACCGCATCTTCCAGGGCCACGACCGCAGCCTGGTCGAAGGCCAGGTGCTGTACCACGGCGACGGCCGCTTCACCCTGCGCGTCGTGACCAACGAGGCGTTCACCGAGGCGGATGAAGCCGCGCTGAAGGACAAATTCCTGCTGCGGGTGCCGGGCGTGCAGGTCGAGGTGGCGCGGGTGCCGGCGATCCCGCGCGGGCCGAACGGTAAATTCGAATTTATTGCTGTGGAATCGTGAATTGTGCGCTTCCTCAAGAAAACATTGTTGTACTATTTAAAACACTTTCTTAAGTGCAGGTTTCCAGACATGGGACAGGCAGCATGAATCACACATCGCGTCCGGCGGTACCGGCGGTGCCCGCTCGTTCGGCGCCGCGGGTGCTCATGCTGGGCACTGCGCCCGGCGGGCGCGGCGGTGTCGCGACCGTGGTGTCCTTGCTGCGCCAGGACGGCCTGTTCGAGCGCGAGGGCGTGTGCTACGTCCCAACCCATGTCGAAGGCACGCGCGCCACCAAGGCGCGCGTCGCATTGACGGGCCTGGCGCGCACCCTGGCCTGCCTGTGCCGGCGGCCTGAGCTGGTGCATGCGCATGCGGCCTCGAACGCCAGCTTCATGCGCAAGTCGGTGCTGCTGGCGCTGGCGCGCCTGGCGGGCTGCAACACCGTGTTCCACCTGCATGGCGGCGCCTTCGACCGGTTCATGGAACAGTCCGGGCCCCTGATGCGGCGCTGGATCCGCCACACGCTCGAGGCGAGCTCGGTGGTGATCGCGCTGTCCGGGCGCTGGGCCGACTACCTGCGCGGGCTTGCGCCGCGCGCCCACGTGGTGGTGATCCCGAATTCGGTGCCGCTCCCAAAGCTGGACCAGGAACAGGAAGAGCCCGGCCGTATCCTGTTCCTCGGTAAGATCGAACGGTCCAAGGGCATCGACGAGCTGCTGGAGGCGCTCGCCGCGCTTGCCCCGCGCTTTCCTCAGGCCCGGCTGGCCATCGGCGGGCAGGGCGAGCTGGAGCGCGTTCGGCTTCGCGCCGCCGACCTCGGCATTGCCGAGCGCATCGAGATCCTTGGCTGGGTCGACGGACAGCGCAAGGCGCAGGAACTGGCGCGCGCCGCGATCTTCTGCCTGCCTTCGCATGCCGAAGGCCTGCCGATGGCCATGCTGGAAGCCATGGCCGCCGCCAAACCCATCGTGGTGACGGCCGTGGGCGGCATCCCCGACACCGTGCGCGACGGCGACAACGGACTGCTGGTGGCGCCCCGCGACGTGCCGGCCCTGGCCGCCGGCCTGGCCAGGCTGCTGGGCGACGGCGGCGAACGGCGCCGCCTGGGCAGCAGTGCCCGCGCCACCATAGAACAAGAATACGAGTCCGGTGTCGTGATCGGACGCATCTCGGCGGTTTATCGACAACTTCGCAGGGCGGGGGAGCAATGAACGCAACAGTTCGCATGGTATGGCTGGTCAACCGGCTGCGCTGCATGTCGGTGGCGGAGCTCGGCTACCGGGTACGGCAGGCCGCCGCGACCAGGATGGGACGGCGTCTCAGCGGCCGCGATGCGCCGCCGCCCCCGCCGCCGCTGCCGCGCGCGCTGACCCTGGCCGTCGAGGGCGCCCCGGAGCTCGAGCCGCAGGAGATCGAGGCCTTGCTGGCGGATGCGGACCGCATCTGCGCCGGCCATGTGGTGCTGTTCGCCGAACGGCGCTTCGACGTGGGCGTGCCCACCGCCTGGAACCGCGACCCCGAGACCGGCGTCACCGGCCCCGCCATCTACGCCGGCGACATCGCCATCACCAACCGCGAACTGGTGGGCGACATCAAGCACGTCTGGGAACTGAACCGGCACCTGCACCTGGTGCGCCTGGCCCAGGCCTGGGCCGTGAGCCGCGACCCGCGCTGGCTGCACGCCCTGGAACAGCAGCTGCGCAGCTGGCTCGACCAGTGCCCGCCGCTCACCGGCCCCAACTGGACCAGTTCGCTCGAACTGGGCATCCGCCTGATCAACTGGAGCCTGGTCTGGCAGCTGACCGGCGGCGAGTCCGGCAGCCTGTTCGACGGCGACGCCGGCCAGAAGCTGCGCGCCGACTGGCTGGCCAGCATCCACGCCCATTGCCGGACCATCGCGCGCCACCTGTCGCGCCATTCCTCGGCCAACAACCACCTGATCGGCGAGCTGGCCGGCCTCTACGTCGGCGCCAGCACCTGGCCGTGCTGGAAAGAGTCGAACGACTGGCTGGAGCAGGCGCGCGAGGAGCTGGAGCACGAGGCGGTGGCGCAGTTCTCGCGCGACGGAGTGAACCGCGAGCAAGCCTTTGCCTACCATGTCTTTTCCAGCGAATTCCTGTTCGTCGCAGGCCTGCTGGGCCAGGCCGCTACACAGGCGAACCCGCGCGCCACCGCGCAGCCGTTCTCGCGCAACTACTGGGCTTCGCTGCAGCGCGCACTGCGCTTCCTGCGCTCGGTGCGCGACGTCGGCGGCAATGTGCCCATGGTCGGCGACGCCGACGACGGCATCGTGTTCCGCCTCGACGCTTCCGGCCTGGACCGCGCCGGCCAGCTGCTGGCGCTGGGCGACACCGTGTTCGGCGGCCAGGCCGCCCAGCACCCCGGCGTGCGCTGGCTGCTGCACGCGCTGCCCGGCGGCCGGCCCGACTGCGATCCGCATGAGGTCGACACCGGCTGGGCCTTCCCGGATGGCGGCTACCTGCTGTTCGGCAACCATTTCGGCGAAGAGCGCGAGATCAAGGGCATGCTCGACTGCGGCCCGCTCGGCTACCTGGGCATCGCCGCCCACGGCCACGCCGATGCCCTGGCGCTGACCCTGTCGGTGGCGGGCGAGGAATGCCTGGTCGACCCGGGCACTTATTCCTATTGGCAGGAGCAGAAGTGGCGCGATTATTTCCGCGGCACGTCCGCCCACAATACGGTGCGCATCGACGGCCAGGACCAGTCGGTCAGCGGCGGGCGCTTCATGTGGCTGAAAAAAGCCCGCGCCAGTATCGAGCGCATGCCCAGCTCGCCCCATGAATTCGAATTCCGCGGTTCGCACGACGGCTACCAGCGCCTGGCGGATCCGGTGCGCCACCTGCGCAGCGTCCGTTTCGACGGCGCCAGCAATACCCTGGTGGTGCGCGACGAAGTCTCGGCCCGCAAACAGCACAAGGTCGAGCTGTTCTGGCATTTCGCCCCGGAACTCGACGTGCGCCTGTCGAGCCACGGGCTGTCGGTGCGCGGCAAGCGCTTCGTCCTGCAAATGCAGGCCAGCGGCGCCGATCTGCAGCTGGAACTGGTGCGCGGGGCTGAAAATCCGCCCCTGGGCTGGTATTCGCGCACCTATGAAGCGAAGCAGCCGTGCGAAGTCTTGCGTGTCACAACCGTATCGTCCGCCGTTCCGGTCGAATGCAGGTTTACAATAACGTTTTTTTAATAACAAATATTTATCAAAGGGAAAGTCCAAATGCAGGTTTATCTCGTCGCCGGTGCCCGTCCCAACTTCATGAAGATCGCGCCGATCGTGCGTGCGCTGCAGGCGCAGGACGCACTGACGTTCAAGATCATCCACACGGGACAGCACTACGACCGCGAAATGAATGACGTGTTTTTCGAAGAACTCGGCATCCCGCAGCCCGACGTGTTCATGGCCGCCGGCGGCGGCAGCCATAGCCAGCAGACCGGCAAGATCATGGTCGCCTTCGAAGAGCTGTGCGTGGCCGAGCGCCCGGCGGCCGTCCTGGTGGTGGGCGACGTCAACTCGACCCTGGCCTGCTCGATCGTGGCCAAGAAGCTCAACATTCCCGTAGCCCACGTCGAAGCCGGCCTGCGCAGCGGCGACATGAGCATGCCGGAAGAAATCAACCGCCTGGTCACCGACAGCATCTCGGACTGGTTCTTCGTGACCGAACCGGCGGCCCTCGAGCACCTGCGCCGCGAAGGCAAGCCGGATTCCGCCGTGCATTACGTCGGCCACGTGATGGTCGACAACGTGCTGTACCAGGCCGACAAGCTGGGCCAGACCGACACCTCGGGCTTCGAGACCAGCGCGTTCAAGGCAGCGCGCCAGGCCGCTGGCCAGCGCTATGGCGTGGTGACCCTGCACCGTCCGAGCAATGTCGACAATGCCGAGAACCTGGGGCGCGTCATCGGCGCGCTCAAGGAGATCGCGGCCGAACTGCCGCTGATCTTCCCGGTGCACCCGCGCACCCGCGCCAACATCGAGAAATTCGGCATCGACCTGGGCCCGAACATCACCCTGGCCGGCCCTCAGGCCTACATGGCCTTCCTCAACCTGTGGAAGGACGCGGCCGTGGTCCTGACCGACAGCGGCGGCCTGCAGGAAGAAACCACCGCGCTTGGCGTGCCCTGCGTAACGATCCGCGAAAACACCGAACGCCCGGTGACGGTCGACGAAGGTTCCAACGTCCTGGCCGGCACCGATCCAGTCGCCATCGTGCGCGAAGCCCGCAAGGTGCTGCGCGGCGAAGGCAAGCAAGGCCGCCGCCCGCACCTGTGGGACGGCAAGGCGGCCGAGCGCATTGTCGCCATCCTGGCAAAGGAACTTGCATGAATGAACGGATCGCGGCGGAATCCGCCGCTCATGAACGCATCACGCTGATGGGCTGCCAGGTCGACAACCTGTCGATGGAAGAAACCCTGGGACGCATCGAGGGTTTCATCCAGTCCGGGAAGCCGCATCAGCACGTGGTGGTGAACGTCGACAAGCTGGTCAAGGCCAGCCGCGATCCGGAACTGCGCCGCATTATCAATGAATGCGCGCTCATCAATGCGGACGGCATGCCGGTGGTATGGGCTTCGCGCCTGCTCGGCAAGCCGCTCAAGGAGCGGGTCGCCGGCGTCGACCTGTTCGAAGCGCTCATGCGGCGCGCCGGCGAGAAGGGCTGGCGCGTATTCTTGCTGGGAGCGAAAGAGGAGGTGGTCGGCAAGGTGGCCGAAACCTACCAGCGCAAGTATCCGCGCCTGGTGCTGGCCGGCTGGCGCAACGGCTACTGGAAGGGCGAGCACGAGGAAGCGGAAGTGGCGCGCCAGATCCGCGACAGCCGCGCCGACCTGCTGTTCGTGGCGATTTCCTCGCCCAAGAAAGAACAATTCCTCGGCAAGTACCAGGCCGAGATGAAGATTCCGTTCGCGATGGGCGTGGGCGGCACTTTCGACGTGGCGATCGGCAAGGTCAAGCGGGCGCCGGTGTGGATGCAGAAGTCGGGACTGGAATGGTTCTACCGCTTCCTGCAGGAGCCGCGGCGGATGTTCCGGCGCTACTTCATCGATGACATGGCCTTCGTGTGGCTGTTCATCAAGGAAGCGGCGAGAGGTAGATAGGCAAATGTAGTTAGCCGAAAGACCGTCGCCCCGGGACTCGGCGTCCCCCTTGGCCGGGGCCCAAGTCAAGCGTCTCGATCGCGCATGCAAACTTGGATTCCGGCCTCCGCCGGAATGACGTGCCTGGGCCAACCATGAAAAGTCATACGAAACTGGGATGAGGCGGCCACGGAAAGCCGGCTGGCAGCAAGACCGCGGCCGCAGAAGCCGCTGGATGACAAGAACGACGAGGAAGGCTGGCTCGCCAGCCATCACCACCGGAGCACCGCCGGACGCGGCCCCGGTCAATAACATAGATAGAGAGCGAAAGACATGAAGATTCTGGTTACTGGCGGCGTAGGCTACATTGGATCGCACACCGTCGTCGAACTGCAGAACGCCGGGCACGAGGTGGTCGTGGTCGATAACCTGTCGAACGCCCAGGCTTCGGTGCAGGATCGCGTGCAGAAAATCACGGGCAAGCCTTTCGACCTGGTCGAGGCCGACATCCGCGACCGCGCCGCGATGGAGGCGGCCTTCGCCGCCCACAAGGTCGACGCCGTGATCCACTTCGCCGGCTTGAAGGCGGTCGGCGAATCGGTGGCCCAGCCGCTGCGCTACTACGACAACAACGTGTCGGGCAGCGTGGTGCTGTTCGAGACCATGGCCAAGTTCGGCGTCAAGAAGCTGGTGTTCTCCTCGTCGGCCACGGTGTACGGCGACCCGGCCTCGGTGCCGATCCGCGAGGACTTCCCGCTGTCGGCCACCAATCCCTACGGCCGCAGCAAGCTGATGATCGAAGACATCCTGCGCGACCTTTCCAAGGCCGAGCCGGACTGGCGCATCGCGCTGCTGCGCTACTTCAACCCGGTCGGCGCCCACGAAAGCGGCCTGATCGGCGAAGAGCCTTCCGGCATCCCGAACAACCTGGTGCCCTACATCGCCCAGGTCGCCAACGGCCAGCGCGAAAAGCTCTCGGTCTTCGGCGGCGACTACGACACCCCGGACGGCACCGGCCTGCGCGACTACATCCACGTGGTCGACCTGGCGATCGGCCACGTCAAGACGCTGGACCGCCTGGGCAAGGGCCCGGGCATCCTCACCTACAACCTCGGTACCGGGCGCGGCAACAGCGTGCTGGAAATGATCAAGGCCTTCGAGGCCGCCAGCGGCCGCCCGGTGCCTTACCAGATCGTCGACCGCCGCCCGGGCGACGTGGCCAAATGCTATGCCGATCCGTCCCACGCCCGCGAAGAACTGGGCTGGACGGCGGAACGTGATGTCGCTCAAATGTGCGCCGACGTCTGGCGCTACCAAACCACAGCCAAATAATCTCAAGGACGGTCTAATGAAAGCCATGATTCTCGCTGCAGGCAAGGGCACGCGTGTACGCCCGCTGACCTATGACCTGCCTAAACCCATGATCCCCCTGCTGGGCAAACCCGTGATGGCCTACCTGGTCGAGCACCTCAAGAAGCACGGCGTGACCGAAATCATGGTCAACGTCAGCTGGCTGCACGACAAGATCGAAGAATACTTCGGCGAAGGCGAACAGTTCGGAGTCCAGATCGGCTACTCCTTCGAAGGCTATACCAAGGACGACGGCGAAGTCGTGCCGGAACCGATCGGTTCGGCCGGCGGCATGAAGAAGATCCAGGAATTCGGCGGCTTCTTCGACGACACCACCATCGTGCTGTGCGGCGACGCGCTGATCGACCTCGACCTCAAGGCGGCCCTGCTGGAGCACCGCCGCAAGGGCGCCATGGCCACCGTCATCACCAAGGAAGTGCCTTGGGATAAGGTGTCCTCGTACGGCGTGGTCGTCACCGACGAGCAGGGCCGCATCGTCGAGTTCCAGGAAAAGCCGAGCCAGGAAGTCGCCAAGTCGAATTTCATCTCCACCGGCATCTATATCTTCGAGCCGGAAGTGATCGACCTGATTCCGTCGGGCGTCGAATTCGACATCGGCTCCCAGCTGTTCCCGCTGCTGGCCGAGCGCGGCCTGCCGTTCTACGCCCAGGGCCGCCCCTTCAACTGGCTCGACATCGGCACCATGAGCGACTACTGGGAAGTGCTGCAGACCGTCCTGACCGGCGAGGTCAACCACATGGACGTGCCGGGCATCCAGATCAAGCCGGGCGTATGGGTCGGCCTCAATTCCAGCATCGACTGGGAAGACACGACCATCGAAGGCCCCGTGTACATCGGTTCCGGCGTCAAGATCGAGGCCGGCGCACGCATCGTCGGACCGACCTGGATCGGCCACGGCAGCCACATTTGCGAAGGCGCCGAAATCGTGCGCAGCGTGTTGTTCGAATACACACGGGTGTTGCACGACGTGAGCTTGCATGAAATGATCGTCTTCAAGGATTACAGCGTCGACCGCCAGGGCGAAATGAAGCACGCGTCCGATTACTCCTCCGAGGAGTGGCTGAATGCACGCGACCGCCGCCGTTCGCGGCGCAAGGACTTTGCCGGCAATAACAATAACGAGTTTGAGAAAGTAAGCGCATGAAAATCTATCCAGTCATCCTCTCCGGCGGCGCCGGCACCCGTCTGTGGCCGCTCTCGCGCGCCGTGCTGCCCAAGCAGCTGCTGCCGCTGGTGGGCGACAAGACCATGCTGCAGGACACCGCATTACGCGTGGCGAACTGGCCCGGAGTGATGGCGCCCCTGGTGGTCTGCGGTAACGACCACCGCTTCATGGTGGCCGAGCAGCTGCGCCAGATCGGCATTACGCCGCTCGGCATCCTGCTCGAGCCAGTCGGCCGCAATACTGCCCCCGCGGTGGCCGCGGCCGCCCACCACCTGAAAGCCATCGATCCGGAAGCCGTCATGCTGGTGCTGCCGGCCGATCACGTGATCGAGAACAACGCCGCCTTCCGCGACGCCGTCGAGCGCGCCATCACCCTGGTGGGACAGGGCGCGCTGGCCACCTTTGGCATCGTGCCGAAGACGCCGGAGACGGGCTACGGCTATATCCGCCGCGGCGAGCAGGTCGCCAATTGCGGCGAATGCTTCAAGGTGGCGCGCTTCGTCGAGAAGCCCGACCTGGAAACGGCCCAGGGTTTCCTGGCCGAGGGCGGCTATTACTGGAACAGCGGCATGTTCATGTTCCAGGCCGATCGCTACCTGGCGGAACTGCAGCAGCATGCGCCCTCGATCGCGGCCTCCGCCGCCCAGGCCATGCAGTCGGCCTACCGCGACCTGGACTTCTGCCGCCTGGACGAAGCGAGTTTCTCGGCCTGCCCGTCGGATTCGATCGACTACGCGGTGATGGAGCATACCCGCGACGCCGCCGTGGTGCCGGCCGATATCGGCTGGAACGACGTCGGTTCGTGGTCGGCGCTGTGGGAAGTCCAGTCCAAGGATGAGCAGGGCAATGCCCAGCGCGGCGACGTCTACCTGGACGGCGTGAAGAATTCGCTGGTGCGCGCCGAGAGCCGCATCGTGGCCGTGGTCGGCGTCGAGGACCTGGTCGTGGTCGAGACCCAGGACGCGGTGCTGGTCGCGCACAAGGACCAGGTGCAGCGCGTCAAGCAGGTGGTCGATCACCTCAAGGCCAAGTCGCGCACGGAACACCTGCACCATACCCGCGTCTACCGTCCCTGGGGCTACTACGAAGGCATCGATGCGGGCGACCGTTTCCAGGTCAAGCGCATCACGGTCAAGCCCGGCGAGAAGCTCTCGCTGCAGATGCATCACCACCGCGCCGAGCACTGGGTCGTGGTGTCGGGCACCGCGCGCGTGACCTGCGGCGACAAGGTGAGCCTGCTGTCCGAGAACGAATCGACCTACATCCCGATCGGCATGAACCACCGCCTGGAGAACCCGGGCAAGCTGCCGCTGCACATCATCGAGGTGCAGTCGGGTAGCTACCTCGGCGAGGACGACATTGTCCGCTTCGAGGATATCTACAAGCGTTCCTGAACCAGGCAGCAAGGCGGGAGCAGGGCGGGGGGGGGGCGGGGGGGGGGGGGGGCCCCCCCCCCGGGGGGGGGCCCCCCCCCCCGGGGGGCCCCCCCCCCCCCCCGCCCCCCCCCCGCCCCCCCCCGGGGGGCGCCCCCCCCCCCCCCCCGCCTGTCAACCCGGGATCTTCAAGCCCCTGGCCACCGCCGGACGCGCGCGGAAGCGCTCCAGCGCGGCGTTCAGATGCGGGAAGTCCTTGAAGCCGACCAGCTCGCCGGCATCGTAGAAGCCGACCAGGTTGTTCACCCACGGGAAGGTCGCGATGTCCGCGATCGTGTACTCCTCCCCTGCGATCCACGCATGCTTCGCCAGCTGGCTTTCGAGCACGCCGAGCAGGCGTTTCGATTCGTTGACGTAACGGTCGCGCGGCCGCTTGTCTTCATACTCCCGGCCGGCGAACTTGTGGAAGAAGCCGAGCTGGCCGAACATCGGGCCGACGCCGCCCATCTGGAACATCACCCACTGGATCACCTGGTAGCGCGCGGCCGGATCGGCAGGCAGGAACTTGCCGGCCTTCTCCGCCAGGTAGATCAGGATGGCGCCCGATTCGAACAGCGGCAGCGGCCTGCCGCCAGGTCCGTCGGGATCGACGATCGCCGGGATCTTGTTGTTCGGGTTCAGTGACAGGAAGGCCGGCGAGAGCTGGTCGTTGGTCTCGAAGCTGACCTTGTGCGGCTCATAGGGCAGCCCGGTTTCCTCCAGCATGATCGACACCTTGACGCCGTTGGGCGTGGGCAGCGAGTACAGCTGCAGGCGCTCGGGATGCTGGGCCGGCCATTTGGCGGCGATGGGGAAGGCAGACAGATCGGTCATGGTGGTCGTCGCACATCGTAGTGATTGAGACAACGACAATACCAAAGTTCGCCCCGCCTTGCCGGCGGGGCTTCGTTTTCCTTGCGGCCGTTCAGCCGAACAGCTTGATGGCGGTCTTCGCGATCAGTTCGCCCTGGTGACGGGCGCCGCCGAGGTCGATCTCGCTGGGCTGGCGTTCCCCTTTGCCGCCGGCGATCGTCGTGGCGCCGTAGGGGCTGCCGCCGACGATCTCGTCGAGCGACATCTGGCCCTGGTAGCTGTACGGCAGGCCGACGATGGTCATCCCGAAGTGCAGCAGGTTGGTGATGATCGAGAACAGGGTCGCTTCCTGGCCGCCGTGCTGGGTCGCGGTCGAGGTGAAGGCGCCGCCCACCTTGCCGTTGAGCGCGCCGCGCGCCCACAGGCCGCCGGTCTGGTCGAGGAAGGACGCCATCTGGCCCACCATGCGGCCATAGCGGGTGGGCGCCCCGACGATGATCGCGTCGTAGTGCTCCAGCTCCTCCACCCTGGCGATGGGCGCGGCCTGTTGCAGCTTGAAGTGGGCCTTGGTGGCGATGTCATCGGGGACCGTCTCGGGCACGCGCTTCACGTCGACCGTGGCGCCGGCCGCGCGCGCCCCTTCGGCGACCGCGTTGGCCATGGTTTCGATATGCCCGTAGGTCGAGTAATACAGTACCAGTACCTTTGCCATTGTCCTGCCTCCGTTCTGATGGTGGATGGGCTGCCTCAGCCCATAGCATACGGCCAATGGCCGCGCCGCCGCAGCACGCTTGGCTCATCCGAAGGAGGCGGACGGCCGACGCCGGTCAGCCTTGCTGGACGGTCCTCGGCTGGAAGGTGACGCCGGGGGCCGTGCACTGCTCGACCGGCTGCGGCTTGCCTCCCGAGGCTTTGCGGACATAGCACTCGTCGAACACCGAGCAATAGCAAGCCGAATAGGTGATGTCCTTCATCTGGCGGTGCAGCGCGTCGAAGCGTGGGTTCGACTCATCCGGCTCCGGCCAGCTGAACATCACCAGCGATCCGCCGGGACGAACCAGCGAATCGTCGACCCCGCCACGCATGTTCATGCCATTGAAGTTGCCGCCCGCGCCAGCGCAGCAGGCCTGGCCGAGCGCGCTCAGGTCGGCGACCGGCTGCCCCTTGAAGAAGAACTGGACCCACTCGATCCGTGCCGGGCCAACGCCATTATTCTGCATTTCATACGAGACCATCCGGCGAAAGCTCTTCTTTTCTTCGGACGGCATCGTGGAGGTCGAACGCATCAGTTCGAGATAGGGGTAGCTGTTGGCAGCGACCAGCTTTTCCATCGAGTGCGCCGAGTGCAGGCCCAGCCACAATGAGACGAGCGACACGATCGCGGCGGCGACCGCCAGCGTGACGTCGAGCCAGCGGACACCGGTGCCGTGGGGATGGTGGTGATGGTGGCTTTCGTGTTCCAAGGCGGCTCCTCGCGCGGGTCAAAGACCCGCAAGTATAGCGAGGAGTTGCCTGGATGCTACTGCCGCGGCGCAGATTATGCGCGCCGGGTAAAGGGACTCAGATCCAGTAGATCAGCGCGGCCAGGCCGACGACCAGGGCAATGCGGGTCAGGTTGTAGGCGGTCTTGTTCCAGGCCTTGAAGCGGCGGCGGTACTGGCCGGCATAGAAGGAAATGCGGAACAGCTTGCTGACCAGGCCGACCTGGTCGCCGGTCTCGTTGGGCGAGGCGGCGGCGGTCATCAGTGTGCGGCCGAGCCAGCGGTTGACGCCCTGCATCCAGCGGAAGCGCATCGGACGCTCGACGTCGCAGAACAGGATCACGCGGTCGCTCTCGCTGCCGTTGATGGCCCAGTGGATGAAAGTCTCGTCGAAGACGACGCCCTCGCCGTCGCGCCAGCTGTGGCGTTCGCCGTCGACTTCGATGAAGCAGCGGTCGTCGTTCGGGGTCGCCAGGCCCAGGTGGTAGCGCATCGAGCCGGCATAGGGATCGCGGTGCGGGTTCAGCTTGCCGCCTGGCGGCAGCTCGGCGAACATCGCGGCCTTGACCGAAGGGATCGACTGCAGCAGCGCATAGGTCTGCGGGCACAGGCGCTCGGCCGAGGGGTGGCTGGCGTCGTACCACTTGAGGTAGAAGCGCTTCCAGCCGTTCTTGAAGAAGGAGTTGAAGCCGGCATCGTCGTTCTGTTCGGCGGCCTTGATCTTCTTGAGGGCGAGCAGGTTTTCGGCTTCGGCGCGGATGACCTGCCAGTTGTCCTGCAGGCGCTGCAGTTCGGGGAATTCGCTCAGCGGAATGTAGGGCGTGGCCGGCACCCGCGAGAACTTATGCATGAAGATGTTGATCGGCGCCATGAACGACGAATGGTCGAACAGCTGGCGACGGAAAGGCAGGCGTACCCGTCCGCGGAAATGGATGTGCAGGATCGAGAGGAAATAAAAACCAACCACTGCCCACTTCATCACGTCCTCCATCTCAGCCGGGTTGCGGCTGGCTTGCTTGATCAAGGACGCAGGATACCATAACGGCTTCCTGACCGGGCGGGTCAGGCCGTATCTCAGAGGCAACATACCACGCCGGAATCCGGTCGCTACGCGGGCTGCGCGCGGGTTCCGGCGTGCTGTCTTGGCCCGGCTTGCCGGGCGCGAAGTCTATACGCGGCTTAATGCAGCACGGACGTCATCGCATAACCTTTTTCGGCGATCTGGCCGCTCAGGTTCTCGATATCAAAATCCGGCAACTGGCTGGCGCCATCATCGACCTCGTAGGCGCGGGTTTCGATCTCCCAGTCGGTGTTGGTGGCTTCTTCAGGAATATTCTTGGCTTCGGGTACTGCCAGGTACGAGTACTTCCCGTCTCGTTCTGCTCTGCGGTAAATATCCAGGCGCATAGTGTTGTCCTCTTGTCAAAACCCGCTGTCCGGATGACAGCGGGCGGTTCCACAGTAGAAGATCGAGGCCCGGTCGTCTGTTAATTGGCCCACACTCAGCCGAGCAGCTGATCAGCGGCCGGGCGAATAGCCGAGCACCCGGGCCGGCAGCAGCACGATGGCGCGCAGCAGTTCGAACACGGCTTCGACACCGATGCCGAGCAGCCGGAACGGCAGCAGCAGGAGCCAGACGAGCGGATACAGCACCAGGGCCAGCAGCGCGATCGGCCAGCACAGGAACAGCAGGACCAGCCACAGCAGGAAACTCAGCATTGTTCGCTCCATGTCGAAAGGGACAGCATGGACAGCGTAAGTATTTACGAGGCTGGGCTCAACTGGCTTGCGATAGAGGGTCGAAAAATCGGGGTGAATGGGGGAATTTCGGGGGTAACTGGTGCGGAGGTGTTAGTGGTTTGCCAAAAACTTGGGCCCCGGCCTTCGCCGGGACGACGTGCCAGGGCTGCGGACCGCAGTGCTTCAACGGGCCGCTCGCCCCAAGACCGTCGTCCCGGCGCAGGCCGGGACCCAAGTTCGTCGCACACCGCACGGCTACCGATGGCCGCATGCGCCCGCCCATCATCAATCAAGCAAACTCCGCCACCCTCTCCGCCACCTCGCGATTCACCACCTGCGCCTCGATCGACGCCTGCAGCGACGGAATCGACCCGCCCGCCCGGTAATGGAAGCTCACGCGCAGCAAATCCCCCGCCTCGACCGCCATCGGCCTGGCCAGCGGCAAGGTCATGTAGTGGTTCAGCCAGTCGATCGTGGTCGACTGCTCCTGCACCACCGCCAGCACGTTCTTGGTAATGAAGCGCATCGCATTGAGCGTGCCCGCCTGCTCGATCAGCACCGAGCCTTCGAAGCCGATATGGGTATCGACCGGGGTCTGGAAGTCGATGATGCTGTACACCGCCGGCTGGCCCAGTTCCACGGTGCCCGGATACACGACGCCGGTCTCCTGGAACTGCACGATCGGCGCATGGAAACCTTCGAAATCGTATTCCTGCTGGATCGGCTGGGCCGCCATGATCACGGCCTCGGGCAGGAACACCGGCAGCGGACCGCCGAATTTTGCCAGGTAGCGGCGCTTGAAGGACTCGATCACCTCGACCTGCTTCTCGCGCAGCATGCCCACGTGGATCATCTCGCAGATCACGACATCCACCGGTTCCGGCGGCAGGTAGTCGAAGGCGTCCGCGTGGATCACCTCGACCTTGTGGCCGTTCGGATTGATCGCCAGGAATTTGCGCGCCTCGCGCACCATGTCGGGGTTGTATTCGACGCAGTAGACCTTGCTCGCCTGCTGGGCCGCGAAGAAGGACAGCACGCCGGTGCCGCCGCCCAGTTCCAGGACGCGCGCGCCCGGGAAGACCGCGTAGTGGATGGCGGACTTGAAGCTGTGCATCCGGTTCTGGTCCATCAGCATGTTGTGATGGTAGTGGACGGGGATGAACTGCCCCAGGTAGCAGCTTTCGATTTCGCGTTCGTTCAGCATGATGTTCCCGATTGTCGTGATGTCCGGAGTGGACCGTAAGGACATTATGGACAAGCAGGCATGCCGCCGAAGGGCCGAGCTGCGGGGTCTTTCACCCCTAGTTCTCGGCGGAAACGTTAAATCATCAGGGCTTAGTGCCCGAAATGGCCTGGGCCAGCCCCGTGTGCCCTGCCCGCTCGGCGATCTGGGCGGCCGTCAGGCCTTCGGTGTTCTTCAGGCCCGGCTTCGCCCCGCGCTTGAGCAGCAGCTGCGCGGTCGCATCGTGGCCCTCGCGCGCCGCCATCATCAGCGGCGTGTAGGCGCCGCTCTGGCGCGGCGACAATGCGTCGAGCTTGGCGCCGCGCTCGGCCAGCAGGCCGGTAATTTCCACATCGCCCGCCGCCGCCGCATAGTGCAGCGGCGTCCAGCCGGCGCGGTTCACCTTCGCGCCCTTGGCCAGCAGCGCGTTGACGGCCTCCTTGTTGCGCTTGAAGGCGGCCATCATCAAGGCCGTGTTGCCGTTCGCGGCCGTAGCCTCGAGATCGGTCCCGGGGTGTTCCAGCAGGGCCTGGAACACGTTTTTCGCATCCTCGCGCACCGCCAGCACCAGCGCGGTATCGCCGCCGACCGGGTTGCGCTCGTTGGCGTTGACCGTGGCGCCCACCATCTTGCGCACCGTCGAGGCGTCGTCGGTCTGGACCGCCCGGAAAAAGGACGTCACCTGTTCCGGGGTCGGCGGCGGCACCGCCTGGGCGGCGGACAGGAAGCCTGCGAGCAGGCCGGCAAGGACGATGGAGCGGCGGGTGGTGGACATGGTTCAGTTCCTCGCGGTCTGGAACAGCTTGAAGAAGTTCTCGGTGGTCTGCTGGGCCACGTCGCGCAGCGAGACGCCCTTCAGGGTGGCGATGAACTCGGCCACGTGGGCGACATAGCCCGGCTCGTTCATCTTGCCGCGGAAAGGCACCGGGGCCAGGTAGGGCGAATCGGTCTCGATCAGCATGCGCTCGAGCGGCACGGCCCTGGCGACCTCCTGCAATTCCTTGGCGCTCTTGAAGGTCACGATACCCGAGAACGAAATATAAAAGCCCTGGGCCATGGCGGCCTGGGCGACTTCCAGCGACTCGGTGAAGCAATGCATGACGCCTGCCACGCCGCCCTGGTCGGTTCCGGCGCCCTCTTCCTGCATGATGCGTATGGTGTCGGCACTGGCGGCGCGGGTGTGGATGATCAGCGGCTTGCGGGTCTCGCGCGAAGCGCGGATGTGGGTGCGGAAGCGCTCGCGCTGCCATTCCAGGTCGCCCTCGAGGCGGTAGTAGTCGAGACCGGTCTCGCCGATGGCGACGATCTTGGGATGATCGGCCAGCTCGACCAGCTGCAGCACCGTCGGCTCGGGCGTGTCCTCGTAGTCGGGATGGACGCCGACCGAGGCGTAGATGTGCGGATATTGCTCGGCCAGGGCGAGCACCTGGGGGAAATCCGGCAGGTCGACCGAGACGCACAGCGCATGCGTCACCTTGTTCTCGGCCATCTTGGCCATGATCTCGGGCATCCGGGCAGCCAGCTCCGGGAAATTAATGTGGCAATGGGAATCGATGAACATCCCGCCATTTTAATCGAGCTGCGGCTAGACCGTTATTCAGGCGACGCGCTTGCCCAGGATGACCAGGTCGCGTTCGATGCCGTCCAGGTTCGCCACGCGCGGGAAATTGGCCCAGGTATCGAAACCGTACTTGCGGAACAGCGCCAGGCTCGGCACATTGTGGCCGAAGATAAAGCCCAGCAGGGTGTGCACCTTCACTTCCGGCGCAAACGCCATCGCCAGCTCCAGGCAATAGCGGCCAATGCCCTTGCCGCGCGCCTTCTCGGCGATATAGATCGACACCTCGGCGGTGCCCGAGTAGGCCGGACGGCCGTAGAAGTTCGAATACGACAACCACCCCAGCACTTCGGGCTTGTCGCTGCTGTCGTCCGCGGCGTGGATCACCCACAGCGGCCGGCGATCCGGCGTGTGGTCCGCAAACCATTGCTCGCGCGATTGCACGGTGATCGGTTCGGTATCGGCGGTGACTTCGCGCGAAGCGATGGTGGAGTTATAGATATCGACGATGACCGGCAGGTCGTCGCGCGTAGCGAGGCGGTGGACGTAGGACGGCATACAGCAGGAAGTGGGTTGGAAACTCGGTTACAGGGTATGGGTCGCGCGCGACGAACGCAGGGCCGCGCCGAGGATTTCTTCGATGCGCAGCTTGGCGCGCTGCCCGGACTCGTCCGCCGGGAAGTGCACGCCGATGCCCTGCGCCTTGTTGTTGTTCGCGCCCGCCGGGGTGATCCAGGCCACCTTGCCGGCGATCGGGTATTTGTTCGGGTCGTCCATCAGCGACAGGATCAGGTAGATCTCGTCGCCGATCTTGTACGGCTTGTTGGTCGGCACGAACATGCCGCCGTTCTTGAGGAAAGGCATGTAGGCGGCGTACAGGGCCGCCTTTTCCTTGATGGCCAGGGACAGCACGGACGGCCGCGGCGCTTGCGCTGCGTTCGGGTCTGTCGGGGTGGCGCTCATCGGTATCCTCTCATTGCATCAGCTGCAGCACGAAGTGTACTCAAGCAACATGTCTTCGACAAACAATTTTGCCGACAGCGGGTGCTCGGCCACCGCGCGGCGCTCGTTGGTCGCCTTGATCGCGCGCATCAGGCTCGCAGTGTGCACCTTGGCCGCCAGGGCCGCAAGCTCGCGCTCATGGCGGGGATAATAGCGGATCTGGCCGGACAGCTTGAAGGCGAACACATCGTACAGCCAGCGCTGCAGCCAGGCCACCAGGGCGGGCAGCTCGCCCTTGGACAGGCGCTCGGCGGCGCGCAGCGCACCATCCCTGGACGGCTGGGCCAGGAAATGCAGCAGCGCTTCCAGTTCCTCGCGGCTGCCGCCCTCGCTTTCGGCCAGCGCGGCCAGCGGCGCGCCGCCCTGCTCGCGCAGCCAGCTGTCGGCGTCCGCCACGCCCTGGGCCTTGAGCCAGGCCAGGGCTTCCTCATGCGAAGGCATGGGCAGGGCGAACTTGCGGCAGCGCGACAGGATCGTCGGCAGCAGGCGGTCCAGGCTGTTCGAGGCCAGCAGGAAGACGGTGCCGGGCGGCGGCTCTTCCAGGGTCTTGAGCAGGGCGTTCGAGGCCGGCATGTTGAGCGCTTCGGCCGGATACAGCACCACCACCCGCAAGCCCTGGCGGTGGGTCGAGATGTTCATGAAATCGGCCAGCGCGCGGATCTGCTCGATCTTGATTTCCTTGGACGGCTTGGCGGACTTGGCCTTGCGCTCGCCCTCCGCGCCCTCCTCGCCCTCCGGCGCTTCGTCCTCGAAGGCCTCCGGGCGCACCCGGCGGTAGTCCGGATGATTGTGCTGCACGAACCAGCCGCAGGAAGCGCACACGCCGCAGGCGTGGCCGTCCGGCTGCACGTTCTCGCACAGCAGGGCCTGAGCAAAGGTTTCCAGGAAATCGGCCTTGCCGGTGCCGGCCGGGCCATGGAACAGGATGGCATGCGGCATGCGGGCGCGCATCTGCTGCAGCTGCGCCCACGCGGCTTCCTGCCACGGATACATCGTCACAACAATTTCTCCAGTACTTCCGATAAACGCACGCGGGTGTCTTCGATCGAGCGGGTCGAATCGATCACCACGATCCGCTCCGGGAACTCGGCCGCGCGGCGCAGGTACTCGTTGCGGCATTTCTCGAAGAAGCCGGCCTGCTCGCGCTCGAACTTGTCGAGGGTGCGGGTGGCGTCCAGGCGCTCGCGCGCCACGGCGAGCGGCACGTCGAACAGCAAGGTCAGGTCGGGCTGCAAATCGGGATGAACCCAGTGCTCCAGCGCTTCCATCTTGTCGCGCGCCAGGCCGCGCCCGCCGCTCTGGTAGGCGAAGCTGGCGTCGGTGAAACGGTCCGACAGCACCCAGTTTCCGAGCGCCATCTGGGGCGCGATGACCTGGGCAATGTGCTCGCGGCGGCTGGCGAACATCAGCAGCGCCTCGGTTTCCAGGTGCATCTTCTCGTGCAACAGCAATTCGCGCAGCTTTTCGCCCAGCGGCGTACCGCCCGGCTCGCGCGAGGAGACCACGTTCTTGCCGCGCGCGCGCAAGAAGTCGGTGACGAAGCCGATGTGGGTGGACTTCCCGGCGCCGTCAATGCCTTCGAAACTGATGAACTTTCCGCGCAACGTACTACCTTCGCTCATCGGGTGATCTTTCGCTGATACTGGTTGACCGCGCGGTTGTGGTCCAGCAGGTTGTCGGAGAACTGGCTGGTGCCGTCCCCGCGCGACACGAAATACAGGGCCGGCGTCTTCTCCGGCGCCAGCGCCGCGTTCAGCGACTGGATGCCCGGCAGCGCGATCGGGGTCGGCGGCAGGCCGCCGCGCGTATAGGTATTGTAAGGCGTGTCGGTTTCCAGGTCCTTCTTGCGGATCTGGCCATCGAAACGCTCGCCCATGCCGTAGATGACGGTCGGATCGGTCTGCAGCAGCATGCCGGTGCGCAGGCGGTTCACGAACACGCCGGCGATCATGCCGCGTTCGCTCTTCTGGCCCGTTTCCTTTTCCACGATCGAGGCCATGATCAGGGCCTCGTAGGGCGTCTTGTAGGGCAGGTTCTGGTCGCGTTTTTCCCAGGCCGCCTTCAGGTGGCTCAGCATCGCCTGGTGCGCCTTCTTGTAGATCTCGAGCTCGGACGAGCCCTTGGCGAACAGGTAGGTGTCCGGGAAGAACAGGCCTTCGGGATCCTTGTATTCGGTCGAGATCTTGGCCATCAGTTCCTGGTCCGACAGCTTGACCGTATCGTGCTTCAGGCGCTCGTGGGCGGCCAGGGCCTGGCGCATCTGGCGGAAGCTCCAGCCTTCGATGATGGTGATCGCTTCCTGGGCGAATTCGCCGCGCACCAGTTGCGACAGCAGCTGGCGCGGCGAGGTGTCCGGTTTCAGTTCATAGCTGCCGGCCTTGATCTTGGCGGCCTGGCCGGTCACGCGGGCCAGCAGCGCGAACAGGTAGCGGTTGAGCGGAACGCCGGCGCTGGCGATCTGCTGCGCGGCGGCCGCCGCGCCACTGCCCGGGTTGACCGTGAATTCGATCGCCGGTCCTGCCGTGGTCAGGGGCTGCTTGGCCCACCAGGAGAAACTGCCGACCGCGGCGATCGCCACGACAACGCTGGCGACGAGGAGTTTTTTAATCAGAGCCATGGGGTTTTGCTTGGTATTGCGCCGTGTCCGGCGCGATTTTCTCGACATCTTTATAATGAGCCCGTAATGATAAAGCCTAATTGCAAGATCATATTCGATTTATGAGTCACTGGACTGAACAACTTTCTGCGCTCGGCGCCCGCTTTCACGTCGACGAGGCGAACCAGGTCGAGGATTTCGGCCGTGTATTGACGGCTGCCGACCTGGCCGCCGGCTTCGTCGCCCCCGTGACCGATCTCGGTCTCATCGCCGTCGCCGGCGACGATGCCGCGACCTTCCTGCACGGCCAGCTCACCAACGACGTCGAGCACCTCGGCCAGGGCGACGCCCGCCTGGCCGGTTTCTGCACGCCCAAGGGCCGCCTGCAGGCCACCTTCCTGATGTGGCGCGACCAGGACGCGGTCTACCTGCAGTTGCCGCGTGCGATCCAGCCCCCGCTGCAAAAGCGCCTCAGCATGTTCGTGCTGCGCGCCAAGGCCAAGCTGCGCGACGCCACCGACGAAGCGCCGTTCCAGGCGGTCCTCGGCCTGGGCGGCGCCAAAGCCGAAGCGGCGCTGCGCCGCCACGTCGCTACCCTGCCCACTGCGCCCATGACCAAGGTCAGCGGCGAAGCGGGCACGGTGCTCCGGCTGCACGATGCCTTCGGCATGCCACGCTACCTGTGGCTGGCGACGAGCGACACAGGCCTCGCCGCGCTGACCGCCCTCAAGGACGAACTGGCGCTGGGCGGCAACCAGGCCTGGCAGCTGGCGGCGATCCACGCCGGCTCGCCCCAGGTGACCGCCGCGACGCAGGAACAGTTCGTGCCGCAGATGGTCAATTTCGAGCTGCTGGGCGGCGTGAATTTCAAGAAAGGCTGCTATCCCGGCCAGGAGATCGTCGCACGCACCAAGTATCTTGGCAAGATCAAGCGCCGCGCGGCCCTGGCCAGCGTCGAGAATGCGGCCGCCCGTCCCGGCGACGAGGTATTCTCCCTCGCCGATCCGGACCAGCCTTGCGGCATGGTCGTGAATGCGGCGCCGAACGGCAGCGGCGGAGCCGACGTGCTGGTCGAGATCAAGCTGGCCGCGCTGGACGAGGAAGTGCGCCTGGGCTCGAGCGCGGGTCCGCGCCTGGCCTTTGCGCCCCTGCCCTACAGCCTCGACGCCGTCGACGACTGACGATGGTCGACCTGTACGTCTACTACAAGGTGCGCGAACACGACGCCGCCCGCCTCGCCCCGCTGGTACGGGCGATGCAACAGCGCCTCGCCGACGGCGAAGGCGTGCAAGTGCAGCTCAAGCGCCGTCCCGACGCCAGGGATGGCCTGCAGACCTGGATGGAAGTCTATCCCGGGGTCGGGGAAGGTTTCGCCGCGGCGCTGGAACGCGCCGCCGATGCCGCCGGCCTGCACGCGATCATCGAAGGCCCGCGCCGGGCGGAAGTATTCACGGATCTAGCGCCATGTGCTTGATAGTCTTTGCCTGGCACGTCGTCCCCGGCGTGCCGGTGATCGCGGCCGCCAACCGCGACGAATTCTACGACCGCCCGGCGATGCCGGCCGCGCCCTGGCCCGAGCATCCGCACGTGATCGCGGGGCGCGACCTGCAGGGCGGCGGCAGCTGGATGGGCGTTTCGCTGTCGGGCCCCGGCGGTCCGCGCTTCGCGGCCCTCACCAACATCCGCGCGCCCAGCGAACGGCGCCTCGATGCGCCGACGCGCGGCGCCCTGGTGGCCGACTTCCTGAAGGACGACATCAGCGCGGCCGATTACGTGGCGCGCATCGCGGCCCGCGCGGACGATTACAACGGCTATAACCTGGTGCTTGGCGACCACGAAGCCTTGTACTGGTACTCGAACCGCGGCCACGCCGACCCGCGCAACGGCCAGCCGCTGGAGCCGGGCCGCATCTACGGCATCTCGAACGGCCTGCTGGACGCGCCCTGGCCCAAGGTGCTGCGCACCAAGGCGCAATTCGCGAGCCTGCTGTGCCAGGGGGCGCCCGAGGACGCCTACTTCGAAATGCTGGCCGACACCACGCGCGCGCCCGACCTGCGCCTGCCGGAGACCGGCGTGCCGCTCGAGGTCGAACGCATGCTGTCGCCGGTGTGCATCGAGTCCGAAGGCTACGGCACCCGGACCTCGACCGTCGTCAAGCTGTACCGCGACGCGCCGCCGGAGCTGCACGAACGCGTGGTCCAGCCGCAGGCGCGCGAGACGGCTTAGCGCGGCGTCTAGCGGACCACGGCGCCGGCGATCTGCTGCAGCAGCCGGTTCACCTTCACCACGCCGCCATCGTCGTCGTACATGCCGGCAGTGAGGACCACCACCAGGTCCAGCCCCGGCACCAGGAACAGCCGCTGGCCGCCATTGCCGAAGGCCGCCGCCCAGCGCTGTTCCGTGCCGAGCGTCCTGGTCGTTCCCAGCCACCACTGGTAGCCGTAGTGGCGGCCGTCGCCGATGTCCGCGTGCGGGCGCAGCGAGGCGTCGATCCATTCCGCGGGCACGATCTGCCGTCCGTTCCAGGCGCCGCGCTGCAGAACCAGCTGGCCGATTTTCGCAAGATCATAAGGGCGCATGCGCAGGCCGGCGAAGGCCAGCGGGCGGCCGCGCAGGTCGGACATCCATTCCCAGTCCGTGATCCCCAGCGGCGCGAACAGGCGCTCGCGCGCATAGTCCGGCAGCGGCATGCCCGCGCCCTGCGCCAGCAACCTGGCCAGGATCGCCGTGGCGCCGCCGGTATAGTGAAAGTGCGTGCCGGCCGCATGCAGCATGGGCCGCGCCAGCACCACTTTCTCCTGCGAGGCGCGCCAGTACAGCGCCAGTTCGTCGTTACCGAGCCCGTACTGGTAGGGTTCCTTCCATTCCAGTCCGCTGGTCATGCTCAGCAGGTGCTCGACCGTGATCGCCTCGCGCCCTTCCCGCTTGTATTGCGCCAGTTCCGGAAACAGGTCCAGCACGCGGGCGTGGAGCGGCGGCGTCCTGCCCTCGGCCTGGGCGATTCCCCACAGCAGGCCCACCACCGATTTGCTGACCGAGCGCAGGTCGTGGCGGTTGGCGGCGTCGAATTCGACCGTGCGCGGGAACAGGGAGTACACCGAGCGGTCCTTGCCGGTCCGGTAGCGCTCCGCGACCAGCCTGCCGCGGCGCTGGATCACCAGCCCGTGCAGGTTGGCGTCGCCCGCCTGGAACTCGGTCAGCACCTGGCACAGGCGCTCCGCATCGAAGCCCTCGTCGACGCCGGCCGCGGTCTCGGCCGGATTGCAGGCCACGGCAGCGCCCGCCCACAGGCAGCACAGCGCGGCGGCAGTGCGCAGCAGTCTGAGAAAACGCGGGGACTCGGGTAGCGCGGTGGGGAATGCAATGGATAGTGACATGCTCGGTACAATTGAAGGAGGCGCGCAATCTTGCCATGGAATCAAGCCAGGCAAGCACATTCGCCGCCCGCCAGTCCGAAAGAATTTACCCTGCATGAACCGCCCCGCTGACGGGGCCGCGCCGCTCCCCCCAGGGGTGGGGGCATTACACTTTGGTGACATCTTTGGACTTGCCTCGGCTGCTAGCATGTTTCCTTGTGGTAATAATCAAAAGGAGAATGCAATGCATATCAAGTTCAGCCGCGTGGCCGCGATGTCGATGCTGTCCCTGGCCATGAGCGCCCCCTGGCATGCCTTCGCTGCCGACAACCCAAGCGGCAAATGGGTCACCGGCTACTACGGCGGCTACTTCTGGGACAACAGCGACTACCAGGCGCCCGAGCACGTCGACATGACGGCCATGACCCACCTGGTGTTCGCCCGCATCGGTCCGGGCGGCGGCGCCAAGGGCCTGCCCGGCGAAGTGGTGCCCGGCGCCGGCACCGCCCACGACCGCCGCGACATCGGTCCCGGCGCCTCCTACGACCTGACGGTCGAGGAATACATGGTCAAGCGCGCCCACCACGCCGGCATCAAGGCCCTGATCATGCTGGGCGGCGAAGGCGACAACGCGGGCTTCATCGCCTCTTCGCGCCCCGAAGTGCGGCCCGCCTTCGTGAAGAACCTGGTCGACTACATGGTGGCCAAGGACTACGACGGCATCGACGTCGACTGGGAAGGCATCAAGGACAGCGCCGTCGAGGAGCAGGCCCTGCTGGAGGCCCTGATCGCCGACCTGCGCAAGGAAGCGAATTCGCGCCCGCGCTACCAGGACAGGCCGGTCATCATCACCTTCCCGGCCGGCATGCTCAACATGAACATCGACAAGGTCAGCGCGCACAGCCTGCGCGTGGCCGCCATGGTCGACCAGTACAACTTCATGAGCTACGGCATGGGCTGGTTCGGCCAGGGCTGGAACAGCACCACCTTCGCACCGCTGACCGGCCACAGCCCGGCGCGTCCGATGTCGATCGCCGGCACCATCCAGAAATACGTCGACGCCGGCGTGCCGCGCAACAAGCTCGGCATGGGCCTGGGCTTCTACGGCATGCACTACGCGCCGCCCTACACCGGTCCGGACCAGGTGACCGACGGCGACCTGGCCAACTGGTCGGTCTACGACGTGCGCTGGAACTACCGCCAGCTGCACAAGCACGGCTACCTGGACAAGGGCATCTACGCCTGGGACGAGGCCACGCAGACCAGCTACCGCACCTACCCGGGCGGCTATACCCCGTCCACGCGTCCGGAATGGACTACCGGCTACCTGAGCTACGAGGAGCCGGCGACCATTGCCGCCAAGGGCGCGTGGGCGCAATCCACCCGCGAAGGCGAAGGCGCGGGCGGCACCATCATCTGGCTGGTCAACTACGGCACCACCGACGGCGTGGACAACCCGCTGCTCACCGCCGTCAAGAAAGCCTTCATCGACCCCAACGCGACCGAGCCGGGCCCGAACCCGAACCCGCTGCCGCCGCCCGCGCCGCCGGTCGTCGAGAGCACCCTGGTGGCCTCCAACGACTGGGGCAGCGGCTACTGCGGCACGCTCACCGTGCGCAACGTCGGCGCCACCGCAGGCGAATGGACGGTGGAGCGCCAGTTCCCCGACACCGTCACTTCGCTGTGGAACGGCGGCTACACCCTGGCCAACCAGGTCCTCACTGTCAAAGGCGCGAACTGGAACAAGATGCTGCGCCCCGGCGAGTCGACCGAGATCGGCCTGTGCGCCACCCGCCCGGCCAAGCCGGTGGAGACGCCGCCCGAACTGCCGGCCGGCTCGCTCAAGGCGACGCTCGCGATCACCGCCGACTGGACCAGCGGCTACTGCGCCAGCGTGTCGGTAGCCAATACCAGCACGGTCAAGGCCATCGGCTGGACGGTGCAGGTGCCGAACATCCAGGGTACGGTGACCTCGTTCTGGAACGGCAAGCACAGCATGGATGGGGCGACCATGACCATCTCGGGTCCTGACTGGAGCCGCGACCTGGCGGCCGGCGCGACCAACAGCGACGCCGGCTTCTGCGCCACACGCTAAGACCGGTGGGGCGGTCGGCGTGGCTTTCCGCGAGAATCGCGGGGTGCGGATGCAGGTATACTTCGCACCATCTTCCATACCACGCCGACTGCCCATGCTGCCCACACGCATTCGCGCCTTACCCGATTGTCCCCGTGGGCGGGCCGCGTGAAGGCCTTGGCCGCGATATTGTCCGTGGTCCTGGCCGGATACCTCGGCATCTGCGCGCTGCTCTTTTTCAAGCAGCGTTCGCTCATCTACTTCCCACCCCAGCGCGCCGCCCTGCAGGCGCCGCAGGTGACAACGCTGGCGGCGCCGGACGCGCTGCTGAAAGTGTCGCAACGCGCCATGCCCGGCCCGAAAGCCTTGATCTACCTGGGCGGCAACGCCGAAGACGTGTCGGCCAGCCTGCCGCAGCTTGCACAGGCATTTCCGGACCGCGCGCTCTACCTGCTGCACTACCGCGGCTATGCAGGCAGTTCCGGCACTCCCTCCGAGAAGGCCCTGGTGGGTGATGCCCTTGCCTTGTACGACAGGACCGCGACCGAACACCAGGACATCGCCCTCGTCGGGCGCAGCCTCGGCAGCGGCGTCGCGATCCAGGTGGCGAGCCTGCGCCCGGTCAGCAAGCTGGTGCTGATCACCCCTTACGACAGCCTGCTCGAACTCGCGGCAGCCCAGTTCCCCTGGCTCCCTGTGCGCTGGCTGCTGCAGGACAAGTACGAATCCTGGCGCTATGTCCCCAAGGTGCAGGCGCCGACCCTGATCATCGCGGCGCAGGACGACGAGGTCATCCCGCCCGCCAGCACCCGGCGCCTGGCGGGGCGTTTCGCACAAGACCGGGTCGCCGTGCGTATGATCGAGGGCGCTGGGCACAACACCATTTCGGACGGCGCCGGCTACGTCGAGGCGCTCGCCTGGGCCCGTTAATCACAAACACACAGGAGGAGAAGCATGCACTACCAAGGAAGCTGCCATTGCGGCGCCGTTGCCTTCGAAGTCGAGGGCGAGATCGACAGCGCGCTGGCCTGTAACTGCTCGATCTGCTCGCGCAAGGGCTCCCTGCTCTGGTTCGTGGCGCGCGACAAACTGCGGCTGTTGACGCCGGAGGACGCAGCCAGCACCTACATGTTCAACAAGCACGTGATCAAGCACCGCTTCTGCCCGACCTGCGGCATCCATCCCTACGGCGAGGGCAGCGACCCGAAAGGCAATGCCATGGCGGCGATCAACCTGCGCTGCCTGGAGAACCTGGATCTGGACAGCATCCCGGTGCATCACTACGACGGCCGTTCGCATTAAAGCGACCATCCATGAATGAATTCGAAAAATTCGCCTACAACGAGATCTGCACTGCGTTGGCCGACATCGACTCTCGCATCGCGCCGGATAACTATGTCCTCTCGTTTTTCGTTTTCGATGCCGATGATGATCCACGTCGTCCTGTGCTCCAGCTGGGCTACAACACCCGAACCCGAGTGAGCGAAAGCATCCCCTTCGCATCCAGTGCCGAAGAGGCGACATGGAACTTCGCTTTCTGGCTCCAGAACGAACTGAGGTTCATCGGTGAACCGGGAACCAAGGGCGGGCAATTGCTGGAAGACGTGCTGGCCAAAAAAGGGCTATGGTATTCGGATGAGGATGACGAGGCGGATTTCGATCGATGCACACAGGTGGGAGAAGAAATCACGGCTTACTTCGTGGATGCCTGCGTCCGGATCGCTCAAGCCCTGCATGCGTCCGGCGTCATCGAACGGCGGTTTTCCCGTGCGCTTCCAATCATTGTGCATGAGCTCGAATACTACGACGAGATAGCCCGTCAAACCCGTCTCGCAAATCCGGCAGGGTTGACGCGCGAATTCGACGACTGGATAGCGAGTTTGTACCGACACTAGTCATCCAGGCCGGCTCGCCCCGGCAAGGCGATCGGCCTGGCGCGCTAGTGAGGCCTCCGCAGGCCGGTCCTGAGCATCTCCAAGACTTGCGGCGTCGCCGCATACGGATCGGCCGGCGGCTCGGCCTTCACGATCGCCTCGAAACGTTCAGCCACCGCGCCCAGCGCCTGCGGGTGCGAATAGAGGTAGAAGCGGCCCTCGCGGATGCCGTCGAAAGTCAGGCGCGCCACGTCGGCCGCCGACACCTTGCCCGAACCGACCGCCTTCTCGGTCAGGGCCTGCGCGGCCATCTGGCTCGCAGTGACGCATTCCTGGCTGTGCAGCTCGTCCGGCCGGTTGCGGTGCGAGTGCGCAATTGCCGTCGGCACGAAATACGGGCACAGGACCGAGGTCCCGATGGGCGCCCCGACCAGCTGGAGGTCGTGGTAGAGCGTCTCCGACAAGGCCACGACCGCGTGCTTGGAGACGTTGTAGACCCCCAGGGCCGGCGCGGTGAGCAGCCCGGCCATCGAGGCCGTGTTGACGATGTGGCCTTCGAAGCCCGGATGCTTCTGCGCGCATTCGAGCATCACGCGGGTGAACACGCGCACGCCGTGGATCACACCCCACAAATTCACGCCCAGCACCCACTCCCAGTCCTGTTCCGAATTCTCCCAGATCAGGCCGCCCGAGCCGACGCCGGCGTTGTTGAACACCAGGTGCACGGCGCCGAAGCGCGCGATGGCCGAGTCGGCCAGTTCCTGCACGTGGGCGCCCTTGCTGACGTCGCAGACCATGGCCAGCACCTCGGCCCCGCCATGCAGCAGCTCGTCGGCCGCGTGCTCGAGGGGCTTGGCTTGGACATCGGCCAGGACCAGCTTCATGCCCAGCCCCGCGGCCACGTTGGCGAATTCACGCCCCAGGCCGCTGGCCGCGCCGGTGATGACGGCCACCTTGCCGTGAAACTCCTTCATCGTCCTCTCCCCACAGATGACATCGCTGCGTCCGGAATCAGACCGCCGACACGCCTCCATCGACGGCCAGCGTCTGCCCGGTAATATGCTTGCCGGCGTCGGAGGCGAACAGCACCACCGCGCCCTTCAGGTCCTCGTCGTCGCCAAGGCGCTTGAGCGGCGCATCCTTGGCCAGGGTGTCCTCGCCGAAGGTCGCCAGCACCCCCTTGGTCATCTTGGACGGGAAGAAGCCCGGCGCGATCGAATTGACCGTGATGCCGTAGCGTCCCCATTCGCCCGCGAGGGTACGGGTGAAATTTACCACCGCGCCCTTGGACGTGTTGTACGCGAGGGTTTGCATGGTGCCCGGCGGGTTGCCGGCCAGGCCCGCAATCGAAGAGATGTTGACGATGCGCCCGTAGCGGCGCGGGATCATGGACAGCTTGCCGACCCGCTGCGAGACCAGGAACATGGCGCGCACGTTCAGGTTCATCACCTTGTCCCAGGCCTCGAGCGGATAGTCCTCGGCCGGGGCGCCCCAGCTGGCGCCAGCATTGTTGACCAGGATGTCGACCTGCCCGAGCCGGCGCAGCGCCTCGTCCACGAAGGCATGGGCCTGGGCCTCGTTCGACAAGTCGACGGCGATGCTGGTGGCATCGATGCCGCGCGCCTGCAGGTGCGCCACGGCTTCATCGAGCTCCTCCTGCTTGCGCGAGGAAATCAGCAGGCGGGCGCCCTGCTCGCCGAGCGCCTCGGCCATCTGCAGGCCGAGCCCGCGCGAACCGCCGGTGACGATGGCGGTCTTGTCCTTCAGGGAAAACAGTTCGTGGGTGGTGCGCATGCGGTCTCCGTCTTGTTATAGGCCGAGCCTGGGCTCAGACTTCGTAATCCATGCACTGGCGCGCTTCGCGGATCGCGCCGATGAAAGGCACCAGGGCCTTGTGCGTCGGGTGGCTGGCGTAGGAGTCCAGCGCCGCCTTGTCCTCGAATTCCGAGTACAGCACCACATCGTAGGTGGCTTCCAGTCCCGGCTGGGCGATCACGACCTCGAACGTGAGGATGCCAGGCACGATGTGGGCGCACTCGTCGAGCCGGCGCTTCATTTCGCGCGCATTGGCGGCGCGGTCCGCGCCTTCGGCCTGCTCCTTGAGCTTCCACATCACGATATGCTTGATCATTACTTCTCCTAAAAAACGTTCAGACGACTTCAAACAGGCCGGCCGCGCCCTGGCCGCCGCCGATACACATGGTGGCCACCACGTACTTGACGCCGCGGCGCTTGCCTTCGATGAGCGCGTGGCCTACCAGGCGCGCGCCCGACACGCCGTAGGGATGGCCGACGGCGATGGCGCCGCCGTTGACATTCAGGCGCTCCATCGGGATGCCCAGCCGGTCGGCGCAATACAGCACCTGCACGGCGAAGGCTTCGTTCAGCTCCCACAGGCCGATGTCCTCGACACCCAGCCCGGCTTTCTGCAGCAGCTTCGGCACCGCGAACACGGGACCGATGCCCATTTCGTCCGGCTCGCAGCCGGCCACGGCGAAGCCGCGGAAGACCCCGAGCGGCTGCAGGCCCCTGGCCTCGGCCGCGCGGCTGCTCATGACGATGGTGGCGGCCGCGCCGTCCGAGAACTGGCTGGCGTTGCCGGCGTTGACGACGCCGCCCGGCAGCGCCGGACGAATTTTGGCTACCCCTTCCAGGGTGGTGTCGGCGCGGATGCCTTCGTCGGCACCGATCGTCACTTCGCGGGTGAGCAGCATGCCGGACGCCTTGTCGGCCACGCCCATCACGGTGGTCATGGGCACGATCTCGGCGTCGAACAGCCCGGCCGCCTGGGCGGCGGCGGCGCGCTGCTGGCTGCGCACGCCGTATTCGTCCTGGCGCTCGCGCGAAATCCCGTAGCGGCGCGCCACCGTCTCGGCGGTCTGCAGCATCGGCCAGTAGAGTTCCGGCTTGTTCTTCTTGAGCCACTGCTCGTAGAGCATGTGGCGGTTCATCTCCTGCTGGACGCAGGAGATCGATTCCACGCCGCCGGCGGCGTAGATCTCGCCCTCGCCGCTGAGGATGCGCTGGGCCGCCAGGGCGATGGTCTGCAGGCCGGAGGAACAGAAGCGGTTGACCGTCATTCCCGGCACGCCGACCGGGCAGCCGGCGCGCAGCGCGATCTGGCGCGCGACATTGACGCCGGTGGCGCCTTCGGGATTGGCGCAGCCCATCATGACGTCTTCCAGCTCGCCCGGGTCGATGCAGGCGCGCTCGATGGCCGCCTGCAGCACGTGGCCGCCCAGGGTGGCGCCGTGGGTCATGTTGAAGGCGCCTTTCCAGGATTTGGCAAGGGCGGTCCGGGCGGTCGAAACGATCACGGCGTCATGCATGCTGCTGTCTCCTGTTGTTCGTGTTGGACCGGCCGAGCATAGCATATAAGAACGGTCGTTCGTAATGAAACCGTGAAGACGCCGGTAGAGATCGTCGGACCCGGCCTTACGAGGGAGAAGCGCCTCGTCCGACACAGCCGCAAGCTGCACGAGCGTCCACTTGTAAGCTCCGTGTAAGCTGGCTGCAAGAATCGTGTAAGGTTTGCGGAACACACTCGGTCACAGCTGATAGGTAATTGGCAAGTTGCGTTAGCAATCCGTCAGCAACAGCGTCATCATCCGGAACAAAATTACTATACGGAGACAAACACATGGCTATCACACCCGGCATGACCGCCGGAGGAAAGGTTGCACCATCCTCCTCTGGCCTGACCAAGGAAGAGCGCAAGGTCATCGTCGCATCTTCCCTCGGTACCGTTTTTGAATGGTACGACTTCTATCTCTACGGTTCGCTCGCTTCCATCATCGCCAAGCAGTTCTTCATCGGCGATCCGACCACCACCTTCATCTTCGCGCTGCTGGCCTTCGCCGCCGGCTTCATCGTGCGTCCGTTCGGCGCGCTGGTGTTCGGCCGCCTGGGCGACATGATCGGCCGTAAGTACACCTTCCTGGTGACGATCCTGATCATGGGCGCATCGACCTTCCTGGTCGGCCTGCTGCCGAGCCACGCGCAGATCGGCATCGCGGCGCCGATCATCCTGGTCACCCTGCGCATCCTCCAGGGCCTGGCCCTGGGCGGCGAGTACGGCGGCGCGGCCACCTATGTGGCCGAGCACGCTCCGCACGGCAAGCGCGGCCTGTTCACCTCCTTCATCCAGACCACGGCGACCATCGGCCTGTTCCTGTCGCTGCTGGTGATCCTGGGCACCCGCACCGCCATGGGCGAAGAGGAGTTCCAGGCCTGGGGCTGGCGCATTCCCTTCCTGATCTCGGTGGTCCTGCTGGGCATCTCGGTCTGGATCCGTATGTCGATGTCCGAGTCGCCGGCCTTCGCCAAGATGAAGGCCGAGGGCAAGACCTCGAAGGCGCCGCTGTCGGAAGCCTTCCTGAACTGGAAGAACGGCAAAATCGCCCTGCTGGCGCTGGTCGGCCTGACCATGGGCCAGGCGGTGGTGTGGTACACCGGCCAGTTCTACGCCCTGTTCTTCCTGACCAAGACCCTGAAGATCGACGAGCCGACCGCCAACATCCTGATCGCGATTTCGCTGGCCCTGGCCACCCCGTTCTTCATCTTCTTCGGCTCGCTGTCGGACAAGATCGGGCGTAAAAAGATCATCCTGGGCGGCTGCCTGATCGCGGCGGTGACTTACTTCCCGATCTTCAAGGCCATCACCCACTACGGCAACCCGGCCCTCGAGCGTGCGATCCAGACCTCGCCGGTCGTGGTCGTGGCCGATCCGGAGACCTGCAGCTTCCAGGTCGACGCCACCGGCACCAAGAAATTCCCGTCCTCCTGCGACATCGCCACCCGCATGCTGACCGCGGCCTCGGTGAGCTACACCCGCCAGGACGCGCCGGCCGGCACCGTCGCATCGGTCAAGGTGGGCGACACGACCTTCCAGTCGTTCAACGCCGTCATGACGCCGGATAACCTGAACTTCGACGCCGCCAGCAAGGAGCGCGAAACCGTCCTGAAGAAGGAAGTCACCGGCGCCCTGAAGGCCGCTGGCTATCCGGAAAAGGCCGACCCGGCCGCGGTGAACAAGCCGATGCTGGTGCTGCTGCTGTTCATCCTGGTGATCTACGTCACCATGGTGTACGGCCCGATCGCGGCCATGCTGGTGGAAATGTTCCCGACCCGCATCCGCTATACCTCGATGTCGCTGCCGTATCACATCGGCAATGGCTGGTTCGGCGGCCTGCTGCCAACCACCACCTTCGCGCTGGTGGCCTTCAAGGGCGACATCTACTACGGCTTGTGGTATCCGATCATCATTGCCTTGATCACCGTGGTCGTGGGGGCGCTGTTCATCCGCGAGACCAAGGACAACGATATCTACGCGCATGACTGATCGCAGGATCGGTTAACGGAAAATGCCGCTGGGGACAGCGGCATTTTTTTTGTTCGTGGTGTGCACGCAAACTTGGATCCCGGCCTTCGCCGGGATGACGTACTGGAGCAGTCGCGGAGCGTGAGTTTGCCGCTGCTCTCGAGACCGTCATTACCGCCACTGGCGGTAATGACTCCCGGCGAAGGCCGGGACAATGCCACTGGCATTGTCCCGCCCAAGTTCGTCGCGTACCACTAGCCTCAGCTATTAAACCCCTTCCCTTCCCCAGCCAGCTTCACCATCAGCGGCGCCGGCTTCCACGCCTCCCCGTGCCGCCTGCGCGCATACTTCTCCATCGCCATCAGCACATTCGGCAGTCCCACGCTATCCGCGTAGAACATCGGCCCACCGCGATGCAGCGGGAAGCCATACCCGGTCAGGTAGACCATGTCGATATCCGACGCCCGCAGCGCGATGCCTTCCTCGAGGAT
This sequence comes from Massilia sp. AB1, assembly GCF_018119385.1. Taxonomy (NCBI): domain Bacteria; kingdom Pseudomonadati; phylum Pseudomonadota; class Betaproteobacteria; order Burkholderiales; family Oxalobacteraceae; genus Massilia; species Massilia sp. AB1. The sequence continues at coordinate 171,197 of NZ_JAGKSG010000001.1, read as the reverse complement.
CTTCGCCCCTTCGTTCGCCAGCGCAAACACCAGCCGCTCGACGATTTCCTGGTTCGGGATCTCGCGTCGCGCCACGCCGATGTCCGCCGAATGGCGCACGATCATGTCGTTCACCGCGTCCGACGGATAGGCCTTGCGGTCGCCCGGCTTGTAGTCGTACCAGCCCGCGCCCGTCTTCTGGCCGAAGCGGCCCTGTTCGCACAGCAGGTCGGCGGTCTTCGAGTAGGCGATCTCCGGCGACTCGATCGCGCGGCGCTTGCGGATATACCAGCCGACGTCGTTGCCGGCCAGGTCGCTCATGCGGAACGGACCCATGGCGAAGCCGAAGCCTTCGATCGCCTGGTCGATCTGCTCCGGCAGCGCGCCTTCGTCCAGCATGAAATAGGCCTGGCGCAGGTACTGCTCCAGCATGCGGTTGCCGATGAAGCCGTCGCACACGGCCGATACCACGCCGGTCTTCTTGATCTTCTTGGCCAGCGCCATGCTGGTCGCCAGCACGTCCTTGCCGGTTTCCTTGCCGCGTACGATCTCGAGCAGCTTCATCACGTTGGCCGGGCTGAAGAAATGCAGGCCGATCACGTCCTGCGGCCGCGACGTGAAGCCGGCGATGCGGTCCAGGTCCAGGGTCGAGGTATTCGACGCCAGGATCGCGCCCGGCTTCATCACCCGATCCAGTTCACGGAACACGGCCTCCTTGACGCCCATGTCCTCGAACACGGCTTCGATCACGATGTCGGCCTGGCCGATGTCCGCGTAGTCCAGGGTGGTCCGGATCAAGCCCAGGCGCTGGTCGAGCTTCTCGGCCGTGAACTTGCCCTTCTTGACGCTGCTCTCATAGTTCTTGCGGATGATCGCCAGGCCTTTGTCCAGCGCTTCCTGCCTGGTTTCCAGGATGGTGACCGGGATGCCGGCGTTGGCGAAGTTCATGGCAATGCCGCCGCCCATGGTGCCCGCACCCACCACCGCCGCGCTGGCGATGCTGCGTACCGGGGTGTCGGCAGGCACGTCGGGGATCTTGCTCACGGCGCGCTCGGCGAAGAAGGAATGGCGCAGCGCCTTCGATTCCGGCGTCTGGGTCAGGTGCAGGAAGCGTTCACGCTCGAACTTCAAGCCTTCCTCGAAATCCTTGCTGGTGACGGAAGCGGCCACCGCCTCCACGCATTCGAGCGGCGCCGGGAACGGGCCGGCCATCGCCTTGACGGTGTTGCGCGAGAATTGCAGGAAAGCCTCGTGGTTCGGGTAGTCGACCTTGCGGTCGCGCACTTTTGGCAGCGGACGGATGTCGGCCACCTTGCGCGCGAAGCCGGCGGCGGCCTCGAGCAGGTCGGTGCCGGCCGGGAAGACTTCGTCGAAGAGCGCGGTGCCGGCCAGCTTCTCCGATACCACGGGTGTGCCGGAAACCACCATGTTCAAGGCCATTTCCAGCCCCAGCAGGCGCGGCAGGCGCTGGGTGCCGCCGGCGCCCGGCAGCAGGCCGAGCTTGACCTCCGGTAGCGCGATCTGGGCGCCCGGCAAGGCCACGCGGTAATTGCAGCCCAGGGCCAGCTCCAGGCCGCCGCCCATGCACACCGAGTGGATCGCAGCGACCACCGGCTTGGACGCGTTCTCGACCACGCGGATCAGGGAATGCAGGGTCGGCTCGGTGAGCGCCTTCGGCGAGTTGAATTCGCGGATGTCCGCGCCGCCCGAGAACGCCTTGCCGGCGCCCGTGATCACGATCGCGCGCACGGCCTCGTCGGCCTCTGCGCGGCGCACGCCTTCGGCGGCGGCGGTGCGCGTGGCGAGGCCAAGCCCATTGACCGGCGGATTGTTCAAGGTGATGACGGCGACGTCGCCATGTACCTGGTAGTCGGCACTCATGTCTCTTCTTCTCCTTATCAAGTGATCTAGCCCGACCACTATAACTGAAAAAAGAACGGGCGTATTATTTTCTCATCGATTTCCCGCGCGCCTTGCCCTCGGGTAGTGGCCAATGCGCGGGACAACATGCCCGTTGTAAAACAACCAAAAGTATAAAATCCCCGATCAACCGGGCGCAACAATTCAACAGAACGCGCCTCGGCAGGCGCACAATACAGCTTCGCGGCACCACCAAACAAGTAGAGACCGGACCATCCGCTTCCGGTTTCGAGGAGACACACACATGCGCAGCAAAATCACCTTCCGGGTGACGCTGGTCGTCGCCCTCGTACTCGCCGTTCAGCAAGCCGCCGACGGCGTCTCGGTGCATTATTTGTTCGACGAGGAGGCGCTGCCGGCCTTCTCGAACTGGTGGGGCCTGCTCCTCCTGCCCGCCATGACCTGGATCGCCCTGGGGCGCGTGTGCGCCGGCTACGACGGCGAAGCCTTCGTCAGGGACGCCATCGGCGCCTTGCTGTTCGGCGGCGCACTGGCCTTCGTCTATGAGCATGGACGCCTGGACATCTTCGAATTCCTGGGCGAAGGACTGCTGCTCCTGACCCTGGCCTATCCGATCTACCGCGCCGGCTGCGTCGTCGGATTCGTGTTCGGCGCCGCCTATGCTTTCGGGCCCGTGGTTCCGGTCCTTGCGGCCTGTGCACTGGCGCCGGCCGCCTACCTGGGACACCACGGCGTGCGCATGCTGTGGTCGCTGCACAGGGCGCCGAGGCAGGAGCCGCCGAAAGCGCAGGGGCAGCAAACGCAGCAGAACATGCAAGGCGCATTGCGTTCTGCGAAATAACTGCCACAATCCTCGTGTCCCGTTAACGAGGAGTCAGCATGCGTCGCCAACTTACATTCGCAGTGGCGCTTGCCACCGGCCTAATGCTCGCCTGGCAGCATCTCACCACCGGCGTGCCGGCCCATCACCTGCTGGCGCGCGCCGACATGCCCGCCATCTCGAACTGGTGGGGGGTGATCCTGTTGCCGCTGCTGGCCTGGGTCGCGGCCTCGCGCGTCGAGGCCCGCTACGGCGCGAAGGGGGCTTTTGCGGCGGCTCCGGGCTTCGCCGGCGGCCTGCTGTTCGGTGCGGCCGTGGCGCTGTTCTTCAGCCTGGGACGCACCGACCTGTGCGAATACCTGATGCAGGGGCTGCTCCTGCTGGCCTTCTTTTATCCCATCTACCGCTCCGAGACCCTGCTCGGTTTCGCCTTCGGCATGAGCTATGCCTTCGGACCCGTACTGCCGGTGCTGGTCGCCTGCGTCCTCGCGGTGGGAGGCTATGTGCTGTACCAGCTCCCGCGCGTGCTCTGGTCCGCCGTCAAGGCGCAAAAGCGCTAGCCGGGTTCAAGCGCCCTTGCGCTTCCTGTGCCGGGGCAGCGGAAACACATCCGCCACGATGATGCTGTCGCCGATCTGGCGGCTGGGCGAGGCGGAATCGTAGACCACCATCAGCCCGTCCTCGGCGCCCTCTGGGCCGGGGAACAGGGTCATGCCTTCCGGATGGTCCACGCCCTCGCCATAGGGCAGGCTCAGCAGACGCTCGAGCCGTTCGTGCGGCATCACCGTCTCCTTGTCCGGCTGCGCGCCGCCCGCCCAGCGGTAGACGTGGACCGGCCCGTCCAGGTCCATGGTGGGCCCGGCCAGGATCAGCAGGTCCTTGCCCTGCACGCACAGGTCGCGGATGCCGAGGCCGTGCAGGTCGACGAAGTGCTTGCGCAGCATCTGGCCCTCGCCGTCCACCGGGGCCAGGCGCAGCTTGCCGGGTTCGTCGTCCACCACGGCCACCTCCAGGATGGCCGCCCAGCCCCGCAGCACGGGGCCGCGCAGGCCCAGCAGCAGGTGCTTGCCGGCGACGGCGATGCCTTCGATGTCGAAGCCGTTGTCCTTGCCGGGGATGGACAGGAAGGGGCCGAAGTGTTCGTCTTCCTTGAGCAGCGCCGTGAGTTCGTTGCCGTGCTCGTCCCCGCGCAGCAGCGCGGCGCTGCGCCGTTTTCCCTTGTGTTCGACTTCCTTCGCCAGGGTCGTCTCGCCGTTTTCGGTGGCGACGGGAATGCGCGCCAGCAGGTAGCGGTTGCCGTCGGCGCCGACGGAACACAGGCGCTTGTGGGCTTTCTTTGCACCGTCGTCCGGCTTGGGCTGCTTGCGGCGCAGGCTGTGCGAACCGACCAGCCACATATATTTGTCGTCGCAGGCGAGGCCCTCGATATCGGCCTCGTTGATGTCGTCCTCCGTCTCGCCATGGGGCGGAAGCGGCAGGTCGAGGAAATCGTGCAAGGCAAACTGCTTGTGGTCGCGGGTGAAGCTGCTCTTGCCCGAACTGTCCTTGTCGGCCAGGGTCAGGCGCTCGATGCTGACCGATTCGTCGTTGGCCAGCCAGAGCGTCTTCCCCATGCGCAGGGCCACGGACAGGCCGTCGCGCAGCTCCTTGTCGCGCGTGAGGTTGTCGTGCTCCGGATGGAACTCCAGCAGGACGATGTTCGAGGGATGCATGCGATGGCCTCCGTGCGCTTGACGATATGGCCGAGCATACCGCCAAGCGGGAGAACATGGCGCAAGGGCGGCGCCGTCGCCCCTATGCGGTGGGCAGGCGGTACTCCTGGTAGGCTTCGCGCAGCTTGTTCTTCTGGATCTTGCCGGTGCCGCCGACCGGGAGGCTGTCGGCGAACACCACGTCGTCCGGAATCCACCACTTGGCGACCTTGCCTTCGAAGAAGCGCAGCAGCTCCTCGCTTGACACCTCCATGCCGGGGCGGCGCACCACGACCAGCAAGGGCCGTTCGCTCCATTTCGGATGCTGGACGCCGATGCAGGCCGCCTGCAGCACGGCCGGATGGGACATGGCGACGTTCTCCAGGTCGATCGAGCCGATCCATTCGCCGCCGGACTTGATCACGTCCTTGCTGCGGTCGGTGATCCCCAGGTAGCCGTCCGGGTCGATGGTGGCCACGTCGCCGGTCGGGAACCAGCCGTCCTGCAGCACGCTGCCGCCCTCGCCGCGGAAGTAGCCGGACACCACCCAGGGGCCCTTCACCAGCAGGTGGCCGTAGGTCGCGCCATCCCAGGGCAGCTCGCTGCCGTCGTCGTCGACGATCTTCATGTCGACGCCGTAGATGGCGTGGCCTTGCTTGCGCAGCACGGCGCGCTGGTCCTCGACCGGCATCTTCATGTGCTTGCCCATCAGGGTGCAGGCGGTGCCCAGCGGCGACATCTCCGTCATGCCCCAGGCGTGCACCACCTGCACGCGCAGGCGGTCGATCAGGGTGTCCATCATGGCCGGCGGACAGGCCGAGCCGCCGATCACGGTGCGGCGGAAGGTCGAGAAGCGCAGGTCGTTCTGCAGCACGTAGTTGATCAGGCCCAGCCAGACCGTGGGCACGCCGGCCGAGAAGGTCACGCCCTCCTGCTCGAACAGCTCGTACAGCGACTTGCCGTCCAGCGCGGCGCCCGGATAGACCATCTTGGCGCCGGACAGCAGCACCGAGTACGGCAGGCCCCAGGCATTGACGTGGAACATCGGCACCACGGGCAGCACCACGTCGGCCGAGGACACGTTCAGCGCGTTCGGCATGGCCGAGGCGTAGGCGTGCAGCACCGTCGAACGGTGAGAATACAGGGCGCCTTTCGGATTGCCGGTGGTGCCCGAGGTATAGCACAGGGCCGCGGCGCTGCGCTCGTCGAACTGGGGCCAGCGGTAGTCGTCGGGGGCGGCGCCGACCAGCTCCTCGTAGCACAGCAGCATGGGGATGCTGGTCTCGCGCGGCATGTGCTCGCGCCCGCACATGGCCACGTAGCCCTTCACGGTCTTGCAGGTGCGCGCCATGATCTCGATGGCGGGCAGGAAAGTCAGGTCGAAGAACAGGAACTGGTCCTCGGCGTGGTTGACGATGTAGGCGATCTGCTCGGGGTGCAGGCGCGGGTTGATGGTGTGCAGGACGGCGCCCGAGCCGGAAACGCCGTAGTACAGCTCCATGTGGCGGTAGCCGTTCCAGGCCAGGGTGGCGACGCGGTCGCCCATCCTGACGCCCAGGCCGGCCAGGGCATGGGCCAGCTTGCGCGAGCGCTGCTCGCACTCGCGGTAGGTATAGCGGTGGATATCGCCTTCCACCCGGCGCGAGACGATCTCGCTGTCGCCGTAGTGGCGCGCGGCGAACTCGATAATGCTCGAGATCAGCAGCGGCTGGTCCATCATCTGGCCCATCAGGGGGCTCATCGGGTAGTCGGTCATCGGCGTCTCCATGATCTATTTTGCAACTTCGTGAATGTTGTAACGTGGTCAGAGTACGGTCGTCAATGCAATTCGATGATGCGATGCAGCAGGTATCTGCGACTCGTGTGCATCCATTACGGAAGCCCTCCCGTTAGCCCGTCATTCCGGGACTCGGCGTCCCCCTTGGCCGGAACCCAGGCTCCACGCGCCGCGCCTGCGTTCAACATAAGTGGCGTGCGAAGAAACTTGGATTCCGGCCAAGGAGACGCCGAGTCCCGGAATGACGTTGGTAAAGTGGGGTGTCCGAGAGCGCCGCTACTTCGTCCTCTCCCACCCGTGCGCCTCCACATCCGGCCCGGTACGGTAGAATCCCGACATCCACCATCCCTTGATACTGGAACTGCCATTACTGCCGACGAACTCCCCCTGAACAATTCGTTTGCCGAGCTGCCCCCGGCCTTCTACACGCGCCTGATGCCGACCCCGCTGCCTTCGCCCTACTTCATCGCGGCGAGCAGCCCGGCAGCGGCGCTGGTCGGCCTGGATGCGGGCGAGCTGGCGAACGAGGACTTCGTTGCCGTCTTCACCGGCAACAAGGTGGCCGTCCGTTCCCAGCCCCTGTCGGCCGTGTACTCGGGCCACCAGTTCGGCGTCTGGGCCGGCCAGCTTGGTGACGGCCGCGCGATCACCCTGGGCGACATCGCCACCCCGACCGGTCCTATGGAACTCCAGCTCAAGGGCGCCGGCCTGACGCCGTATTCGCGCATGGGCGACGGCCGCGCCGTGCTGCGCTCCTCGATCCGCGAATTCCTCTGCTCCGAAGCGATGGCCGCCCTCGGCATCCCGACCACCCGCGCCCTGATCGTCACCGGCTCGCATCAGCCCATCGTCCGCGAGAGCGTGGAGACGGCCGCCGTGGTCACCCGCATGGCGCCCTCCTTCGTGCGCTTCGGTTCCTTCGAGCACTGGCACTACCGGAACAAGCAAGACGAGCTGCGCATCCTGGCCGACTACGTCATCAAGAACTTCTATCCGGAATTCGCCGGCGCGGTGAACCCCTACAAGGAACTGCTGGCCGAAGTGACCCGCCGCACCGCGCGCATGATCGCGCACTGGCAGGCGGTGGGCTTCATGCATGGCGTCATGAACACCGACAACATGTCGATCCTGGGACTGACCCTGGACTACGGCCCCTTTGGTTTCATGGAAGCCTTCGACGCCAACCACATCTGCAATCACACCGACCAGGGTGGCCGCTATTCCTATGCCAACCAGGTGCCGGTGGGCCACTGGAACTGCTATGCGCTGGGCAACGCCCTGCTGCCGCTGATCGGCACGCCGGAAGAAGCCGAGGAAGCCCTGGATGTCTACCGTCCCGCCTTCGGCGCCCAGCTCGACGAGCTGCTGCATGCCAAGCTGGGCCTGCGCGACACCCGCGACGAGGATGGCGCCCTGTTCGACGCCATGTTCCAGCTGCTGCAGGCCAACCATGCCGATTTCACCCTGTTCTTCCGCCGCCTGAGCGGACTGCGGGTGGAGGATCCTTCCTTCGACACGCCGCTGCGCGACCTGTTCATCGACCGCGAAGCCTTCGACGCCTGGGCCGCGACCTACCGCGCGCGCCTGCGCGCCGAGTCCAGCGACGACGCCCTGCGCAGCGAGGCCATGAACCGCGTCAATCCCAAGTACGTGCTGCGCAACTACCTGGCCCAGGTGGCGATCGAACAGGCGCAGAATGGCGACTACGGCGGCGTGCACAAGCTGCTGGCCGTGCTCGAGCGTCCCTACGACGAACAGCCGGAAAACGAATCCTATGCCGCCTTGCCCCCTGACTGGGCGGCGCATCTTGAAGTAAGCTGCTCATCCTGATTGAGAGACAGGCCATCATGAACGACAAAGTCACGAAGACCGACGCCGAATGGCGTTCCCAGCTCGACCCGATGCAGTACCAGGTCACGCGCCATGCCGCCACCGAGCGCGCCTTCACCGGCAAGTACTGGGACCATCACGAGCACGGCATCTATCACTGCGTCTGCTGCGACACCCCGCTGTTCGAATCGGACGCCAAGTTCGATTCCGGCTGCGGCTGGCCCAGCTATTTCCGCGCCCTCGACCCGGACAATGTGATCGAGAAGGAAGACCGCACCCACGGCATGCTGCGCACCGAGATCATCTGCGCCGTGTGCGACGCCCACCTGGGCCACGTCTTCCCCGACGGTCCGCCGCCGACCGGCCTGCGCTACTGCATCAACTCCGCCGCCCTGCGCTTCGAACCCATCTAACCACCAAGGGACTACCCCGCAATGAAATTCCTGTTCGACCTGTTCCCGGTCATCCTGTTCTTCGGCACCTATAAATATGGTGAAAGCAACCAGGAGTGGGCCCACGGCCTGGCCACCCAGTTCCTCGGCGGCCTGATCGCGGGCGGCTCGGTGCCGCCCAGCCAGTCGGCGATCCTGCTGGCGACGGCGGTGGCGATCGTCGCCACCTTCCTGCAGATCGGCTATCTACTGGCGCGCGGGCGCAAGGTCGACGGCATGCTGTGGCTGTCGCTGGGCGTGATCGTGGTCGCCGGCGGCGCCACCATCTACTTCCACGACGACACCTTCATCAAGTGGAAGCCGACCATCCTGTACTGGGGCTTCGCCCTGGCCCTGCTGGTGGCCCAGGTCTTCTACCGCAAGAACCTGATGCGCTCGGTGATGGAGGCCCAGGTGAAGCTGCCCGATCCGGTCTGGAACCGGGTCGGCTATACCTGGATCGTGTTCTTCTTCGCCATGGGCCTGCTGAACCTCTTGATGGCCTTCGTGGTGTTCGCCGCCGATACCAGCGCCTGGGTCAGCTTCAAGCTGTTCGGCTTTACCGGCATTTTCTTCGCCTTCGTGGTCGTCCAGACCCTGATGCTTTCCAAACATATTGAGGAGGACGCATGAGCACCCCGACCGATCGCACCGAACGCCTGCGCGAGCGCCTGCAGGCCGAACTGAAGCCTTCCGTGCTCGAGATCACGGACGATTCCCACCTGCATGCCGGCCATGCGGGCGCGGCCTCCGGCGGCAGCCATTACAGCGTGAAAATCGTCTCGGACCAGTTCGAGGGCCGCACGCTAGTCATGCGGCATCGTCTTGTGTATGATGCCGTGCACGAAATGATTAACAAAGCGGAAATCCACGCGCTCGCCATCACGGCGACCGCGCCTTCCGAACAGTCCTGAATGTCGGCTTCAGGCTGCTTTAAGAAAACTCGCCGACAATTGAACTGGTTGTTACAAAAACTAATCTAACCTCGTCCAGCAACTCTCCCCGCTACAGGAACACCACATGACTTTTAAGCCAGCACGCCTGCTGTTAGCCCTGATCGCCGTTGCAGCGGCGCCCGCCTTTGCCCAGAACCTCGCAGTGGTGAACGGCAAGCCGATCCCGTCGGCGCGTGCCGATGCGATGGTCAAGCAAGTCGTCGCGCAAGGCCAGGGCCAGGATTCGCCGCAGCTGCGTGAAATGATCAAGCAAGGCCTCATCGAGCGCGAAGTGCTGATGCAGGAAGCCATCAAGCAGGGCTACGACAAGAAGCCGGAAGTGAAGGCCGCGCTGGACAACGCGCGCCAGGCCATCGTCGTGAACCAGCTCGCCAAGGACTACATCGCCAAGAACCCGGTGAGCGACGCGGAAATCAAGGCCGAGTACGACAAGTTCAAGGCCCAGACCGGCGACAAGGAATACCACGTGCGCCACATCCTGACCGACAGCGAAGCGGACGCCAAGGCGATCATCGCCAAGCTCAAGGGCGGCGCCAAGTTCGAGGACCTGGCCAAGCAATCGAAGGACACCGGCACCGCCAACAGCGGCGGCGACCTGGACTGGGCTGTGCCTGCCTCCTTCCCGGCTGAGTTCGCCGCCGGCTTCACCGGCCTGCAGAAAGGCGCCATCACCGAGACCCCGGTCAAGACCCAGGCCGGCTTCCACGTGATCAAGCTGGACGACACCCGCGCCGCCAAGCTGCCGTCGCTGGAAGAAGTCAAGCCGCAGATCGCGGACTCCCTGACCCAGCAGAAACTGCAGGCCTACCAGGAGCAAATGGTCAAAAAGGCAAAGGTGCAGTAAGATGTGCTGTCGCCGGCGGCGCATCCAGGATGGAGACAAACCTGGTTCGGCGCCGGTTCTCGTCGCCCGCGGCGATACTTTTCGTGTTTATATAGGATCTCAACAATGATTTTGAAGCCAGCCCGCCTGTTGTTAGCCATGACCGCAATGGTTGCCATGCCAGCATTCGCGCAAAACGTTGCGACCGTCAATGGCAAGCCGATCCCGGCGGCCAAGGTTGACCAGCTGGTCAAGCAAGTCGTCGCCCAGGGCCGCGCCACCGATTCGCCGCAACTGCGCGAAGCGATCAAGCGTGACCTGATCGGCCGCGAAGTGTTGATCCAGGAAGCCGACAAGCAGAACATCGGCGCGCGCGCCGACGTGAAGGCAGCGATCGACAACGCCCGCCAGAGCATCATCATCAACGCCATGCTCGCGGACTACGTCAAGAAGAACCCGGTCAAGGATGCCGACATCAAGGCCGAGTACGACAAGTACAAGTCGCAAGTGGGCGACAAGGAATACCACGCACGCCACATCCTGGTGGGCACCGAGGAAGAAGCCAAGGCCATCATCGCCAAGCTGAAGGGCGGCGCCAAGTTCGAAGAACTGGCCAAGCAGTCGAAAGACGGCAGCGCCAACAACGGCGGCGACCTGGACTGGGCAAGCCCGGCAGCCTATGTGCCTGAGTTCTCGAAGGCCATGGTTGGCCTGCAAAAAGGCGCCATCACCGAAACCCCGGTGAAGACCCAGTTCGGCTACCACGTGATCAAGCTGGAAGACACCCGTGCGGCCAAGATCCCGGCCCTGGACGAAGTCAAGCAGCAGGTCGCGGAACAGCTGCAGCAGCGTCAGCTGGCGCAGTACCGCGAAAGCCTGGTCAAGAAGGCCAAGGTTCAGTAATCACGCTGGATCGGCAAGCGAAAGGCGCTCCCTCGGGAGCGCTTTTTCATTGTCGCGAACATCCGCGGGCGCAGGCCTTATCCAGCCGGACCTTGCCCTTCCCGCTTCCGAACCCGCAGACCCGCGACAAGGACGGGCCGATGCATTGCTGCCCGCCCCTTCCACAGACACCGGCGGTCCTAGTTCTTTGTCCGCAACAACTGTCGAAGCTCTTTCAGCAGCCCTTCGGCTTCGTGTCTCGTGGCTGAGTTCCCGCAAGCATTCACCCAATACCGATTTCCATCCTGCGAGAGGAAGAGCAGGTGCTCTTCACCCGTCGCCATGGCGTAGCGCGAGGAGGTGTTGTCATTCATGACCACAAGCTGTGCCGGCGCCTTCCCCTTCAGGTTCTCCAGCACGTCGATCGTGATCCTGAAGGCGCTGATACCGTCCGGGTCCTCGGGATCGTCGCTCAGGCCTTCCTCCGATTGCACGCGCCCGATCACGATCGCTTCGGCGGCGGCCACTTCGACGCCGAGTGGCGTCCGATACCCGGATTGTCCGGTCCGGGGATCGAGGCAAACGGCATGCGCGGTCACTGCCTGGTCGCAGAGTGCGAGGACGACCGCGCACGGGCCAAGGCCGCGCGATGCCCTCATCCGGATCTGCCGTCCCGGCGCGGCGCCGGCGACTCCCGCGTCAAGGCAACTCGCTGGAATGCCCCAGCCACTCGATGCATTTGCCGCGCAAATTCGGGAAACGGCGCGCGATCCCGGTCAAGCCCTCTTCCAGCTGGACCTTCGTATTAAACGGGAACACGTCGCTCATCGACAGGGCGACCGCGATCCTGTACTCATCGCCGGAATCCAGCCACTTATCCCGGACGGCGAGGATTTCCTCCCCGTTATCCGAGACACACCAGATCAGGCGGTCCAATATTTCCGCGATCGCTTCCGCAGGCAATTCCGGCGCCCTGTTGTCAACCAGGGATTCCATAAACGCTCTGAGTTCTGTCATGGCGCGACTCCATCGTTAGCGGATTGGTGGAAAGCAGCCGGCCCAACGGATGGCCGGACTGCCCCGGCCTTCACTGTCCGACTTCCGGAAGCCGTGGTGGCGGGTAGCCCGGCGGATATGCTGAAGAGATTTCGAAGCGATTGGCGGCGCCCGGCCGCCGCGCGCGACACGCGGCGGCCGGGAAACAGGCCCGAATCGGGCGCGAGCAATACTGACATACTGAGCCATCCCCTTAGACATTCGATCGTTGTCGATAAATATCCATGCGAGCTTGTAGCGTGCTCGTCTAGGGTTCAGTGTAAGAGAAGTGTTACAAATATCGCAAGCAAAAGTTCCAATTGCTGTAGCAATTTTTACGACAATGTCGTCGTGTTGCGCGCGACATTCGCCTGATCTTGGTGTACAAATGGACGCCCGTGCAAACATGGCCGCTTCGGCCGCCGGCCGAAAGCGGTCGATGATGCTGATCGAAAGGCCGGCGAGCCCGGGCTGGGCCCTGCCCGACGCTTATTCTTCGTCGCAATGCCGCGGCGCGCCCGGATAGACACCGTTGTTGTAGGCATCGAGCACGCCTGCCCAGGCACGTTGCAGAGGGCATCCGCCCGCCGTGCACTCGCCCAGGGCCACCCCGCTGTTGAACCACGCCGTCGCCGCATTGATCACGCTCTGCACGCCCGACGGGGCCGAAGCGCCCGCGGCGCGGTTCAGGACCGCCGCCACGTACTGGTGGGCCAGGATCAGGTAAGCGTCGCCGCGCGTCGGGCGGTCCATGATCTGCTGCCAGGCCAGGCCGCTGGAGAAGAACGGCGCGTTGCGGTCGAAGCCCGACGGCCAGACCACGCCCGGCTTGTTGCTCCAGTAACCCTGCGTACGCACGCAGCCCTTGGGCGGACAAGCGCAGTCGGCCAGTTCCGCCTCCGCCTGCATGACCAGCTGCGCGCAGGGGTTCGCCACGAACGCCGTATCCGCCAGCACCACCCTGGCCTGGGCAGCCGCCATGCCGGGACTGCCGGCCAGACCAAGAACGAGCCCCAGCATCAATGCCGCCCGGCTTGCCTTACAGGTGAAGAAAGAACTCAACTTCATCGCATCCTCCGAGCTTGGACGGCTAGAGATGGCCGCTTCTGGAGGATGATGCGCGCAGGCTGTGCGGCACGGCTTGCGTCAGCTCAGCCGTGCAAGTAGTTGAAATTCCTAGAAAAATCTTTCCTACAGCGACTATTTCTTCCCGCGCAGGACCTCGATTTCCGCCCGCAGCTTGCTGCGTTCGGCGTAGGAAGTCTCCAGCTGCTTGCGCAGGTCGTTGAGCTCGGATTCCAGGCTGGAGCGCGCGGTGGTGGCGCCCACCAGCTCCATTTCCGCGGCCAGGCGGCGGTCGGATTCCTCGGCCTGGGCCGTCACGTTGCGCTCCAGCTGGGCGCGCAGCTCGGCAAGCTGCTTGTCCTTGCCGTCGATGGCCAGCTGGTCCTTGGCCTTGCTGACCAGGGCGTCGGTGGCGATCTGGCGCGCGTTGCGCAGTTCCGCGTTCAGGCGCTCGATTTCTTCCGAGCGGTCGGCCAGTTCGGCCTCGACCTGGGCGCGTGCGGTCGCCAGCGCATCGCGCTCGGCTTCCAGCTCGTCGCCGGCGCGCAGCAGCGCCTCGGTGTCGCTGGCGGTTTGCGAGATCGATTCGCGCACGCCGGCGCTGGCCTGGTCGGCGAACTGCCTGACCCATTCGACCAGGTCGTTGACGATCGATTCCGGAATATCGGGACGCGGCAGCTCAGGCGGCTTGACGTGCTCGGCGCGCCAGGCGGCCAGGTGCTTGTAGATCGCGGTCGGCGTGCCGAATCCGAGCACCTCGCGCACCGCGTCGATATTGATTTCCTTGCCGTCCTTTTGCAGGCCGGCCGCGGCTGCCGCCACATTCTCGAAAGTGACGTCCTCGCTTGCCATGGTTTCTCCCATCTTGGTGTGCTTCTTGTTCATGTTCGTATGATATGCCAGAGCGAAGCGGAACCGGTTCCGCTAGCCGGCGAATGCAAAAGCGCCTCCGAAGAGGCGCTTTTTCGAGTGGCCGCCGCTTAGCCGACCCACTTGCGCGCGTTGCGGAACATGCGCATCCACGGCGACTCGTCACCCCAGGAATCCGGCGCCCACGAGTGCACGACGGTGCGGAACACGCGCTCGGCGTGCGGCATCATCGCGGTGAAGCGGCCGTCTTCGGTGGTCACGGCGGTCAGGCCGCCCGGCGAGCCGTTCGGGTTGAACGGGTAGGTCTCGGTCGCCTGGCCGCGGTTGTCGATATAGCGCAGCGACTTCAGCGCGGCGTTCATGTCGCCGGTCAGCGAGAAGTCGGCGAAGCCTTCGCCGTGGGCGATGGCGATCGGCGCCTGGGTGCCGGCCATGCCCTGGAAGAAGATCGACGGCGAGTCCAGCACTTCCACCATGCCGAAGCGCGCTTCGAACTGCTCCGACTTGTTGCGGGTGAACTTCGGCCACGCCTGCGCGCCCGGGATGATGGACTTCAGGTTGCTCAGCATCTGGCAGCCGTTGCACACGCCCAGGCCGAAGGTGTCCTGGCGCTGGAAGAAGCGCGCGAACTGTTCCGACAGCTGCGGATTGAACAGGATGGTCTTGGCCCAGCCCTCGCCCGCGCCCAGCACGTCGCCGTAGGAGAAGCCGCCGACGGCGATGATGCCGTGGAAGTCGTCCAGCTTGGCGCGGCCGGCGATCAGGTCGCTCATGTGCACGTCGACGGCGGTGAAGCCGGCCTGGTGCATCACCCACGCGGTCTCGATGTGCGAGTTGACGCCCTGCTCGCGCAGGATCGCCACGCGCGGGCGCACGCCGGTCGCGATGAACGGGGCAGCCACGTCATCAAGCAGGTCGAAGCTGAGCTTCGGGGTGATGCCCGGATCCTGCTCGTCCAGCAGGCGCTCGTATTCGGCGTCGGCGCAGGCCGGGTTGTCGCGCAGGCGCGCGATGCGCCAGCTGGTCTCGCTCCACAGGCGGTGCAGGCTGCTGCGCTGCACGTTGTAGATCACCTTGGCGTCGCGGGTGAACTCGATCACGCCACGGTCGTTGTGCTTGCCGATGATGTGGCTGCAGGCGCCCAGGCCCAGATCGCGCAGCACGTTCATCACAGCGCTCTTGTCTTCCGCACGCACCTGCACCACGGCGCCCAGCTCTTCGCTGAACAGCGCGCGCAGGGTCATCTCGTTGCGGCGCTCGGCGACCTGGCCGGCCCAGTTCTTGGCGTCGCCCCAGTCGGAAGCGTGCTCGCCTTCCATGGTCAGGATGTCGAGGTTGACCGAGACGCCGGCGCGGCCCGCGAAGGCCATTTCGCACAGGGTGGCGTACAGGCCGCCGTCCGAGCGGTCGTGGTAGGCCAGCAGCTTGCCGTCCTTGTTCAGCTGCTGGATGGCCTGGAAGAAGGCCTTCAGGTCCTCGGGCGAATCGACGTCCGGCACGCTGTCGCCCAGCTGCTGGGTGACTTGCGCCAGCACCGAGGCGCCCAGGCGGTTCTTGCCGCGGCCCAGGTCGATCAGCACCAGGGCGGTTTCGCCGAGGTCGGTGCGCAGTTGCGGGGTCAGCGAACGGCGCACGTCGGTAACCGGCGCGAACGAGGACACGATCAGCGACACCGGCGAGATCACGGCCTTGTTCTGGCCCTCGTCGTTCCAGGTGGTGCGCATCGACAGCGAATCCTTGCCGACCGGGATAGACACGCCCAGCGCCGGGCACAGCTCCATGCCCACCGCCTTGACGGTGTCGAACAGCGCGGCGTCCTGGCCCGGCTGGCCGCAGGCCGCCATCCAGTTGGCCGACAGCTTGATATCGGAGATGTCGCCGATGGCGGCGGCGGCGATGTTGGTGATCGCCTCGCCCACGGCCATGCGGCCCGAGGCGGCGGCGTCGATCACGGCCAGCGGGGTGCGCTCGCCCATGGCCATCGCCTCGCCCACGAAGCCTTCATAGGACATGGCGGTGACGGCGCAGTCGGCCACCGGCACCTGCCACGGACCGACCATCTGGTCGCGCACGGTCATGCCGCCCACGCTGCGGTCGCCGATCGTGATCAGGAAGGATTTGTCGGCCACGGTCGGCTGCAGCAGCACGCGGCGGCCGGCTTCTTCCAGCTCGATGCCGGTCAGGTCCACCGGCGGGAAGCTGTGCTCCACATGTTCGACGTCGCGCAGCATCTTGGGCGGCTTGCCGAGCAGGACGTCCATCGGCATGTCGACCGGGGCCGCATTCGCCTGGTCATCCGCCTGGTCGTCGATCAGGCGCAGCTGGCGTTCTTCGGTGGCGGTGCCGACCACGGCGAAGGGGCAGCGCTCGCGCTCGCACAGTGCTGCAAATTTTGCAAGGTTATCCGGCGAAATCGCCAACACATAGCGCTCTTGCGATTCGTTGGACCAAATTTCTTTCGGCGCCAGACCGCTCTCCTCCAGCGGCACCTTGCGCAGCTCGAAGATCGCGCCGCGCTTGGCGTCGTTGACGATTTCCGGGAAAGCGTTCGACAGGCCGCCCGCGCCGACGTCGTGGATCGAGATGATCGGGTTGTCCGCGCCCATCTGCCAGCAGCCGTTGATGACTTCCTGGGCACGGCGCTCCATTTCCGGGTTGCCGCGCTGGACCGAGTCGAAGTCCAGGTCGGCGGTGTTGGTGCCGGTCGCCATCGAGGAGGCGGCGCTGCCGCCCATGCCGATGCGCATGCCCGGGCCGCCCAGCTGGATCAGCAGGGAACCGACCGGGATCTCGTCCTTGTGGGTGTGCGCGGCCGAGATGTTGCCGATGCCGCCAGCGATCATGATCGGCTTGTGATAACCGTAGACCGCGCCCGCCGCACCGACGTTTTGCTCGTAGGTGCGGAAGTAGCCGCCCAGGACCGGACGGCCGAACTCGTTGCTGAAGGCGGCGCCGCCGATGGGGCCGTCGATCATGATCTGCAGCGGCGAAGCGATGCGCTCCGGCTTGCCGTAGACGGCGTCGCTGCGGCCAGCGTCGCCCTTGGTCACGTCGCTGGCGTTTTCCCACGGACGCTGGGCGTCCGGCAGCAGCAGGTTCGACACCGTGAAGCCGGTCAGGCCCGCCTTCGGCTTGGCGCCGCGGCCGGTCGCGCCCTCGTCGCGGATCTCGCCGCCGGCGCCGGTCGAGGCGCCCGGGAACGGGGAAATCGCGGTCGGGTGGTTGTGGGTCTCGACCTTCATCAGGGTGTGCACCAGCTCGGTCGACGGAGCATAGACTTCGCCAGCGCGCGGGAAGAAGCGGGTCACGGTCGCGCCTTCGATGATCGAGGAGTTGTCGCTATAGGCGACCACGGTGCCGCGCGGGTTCAGCTGGTGGGTGTTCTTGATCATCGCGAACAGCGACTTGTCCTGCTTGACGCCGTCGATGATCCAGTCCGCGTTGAAGATCTTGTGGCGGCAGTGTTCGCTGTTGGCCTGCGCGAACATCATCAGTTCGACGTCGGTCGGGTTGCGCTGGGCCTTGGTGAAGGCCTCGTTCAGGTAGTCGATCTCATCGATCGACATCGCCAGGCCAAGTTCGGTGTTGGCGCGCACCAGCGCCTCGCGGCCGGCGCCAAGCACGTCGATCTTCTCGAGCGGCTTGCCTTCCAGTTCGCTGAACAGCTGCTGGGCCTCGTCGGCGCGGCGCAATACGGTCTCGGTCATCCGGTCGTGCAGCAGCGCGACGACGGCGGCGACTTCCTGGTCCTGCAGCTTCTTCGGCGCGCCGATGCTGCTGCCCAGGATGCCTCCCTTGAGCACCACGGTATAGCCGACGCCGCGCTCGATGCGGTGGATGTGGGCCATGCCGCAGTTGTGGGCGATGTCGGTCGCTTTCGAAGCCCACGGCGAGATGGTGCCGAGACGCGGGATCACGAAGAACTCCTCGGTCACGCCCTCGTAGAGTGCTTCGGGCGCAGGCTCGCCGTACGTGAGCATGGCGGACAGCTGGGCAGTGTCGTCCGTGCTCAGCGGAGCGCTGGCGTCGATGAAGTGGTAGAAGCGCGCCTGCACTGCGGCAATCGACGGGGCGACGGCTTGCAATTGGCTCAGGAGGCGTTGGCTACGGAAGGCGGAGAGGGCGTTGGAACCCGGCAGAATCAACATGGCTTGGACAGTCGGTTGATGCAGCGTGGCTGCTAGGGTGGAAGATAGCCCGCTATTATACAGCGTTGCAACATTGCCCGGATATGGACACTTCGAATGAAGATTTCTTGATATGAGCGATGCTTATAGGTATCTTTACCGAACAAAATGACAATAAGCGCGCCTTCATCACTGCGCGCAAGAGGCGAAAGAGACGGCAACGATGCAAGAGAACGGAAACCTGGCGGTCCTGGTGGTCGATCCCAACCAGGGAATGCGCACCAGCCTGCAAAACATGCTGAACCAGATCGGCATCTCGAAGGTCGAGTATGCGGTCAACGCCAACACGGCCATCAAGCAGCTGAGCCGCCGTTCCTACGACGTGATCTTGTGCGAGTACGACCTGGCCGGCGGCAGCGGCGAAGGCCAGGACGGCCAGCAGCTTCTTGAGGACCTGCGCCACCACAAGCTGATCAACGCCTCGACCATCTTCATCATGCTCACCTCCGAGGGGGTGTACGGCAAGGTGGTCAGCGCGGCCGAGCTGACCCCGACCGACTACGTCCTCAAGCCCTTCACCGTGGACATGCTCAGCGGCCGCATCAAGCGCGCGCTGGAGCGCCGCGCCGCCCTGCTCCCGGCCTGGCAGCAGGCCGCCCAGGGCAGGCTGCGCGAGGCCATTGCCGCCTGCGAAAAAGGTGCGGCGGCGCTGCCGCGCTTCGGACTCGACTTCACCCGCCTGCGGGCGGAACTCCACGCGGCGCTGGGCGAGCATGGGGAAGCCGGCTCGATCTACCGAGAAGTGCTGTCCGAGCGCCCGCTCGGCTGGGCCGGCCTGGGCCTGGCGCGCACCCTGCTCGCCCAGGAGCAGGTGGAAGAAGCCCGCGCCGTGCTCGAACAGCTGATCCAGGGCAACCCGCAACTGATGGCGGCCTACGACCTGCTTGCGCGCTGCATCGAAATCAGCGGCACCCCGGCCGAGGCGCAGAAGGTGCTGGAGGAAGCCGTCGCTATCTCTCCGCACATGGTGCGGCGCCTGCGCAAGCTGGGCGAAGTGGCGATGGAAGCGGGCGACGCCGAGACGGCCGAGAAATCCTTCCGCCAGGTGGTCACCAGGGCGCGCTATTCCGAATTCCGCAATCCCGAAGACCACGTCAACCTGGTCAAGGCGCTGGTCACGCGCGGCGACGTGGCCCAGGCCGGCAATGTGGTGCGCGACCTGGACCGTTCGCTGCGCGGCAATCCGGCGGCGGACACCTGCAAGGCCTACTCGAACGCGCTGGTCCAGGACAAGGCCGGCAACCCGGCCGCCGCGGTGGCCGAGCTGCATGCGGCGGTGAACGCC
The DNA here is from genome assembly GCF_018119385.1 of Massilia sp. AB1. Lineage (NCBI taxonomy): Bacteria > Pseudomonadati > Pseudomonadota > Betaproteobacteria > Burkholderiales > Oxalobacteraceae > Massilia > Massilia sp. AB1. Next base: position 151,685 of record NZ_JAGKSG010000001.1, on the reverse strand, counting down.
GTGCGCGGCGCCAGCGGCCTGTCCCCTACCCTCAAGATCGGCCTGGCGCAGGCTTGCCTCGACTACAAGCTGGATGCGCAGGCGTCGGATGTGATGCTGACCGTGATGAACGACGTCGACAGCGGCGTCACGGTCGACCAGGCGGTGGGCGTGTTCGTGCGCGCCGGCCGTCCGGACCTGGCCGACGGCATGGGCCAGCAGCTCAAGGCCCAGGCCCAGATCCTGCTGGGCGTGGCCGACGAGAAGCGCAACATGGGCGACGTGCGGGGCGCGGTGCAAACCCTGCTCGAGGCCCTGCACATGGCGCCGAACAACACGCAAGTGATGGTGGCCGTGGCGGGCGGCATCCTGCGCCAGATCAACGAGCTGGGGTGGGACCACCACCTCAGCGAAGTCTGCGCGCAGCAGCTGGAACACCTGCGCGCCTACGACGCCCAGCACCCGCGCCTGGCCGCGCTGTCGGACGAATTCCTGGCGGCCAAGCGCAAGTATGGTATCTCGGCCGCCTGAACGGAGGCCGGGCGTGCGCGCTCCCGCGCCGCTGCGTGCTCAGGCCAGGGCTTCCTTGGCCGCTTCCTCAGGCGTCAGGCCTTCGTAGAACTGGTCGGTAAACCACTCGACCTGCTCTTCGATGTGATCCTGCGCCTGCTTGACAGTCGCGCCGCCGGCGACGAGGAATTGTTCGACCTCGATGCACCACTGGATGAACGCCAAGGTTTCTTCGTCGAGTTCTTCTTTCTTGGCCATGGCTTTTTCCTTTATCGATCCTGGTCCCATTCTACCGCAGCGGCGCGCCGTGCCCTAGGCTTTCCCGAAGCCGCCTCCGCCGGGCGTCTCGACCACGAACAGGTCGCCCACGCCCATATCGGTCTTGCCGATGTGGCCCAAGACCTCGGCCCTGCCATCGGCCCGGATCACGGTGTTGCGGCCGCGCTCGCCCGGCTCTCCGCCCGCCATCCCGAAGGGCGCGTAGATGCGGTTGTTCGACAGGATCGCCGCAGTCATCGGCTCCAGGAAACGGAGCTTCCTCACGCCGCCGTTGCCGCCATGCCAGCGCCCCGCCCCGCCCGAAGCCTGGCGGATCTCGTAGCTCTCCAGCCGTACGGGGAAGCGGAACTCCAGGATTTCCGGATCGGTCAGGCGCGAGTTGGTCATGTTGGTCTGCACCACATCCGTGCCGTCGAAGCCCTCGCCCGCGCCCGAACCACCTGAAATGGTCTCGTAGTACTGGTAACGCGCATTCCCGAAGGTGAAGTTGTTCATGGTCCCCTGGGCCGCCGCCATCACGCCGAGGGCGCCGTAGAGCGCATTCGTGATGCAAGTTGAGGTTTCCACGTTGCCCGACACCACCGACGCCGGATAATGCGGGTTCAGCATGGAGCCAGGCGGAATGATGACCTTCAGGGGTTTCAGGCAACCCGCATTCAGCGGAATCTCGTCGTCCACCAAGGTGCGGAATACGTACAGCACGGCCGCCATGCACACCGCCGAGGGCGCGTTGAAGTTGTTCGGCAGCTGGCCCGAGGTACCGGTGAAGTCGATTTCCGCGCTGCGCGCCGCCTGGTCGACGCGGATCGCCACCTCGATGCGCGCCCCGTTGTCCAGTTCATTCACGAAGTGGCCATCCTTGAGCGCCGAGATCACACGCCGCACCGCTTCCTCGGCGTTGTCCTGCACGTGGCCCATGTAGGCGCGCACCACGTCCAGCCCGAAGTGCGCGACCATCTTGCGCAGTTCCTCGACGCCCTTCTGGTTGGCGGCGACCTGGGCGCGCAGGTCGGCCATGTTCTGGTCGGGATTGCGCGCCGGGTAGCGCGCGCCCAGCAGCAGCGCGCGCGCTTCTTCTTCGCGCAGCACGCCGTCCGTCCCGTCGACCAGCTTGAAGTTGTTGATCAGGACGCCCTCCTGCTCGATGTGGCTCGAGTCCGGCGGCATCGAGCCGGGTGTGGTGCCGCCGATGTCGGCGTGGTGGCCGCGCGAGCCGACGTAGAACAGGATCTCCTGCCCCGCCTCGTCGAACACCGGCGAGATTACGGTGACGTCCGGCAGGTGGGTGCCGCCGTTGTAGGGGTCGTTCAGCACGTAGACGTCGCCCGACTTCATGCGTCCCGCGTTCTCGCGCATGACGGTCTTGATGCTCTCGCCCATCGAGCCCAGGTGCACCGGCATGTGGGGCGCATTGGCCACCAGGTTGCCGTCATGGTCGAAGATCGCGCAGCTGAAATCGAGGCGTTCCTTGATGTTGACCGAGTAGGCCGTGTTCTGCAGGCGCAGGCCCATCTGCTCGGCGATCGACATGAACAGGTTGTTGAAGATTTCCAGCATCACCGGATCGGCCGTGGTGCCGATCGCGCGGCGCTCGGGCAGCGCTTCGACGCGGGCCAGCACCAGGTGGTTGTAGGGCGTCACCTGCGCCTGCCAGCCCGGCTCCACGATGGTGGTGGCGTTGTCCTCGGCGATGATGGCCGGGCCGCGCACCGTGTGTCCCGGCGCCAGCGCGCGGCGCGTATACACGCCGGTATCGCGCCAGCTGCCGCCGCTGAACATGGGGACCGTCTCGGCCGGCCGCGGTGCGCCCGCCTGCGCCTGCGTGCTCGCCTGCTGTTCCGGCGGCGCATCCGAGCGGCCGATGGCTTCGACCGATACGGCTTCCACGACGAGCGCGCGCGAAGGCATCAGGAAGGAATAGCGGCGCTTGTAGGCCTGTTCGAACTGCGCCTGCATCGCCGCCATGCCGCCGTACAGGACCACCAGCGCCGAGTCGGTGCCTTCGTAGCGCAGGTGGACGCGCTCGACCAGCGCAATGCGCTCCGGCGCCACGCCCTGGGCCAGCAGCTGGCCGCGCGCCTGTTCGCCCAGCGCGGCCAGGCGGGATGCGAGGCCGGACAGCGCCGGTTCGCCCAGGCGCTCCTCGACAGCCTGCTCGCGCATCGCGGTCTGGTCGGCCAGGCCCATGCCGTAGGCCGACAGCACGCCGGCCAGCGAATGGATGAAGACCGTCTTCATGCCCAGCGCATCGGCCACCAGGCAGGCATGCTGGCCGCCGGCGCCGCCGAAGCTGGTCAGCGCGTATTCCGTGACGTCGTGGCCGCGCTGCACCGAGATCTGCTTGATCGCGTTGGCCATGTTGCCGACCGCGATCTGGATGAAGCCTTCGGCCACGCTTTCCGGGCTCGGACGCTCGCCGGTGGCCTGGAAGATCTCCTCGGCCATGGCGGTGAAGCGCGCCTCGACGGTCTCGGCATCGAGGGGCTCGTCGCCGCCCGGCCCGAACAGGTGGGGGAAGTACTGCGGCCGGATCTTTCCGAGCATGACGTTGCAGTCGGTGACCGCCAGCGGACCGCCGCGCCGGTAGCTGGCCGGGCCCGGATTGGCCCCCGCGCTGTCCGGCCCCACGCGGTAGCGGCTGCCGTCGAAATGCAGGATCGAGCCGCCGCCGGCCGCCACGGTATGGATGCTCATCATCGGGGCGCGCATGCGCACGCCGGCGACCTGGGTCTCGAACACCCGCTCGAACTCGCCCGAGAAGTGCGACACATCGGTGGAGGTGCCGCCCATGTCGAAGCCGATGATGCGCTCGAAGCCGGCCAGCTGGCTGGCGCGCACCATGCCGACGATGCCGCCCGCCGGTCCGGACAGGATGCTGTCCTTGCCCTGGAAGGCGCGCGCATCGGTCAGGCCGCCGTTGGACTGCATGAACTGCAGGTTCACGCCCGGCAGCTCGCCGGCGACCTGGTCGACGTAGCGGCGCAGGATCGGCGACAGGTAGGCGTCGACCACCGTGGTGTCGCCGCGCGCGACCAGTTTCATCATGGGGCTGACTTCGTGCGAGACCGAGACCTGGGTAAAGCCGATCTCGCGCGCCATGCGCGCGACCAGCGCTTCGTGCCGCGTGTGGCGATAGCCATGCATGAAGACGATGGCGATCGAGCGCACGCCCTGATCGTAGGCCTGCTGGAGGGCGGCGCGGGACTTCTCCTGGTCGAGCGCCTGCACCACGTCGCCGTGGGCGCCGATGCGCTCGTCGATCTCGATCACTTCCGCATACAGCAGTTCCGGCAGCACGATATGGCGGTCGAACAGGCGGGGACGGTTCTGGTAGGCGATGCGCAGCGCATCGCGAAAGCCCCGCGTGATCGCCAGCACCGTGCGCTCGCCCTTGCGTTCCAGCAGCGCGTTGGTCGCGACGGTGGTGCCCATCTTGACCGCCTCGATGCGCTCGACCGGCACCGGCGCGCCGGCCTGCACGCCCAGCAGGTGGCGGATGCCGGCCACGGCGGCGTCGCGGTATTGTTCGGGATTCTCGGAAAGCAGCTTGTGCGTGAGGAGCTGGCCGTCGGGCTTGCGCGCCACGATGTCGGTGAAGGTGCCGCCACGATCGATCCAGAACTGCCAATCCATGAGTGTCTCCGCTAAGCTTGTCGAATCGCCTATTGTAGTCCCACGGCGCGCCGGTTTTGGCGAAAATGCACGACAATGGCCGTCGTCTCAACAGGATGAGTCATCGTATGGAAAACTGTCTGTACACGGTCGCGCAGCTGCGCGCCATCGAACAAGCCGCCTATGCGGAGCTGGCGCCGGGCACCCTGATGCGGCGCGCCGGCAAGGCGGCCGCGGACTATGCGCTCGAACTGCTGGGCGAGGACCGCAGCCAGCCCGTGCTCATCCTCGCCGGCCCCGGCAACAATGGCGGCGATGCGCTCGAGATGGCGGCCAACCTGGCCGAGGCCGGGGTCGACGCGACCGTGCTGCATCTGCCGGGCAGCGCCGAAGCTTCCAGCGAGACGGCCGCCGCCTACGAGCGCGCCCGCTCGGGCACGGTCGGCTGGATCGACATGCTGCCGCCCGGCGCGCAGTGGGGTCTCGTGGTCGACGGCCTGTTCGGCATCGGCCTGTCGCGGCCGATCGAAGAGCCTTATCGCGAACTGGTCACCGGGCTGGACCAGCTGCGCTGCCCGATCCTGGCGCTGGACGTGCCGAGCGGCCTGGATGCCGACAGCGGCGCGGTGGTCGGCGGCCAGGATGGCGTCGCGGTGCACGCCACCCACACCCTCACCTTCCTCGGCGACAAACCGGGACTGCATACGGCCGATGGACGCGACCATGCCGGGGAAGTCCGCGTGGACATGCTGGGCGTGGAGGCGGCCAAGCTGCCCCTGGCCGGCGCACGGCTGAGCGGTATCGGCGTCTTCGCCCGCCATCTTGCGGCGCGGCGCCACAACACCCACAAGGGCAGCTTCGGCGACGTCGCCATCGTCGGCGGCGCCCACGGCATGGCCGGCGCACCGGTGCTTGCGGCGCGCGGCGCGCTGTATGCGGGCGCCGGGCGCGTCTACGTCGCGGCCCTCGACAAGCCGCCCGGCTACGACAGCTTGCAAGCGGAGATCATGTTCCGCCTGGCGGACGACTTCGAGTTCGACAAGCGCACGCTGGTCATCGGCCCCGGCATGGGCGGCTCGGCGAACGCGATGCGCCTGCTGGCCAAGGCGCTGGACAGCGACAGCCCGCTGGTGATCGATGCCGACGCCCTCAACCTGATCGGCGCCAGCCCCGACCTGCAATCGCGCCTGGCGCAGCGGTCCGCGCCGGCGGTGCTGACGCCGCATCCGCTGGAAGGCGCGCGCCTGCTCGGCATGACCACCGGCGTGGTGCAGGCCGACCGCCTGGAATCGGCACGGGAGATGGCCTTGCGCATGAACGCCACCGTGATCCTGAAGGGTTCGGGCTCAGTGATCGCGCGGCCGGATGGCGAGGTGCTGGTCAACCCGACCGGCAATGCCGGGCTGGCGACCGCCGGCAGCGGCGATGTGCTGGCGGGGATCTGCGGCGCGCTGCTGGCCCAGGGCTGGCCGGGCTGGGAGGCGGCAGCGGCCGCGGCCTGGATCCACGGCGCGGCGGCCGACCTGCTGGTAAAGGAAGGCGTGGGACCGATCGGAATGACGGCGGGCGAACTGCCGGCGGCAGCCCGCAAGCTGCTCAACAGCCTGGCGCGTTAGGAAAGCAGGCGGCCGCCGGCGATGGTGAGGGTGCGCCCGCAGCGGGCGGCCATGGCCGGGTCGTGCGTCACCAGCACCAGGGTCGAGCCGCGCTCGCGGTTGAGTTCGAACATCAGCTGGATCACGGATTCGCCGGTGGCGGCATCCAGGCTGCCGGTGGGCTCGTCGGCGAACAGCAGCGGCGGCTGGGTGACGAAGGCGCGCGCCAGGGCGACGCGCTGCTGCTCGCCGCCCGACAGGTACTTGGGATAGTGCTTCAGGCGGCTCGACAGGCCGACGCGGCCGAGCATCTCAGCCGCCTTTTCACGCGCGGCCGTATCGCCGCGCAATTCGAGTGGCAACATGACGTTTTCCAGCGCATTCAGGTGGCCCAGCAGCTGGAAAGACTGGAACACAAACCCCAGCTTGGCCTTGCGGAATGCCGCGCGGCCGTCCTCGTCGAGGGCGAAGATATCGGTGCCGTCCAGCTCTACCGTTCCCGAGGAAGGGGTATCGAGACCCGCCAGCAGGCCGAGGAGGGTCGACTTGCCGGAGCCGGAAGCGCCGACCAAGGCGAGCGTTTCGGCGGGTTGCACGGTAAAATCAATGTTTTGCAGGATGGTGAGCTCGCCGCTCGCGTCGGCCACCTTCTTCGACAGGCCGCTGACCCGGATCGCGGGTTTGCTCGCTGCTTCATCGGTGACCATATTTTTCACAGCTTCGGGATTATCACGCATGCTTGCTTTTCTTAAGAAATGGGCAGTCTTCCTGCTGGTAACGCTGGCCGCGTCGGCGAGCGCCTATTCTGCACCAAAAACCGTGCTCGTGGTGGGTGACAGCCTGTCGGCCGAATACGGCATCGCGCGCGGGGCGGGCTGGGTCTCGCTGCTGGAGCAGAAGCTCAAGGCCGAGAAGGTCCAGGCCAGGGTCGTCAACGCCAGCATCAGCGGCGAGACCACCAGCGGCGGCCGGGCGCGCCTGCCCGCCCTGCTCGGCCAGCATCGTCCCGACATCGTCGTGATCGAACTGGGCGCCAACGATGGCCTGCGCGGCCTGCCGGTGACTTCCGCGGAAGCCAACCTGCGCGCCATGGTGGCCATGTCAAAGGACAAGAAGGCCGAAGTCCTCCTGGTCGGCATGCGCATGCCGCCGAACTACGGCCGCGCCTACACGGAAAAATTCTTCGACATGTTCAAGAAAGTGTCGACCGAGACCAAGTCGCCGCTGGTGCCCTTCATGCTGGAAGGCGTGGCCGACAAGCCGGCCCTGTTCCAGCAAGACCGCCTGCACCCGCTGGCCGACGCCCATCCGATCATCCTCTCCAACATCTGGCCGCAGTTCGCCTCGCTCATCAAGAAACAATGAAATACCCTGCTGTCCTCGGCTTCGCCGACATCCTGCCCGAGCTCGACCAGTTCGACACCATCATCGACGCGCGCAGCGAGTCGGAATATGCGCTCGATCACATTCCCGGCGCGATCAGCTGCCCGGTTCTGAACGACGAGGAGCGCGTGCGCGTCGGCACCCTGTACAAGCAGGTGGGCGCGTTCGAGGCCAAGAAAGTCGGCGCGCCGCTGGTGGCCGCCAACGTTGCGCGCCACATCGAGGCCCTGTTCGCCGACAAGCCGCGCGACTGGAAGCCGCTGGTCTACTGCTGGCGCGGCGGCAACCGCAGCGGCGCGATGGCGCACATCCTGGCCAAGATCGGCTGGCCGGTGGTGCAGCTGGACGGCGGCTACAAGGCCTACCGCGCGCAGGTGGCGGCGGCCTTGTCGGAGCCGCCGGCGGTGGACTTCCGCGTGGTGTGCGGCACGACCGGCAGCGGCAAGAGCCGGCTGCTGGAAACGCTTGCGCGCGTGGGCGCCCAGGTACTGGACCTGGAACGCCTGGCCGCCCACCGCGGCTCGGTGCTGGGCCACCTGCCGGACGAACCGCAGCCGACCCAGAAGATGTTCGAAAGCCAGATGTGGGACCAGCTGCGGCGCTTCGATTTGTCGAAGCCGGTATTCGTGGAATCGGAGAGCAAGAAGGTCGGCAACCTGCGCGTGCCGGACGCCGTGATGGAGCGCATGCGCGCCTCGCCCTGCATTTCGCTCCAGCTGTCGCGGCCGAACCGCGTGCGGCTGCTGATGGAGGATTACACCCACTTCTGCGCCGATCCCGCGGCGCTCAACGGGCAGCTGGAGCACCTGGTGCAGCTGCACGGGCGCGAGAAGATCGATGCCTGGCACGAGATGGCCAGCGGTGGGCGGATGGCGGAGCTGGTGGACCAGCTGCTGGTGGAGCATTACGATCCGGCGTATCTGCGTTCGATCGACCGGAATTTTGTGCAGTATCCGCAGGCGCGGGTGGTGGAGCTGAGCGATATTGCGCCGGGAGACTTCGAAGCCTTGGCAAAGGCGCTGCACGCGGCATAAACAAGTATTGTTAGCCCGTCGTTCCGGCGAAGGCCGGAACCTAAGTTTTACGCGCCGCCGTTAGCGTCCGAGTTTAGCCGTGCGGCACGCGAACAAACTTGGGTTCCGGCCTTCGCCGGAACGACGGAATAGTGGCGCAGGTTTGAAATACGTCTCTCGTCATGCATACATTCAAAAGACAAAAAGCCCGGCCTGCTCACGCAGCCGGGCTTTTTTTCAGCCGTGTTACTTACTCGGCCTTGGTCTGCGCAGCCTTGGCATTGACCTTGGCCTTCGCCTTGACCTTCAGCGCCTCGATGTAGTTCACCATCTCCTGCTGACCCACGATGCCGGCGATCTGCTGCGCTTCCTGCTCGCGGCGCGCCTGATCAGGCTGGGCCGGCTGCGAGACCTTGCCGATGCGGTACACCGCATAGCCCTGGCCCGGCAGTTCCACGCCCACGTAGGCCGGCAGCTTGCTCACGTCGGCCTTCAGCGCGGCGATCGCGCCGGTCGGGTTGAGCGGCGGCTCCTTGGTGCGCGAGACGATCTTCGCTTCGCCGAAACCAGCCGCATCGCCCGACGCCTTGACGGCAGCCAGCTTCTGCTCGCCGGCGGCGCGCGCCAGGCGGGCGGCTTCTTCGATGGTCACGCGCTGGCGGATCTGCGCTTCGACGTCGGCCAGCGGACGCTTGGTCGCTGGACGGAACTCGAGGACGCGGCCCGACACCAGCACGCTCGGCGCCACTTCCACGGCTTCGGTGTTGCGCTTGTTCTTCACCGCGTCCACGCCGAACAGCGCGGACAGGAACTTCTCGTTGTTGACCGGCGAGTCGCCCAGGGCCGGATTCGGCTTGCGGGTCAGGTTGTCGACGGTCTGGACTTTCAGGCCCAGCTTGTCGACGACCGGCTTCAGGCTGTCCGACTGCTCGTACACGGTGTTGCTGAAGGTCTCAGCCAGCTCCGAGTACTTCTTCGACATCTTCTGCTTCTTCAGGTCGGCGACGATCTCGTCCTTGGCAGCCTCCAGCGGCTTTTGCGAAGCCGGCTTGACCGAGGTGACCTTGATCACGTGCCAGCCGAACTCCGACTGCACCAGGTTGCCGATCTCGCCTTCCCTGAGCGCATAGATCGCGTCTTCGACCGGCTTGACGAACAGGCCCTTTTCGACCACGCCGAGGTCGCCGCCAGCCTGGGCCGAGCCCGGGTCTTGCGACTGCGCCTTGGCGACGGCGGCGAAGCTGGCCGGGTTCTTGCGCACTTCGGCCAGCGCCGCCTCGGCCTTGGCCTTTGCTGCAGCCTGGTCGGCGGGCTTGGCGTCGCGCGGCACGGTGATCAGAATGTGGCTCGCGGTGCGCTGCTCCGGCGTGATGTAGGACTTGAGGTTCTTGTTGTAGTACTCGGTGACCTCAGCGTCGCTCACCTGCACCTGGCTCTCGACCACCGACTGGTCGAACACCACGTACTCCGCCTTCACCTGCTCAGGAATCTGGAACAGCGCGGCGTTCTTGTCGTAATAGGCCTTGACCATGTCGTCGGTGACTTTCACCTGCGGCAGGAAGTTCGTGATCGGGAAGACCAGCTCCTGGACTTCGCGTTCCTGGTCGTTGATGTTCGACAGGCGCGAAGCCACGCTGCGCGGTGCGAAGGCGGTGCCCTGGATCGCGCTCGACAGCTGCTGGGCAGCCAGGTCGCGCGCCAGGCGCTGCTCGAACATCGGACGGGTCATGCCCTGCGACGCCGCAAAGGCCTTGTAGGCCTCGCCATCGAGGGTGCCGTCGGCCTTGCGGAAGCCCGGAATCTCGAGCAGGGTGTTCAGCAGCGACTGGTCGCTGACCGTCATGTGGTTGCGATTGATCTCGGCGTTGAGCGCGCGTTCGGCCACCAGGTTGTTCAGCACGGCCTGCTTGGCTTCCGGCGTTTCGAACAGCTTCTGGTCGAACTGGGCGCCCATCATCTGGCGCGCGCGGTCGATCTGGCGGCGCTGTGCGTCGTCCCATTCCTGCTGGGTGACCTTCTGGCCGGCCACGGTGGCCACGCCCTCGTTGGCATTGCCGCGGTCCTGGTAGCTCTCGAGTCCAACGAGCACGAACGACGGCACGATCAGCAGCAGCAGTGCGCCCTGCATCACGCGCTTGTTGTTACGGACAAAATCAAACATGGTCAGCCTATCAAGCTTGAAAATGCTTTAACAGCACAGTTTAAAAAAAAAGGCGAACTTGCGTTCGCCTCTTCTGGTCTCCCGGGCTCCTTGCGGAGTCACCGGGCTTATCTGAATTCTGGCGGAGCGGACGGGGCTCGAACCCGCGACCCCCGGCGTGACAGGCCGGTATTCTAACCAACTGAACTACCGCTCCAGATTGTGATGTGATGGTTGGCGGAGCGGACGGGGCTCGAACCCGCGACCCCCGGCGTGACAGGCCGGTATTCTAACCAACTGAACTACCGCTCCAACATTTCTCACTTCACTGCGCACCGCTTGGTGAAACGCGAGAGGCCCGCATTTCCAGCCCACGGCTCAATGAAGAACCGATGGCACCTTCTGGTGCACTTCTTCGCGTGTCATCGCGAAGAAGGCATTAGTTTACAGCATCTTTTAACGCTTTACCAGCCTTAAATTTCGGAACCTTCGCTGCCTTGATCTTGATGGGTTCCTTGGTGCGCGGATCGCGGCCGGTACGCGCTGCGCGCTCACCCACCGTGAAGGTGCCGAAGCCGACCAGCGTGACGCTGTCGTTGTTCTTCAGGCTGGTGGTCACCGCTTCGATCATGGCGTCGAGTGCGCGCGTCGCCGAGGCCTTCGTAATGTCCGCGGACTTCGCGATTTCTTCGATCAGTTCTGTCTTGTTCACTCGTTTCCTCGTTAATCCGTTTCCGGCGCCGCGGCGCCGGACCTGCAAAAGTGCAGGGCGTATTAAACAAGGGCAACATTGGTCTGTCAAGCAACAACGGCTGAGCGGGGGCTCGGTTGCGGAAAAGCGTCAAGGAAAATTGCACGGTTTAGCAGACCGCCCTGCCCGTTTAGTTCGGTAGAATCTCCCCTCCGTCGTTCCCGCGCAGGCGGGAACCCAATTCCCGGGTCAGTGAGGAAAGCACCCGTTGTCGGATGGGCGTCAAACTTGGATTCCCGCCTTCGCGGGAAAGACGGTTTTACGGATACGGGTTGAAGTCGAATGGTGTGATGTGCATGCACCAAAAAAACAGGCGCCACATGGGCGCCTGTTCTAGCGGTCATTGAAACCGATCAGTGCTTGACGACTTCGCCTTGCGCGTCGCTTGCAGCCGGGGTGACAGCAACTGCCGACACTTCCACCAGCGGCTCAGGCTGACGCTCCAGCGCAACCTCCAGCACCTTCTCGATCCAGCGCACCGGCACGATCTCGAGCTTGTTCTTGACGTTGTCAGGAATCTCAGCCAGATCCTTCACGTTCTGCTCGGGAATCAGGACCGTCTTGATGCCGCCGCGGTGCGCCGCCAGCAGCTTCTCTTTGAGGCCGCCGATCGGCAGGACTTCGCCGCGCAGGGTGATCTCGCCGGTCATCGCCACGTCGGCGCGCACCGGGATGCCGGTGAAGGCCGAGACCAGGGCAGTCGTCATGCCGATACCGGCCGACGGACCATCCTTCGGCGTCGCGCCTTCCGGCACGTGGATGTGGATGTCGGTCTTCTCGAAGGCCTCGGCCTTGATGCCGAAGCGCTGCGCGCGGCTGCGCACCACGGTGCGGGCTGCCTCGATCGATTCCTTCATCACGTCGCCCAGGGTGCCGGTGCGGATGATCCCGCCCTTGCCCGGCACGTTCACGGCTTCGATGGTCAGCAGGTCGCCGCCCACCTCGGTCCATGCCAGACCCACCACCTGGCCGATCTGGTTTTCCTTTTCGGCCATCCCGAAGTCGTAGCGGCGCACGCCCAGGAACTTGTCCAGGTTCTTGCTGTTGACCAGCACGCGCTTGTCGCTCTTCTTCAGCAGCAGCATCTTGACCACCTTGCGGCAGATCTTCGACACTTCGCGCTCGAGCGAACGCACGCCGGCTTCACGGGTGTAGTAACGGATGATGTCGCGGATCGCCGACTCGTCGACCTTGATCTCGTCTTCCTTCAGGCCGTTGTTCTTGATCTGCTTCGGCAGCAGGTAGCGCTGCGCGATGCTGGTCTTCTCATCCTCGGTGTAACCCGACAGGCGGATCACTTCCATACGGTCGAGCAGCGCCGGCGGAATGTTGAACGAGTTCGAGGTCGCCACGAACATCACGTCCGACAGGTCGAAGTCCACCTCGATGTAGTGGTCCGAGAACGTGTGGTTCTGGGCCGGATCCAGCACTTCGAGCAGGGCCGACGACGGGTCGCCGCGGAAGTCCGCGCCCATCTTGTCGATCTCGTCGAGCAGGAACAGCGGGTTGCGCACGCCTACTTTTGAGAGCGACTGCAGCACCTTGCCCGGCATCGAGCCGATATAGGTACGGCGGTGGCCGCGGATCTCGGCTTCGTCGCGCACGCCGCCGAGGGCCATGCGGACGTACTTGCGGCCGGTCGCCCGTGCGATCGACTCGCCCAGCGAGGTCTTACCCACGCCCGGAGGACCGACGAAGCACAGGATCGGGGCCTTCAGCTTGTCGACGCGCTGTTGCACCGCGAGGTACTCGAGGATGCGTTCCTTGATCTTTTCCAGGCCGTAGTGATCCGACTCCAGCACTTGCTGGGCCTTCTCCAAATCGATGGTGACCTTGGTCTTTTTCTTCCACGGCAGGCCGACCAGGGTGTCGATGTAGTTGCGCACCACGGTGGCTTCGGCCGACATCGGCGACATCAGCTTGAGCTTGCGGATTTCAGCTTGCGCCTTTTCCAGTGCCTCTTTCGGCATCTTGGCGGCGATCACTTTCTTTTCGAGCTCTTCGATGTCGGCGCCTTCTTCGCCTTCACCCAGCTCTTTCTGGATTGCCTTGACCTGTTCGTTCAGGTAGTACTCGCGCTGCGACTTCTCCATCTGGCGCTTGACGCGGCCACGGATGCGCTTTTCGACCTGCAGGATGTCGAGTTCGCCTTCAAGCTGGCCGAGCAGGTGCTCCAGACGCTTGGCGACATTGAAGATCTCCAGGATGACCTGCTTCTGCTCGAGCTTGAGCGGCAGGTGGGCGGCCACGGTGTCGGCCAGGCGGCCGGCGTCGTCGATGCCGGCCAGCGAAGCCAGGATCTCGGGCGGGATCTTCTTGTTCAGTTTGACGTACTGGTCGAACTGCTGGACGATCGCACGGCGCATCGCCTCGACTTCGGAATCGTCGCCGATTTCCGAGGACAGCGGGGTCAGCTGGGCCGTGAAATGGGTCGCGCCATCGGTGATGGTATCGATGCGCGCACGCTGGGCGCCTTCGACCAGCACCTTCACGGTGCCGTCGGGCAGCTTCAGCATTTGCAGAATATTGGCCACGCAGCCGATCTCGTAGATGTCTGCGGCGGAAGGTTCGTCCTTGGCGGCGGCCTTTTGAGCAGCCAGCATGATGCTCTTGCCCTGCTCCATCGCGGCTTCCAGCGCCTTGATCGATTTCGGACGGCCGACGAACAGAGGTATCACCATATGCGGAAACACGACCACGTCGCGCAACGGCAGGAGGGGCAGCGTCGTTTGCTCGGTTAATTTGGAAGTTGTCATGGCATACCTTATAGAAAGCGTGTTGCTGAACTTGGGCACTCACGGCGAAAACTCAAGATGCGCGCCGTGAAAAATATTTTCTACAAGTAAAAGTACTTGATGCGAAAACTAGCCGTTCTAATAAAAGCCGCGGTGTGAAATGAAAAAGCCACCACGCGGGGTACCGCGAGTGGCTTTTCGATTGAAGCCTGCGTCTTTTATTGAGATCAGTTTTACCGATATGAGTCTGCGCGGCAAGCGTTTTGTTGCGTGCGTGCAGGCTTTTTTCAGTTTTCCCCAGATGCTTTCGGCGTTTCGCTGTAAATCAATAAAGGTTTTGCGGCATTCGTGATCGTATTTTCATCGATCACCACTTTGACGACATTCTGCTGGCTTGGCAATTCGTACATCACGTCCAGCAGCGCGTGTTCGAGAATCGAACGCAGGCCACGGGCGCCGGTCTTGCGCGCCAGCGCCTTGCGGGCGATCGCGTGCAGGGCCGCAGGACGAATTTCGAGTTCAGCGCCTTCCATTTCAAGCAGCTTCGAGTATTGCTTGATCAGCGCGTTCTTCGGTTCGATCAGGATCTGGATCAGGGCTTCCTCGGTCAGCTCGCTCAGCGTGGCGACCACAGGCAGACGGCCGACCAGTTCCGGGATCAGGCCGAACTTGATCAGGTCTTCCGGCTCGGCTTCGAGCAGGATGTCGCTGTTGGAACGCTCGTTCTGGCTCTTCACCGAGGCCGAGAAACCGATGCCGCTCTTTTCCGAACGGTTCTGGATGATCTTGGCCAGGCCGTCGAAGGCGCCGCCGCAGATGAACATGATGTTGGTCGTGTCGATCTGCACGAAGTCCTGGTTCGGATGCTTGCGGCCGCCCTGCGGCGGTACCGAAGCCATGGTGCCTTCGATCAGTTTCAGCAGGGCTTGCTGCACGCCCTCGCCCGACACGTCGCGGGTGATCGACGGATTGTCGGACTTGCGCGAAATCTTGTCGATCTCGTCGATGTAGACGATGCCGCGCTGGGCCTTCTCGACTTCGTAGTTGCAGCTCTGCAGGAGCTTCTGGATGATGTTCTCGACGTCCTCGCCGACATAGCCGGCTTCGGTCAAGGTGGTCGCATCGGCGATCACGAAGGGAACGTTGAGCATGCGCGCCAGGGTCTGGGCCAGCAGGGTCTTGCCGGAACCGGTCGGGCCGACGAGCAGGATGTTGCTCTTGGCGAGTTCGACATCGTCCTTCTTGCCCAGGTGCTTGAGGCGCTTGTAATGGTTGTACACCGCCACCGACAGGATGCGCTTGGCCGTCTGCTGGCCGATCACGTACTGGTCGAGCAGTTCGGTGATTTCGTGCGGCGTCGGCAGGTCGGACTTGGCGCCCGCCACCGACTCGACGTTCGAGGTTTCGTCGCGGATGATGTCGTTGCACAGGTCGATGCATTCATCGCAGATGAACACCGACGGTCCCGCGATCAGCTTTTTGACTTCGTGCTGGCTCTTTCCGCAGAAAGAGCAGTACAGAAGTTTCTCGCCGCTGGAGGATTTTTTGTCTGACATGGGGCAGGTTTCTATTGAATTGCTATGAATATAACGCTAATACGGAGACGCAACAAGTGCGCTGGCGCACATAATACGAGCATATGCCCGGTGCGTTGCGCCGTCCATGAACTATGCTACCCGAAATAAAAACGAAACGCCCGAACGTGTTCGCGCCCGGGCGTTTTTTGGCAACAGTACAGTCGGTATGGCGAACCGGAGCCCGTCAGCCGCGGCTCGACAGCACCCGGTCGATCATGCCGTACTCGACGGCTTCCTCGCCCGACATGAAGCGGTCGCGGTCGGTATCCTTGTGGATCTGCTCAACCGTCTGGCCGGTGTTCTCGGCCATGATGCGGGCCAGACGCTCGCGCAGGTACAGGATTTCCTTGGCCTGGATCTCGATGTCCGAAGCCATGCCCTGCGAACCGCCGGACGGCTGGTGAATCATGATGCGCGAGTTCGGCAGCGAGAAACGCTTGCCCTTGGCGCCGGCGGCGAGCAGGAACGCGCCCATCGACGCGGCCAGGCCCGTGCACAGCGTGGAGACGTCCGGCTTGATGAAGTTCATCGTGTCGAAGATCGCCAGGCCCGCCGAAACGGAACCGCCCGGGGAATTGATGTAGAGCGAAATGTCCTTGTCCGGATTCTCGCTCTCCAGGAACAGCAGCTGGGCCACGATGAGGTTGGCCATCTGGTCGTTGACAGGGCCGACCAGGAAAATCACGCGCTCCTTGAGGAGGCGCGAGTAGATGTCGTAGGCGCGCTCGCCGCGGCCACTCTGTTCGATCACCATCGGCACCATGCCCAGTGCCTGTGTATCCAATGCCGGATTTCGAATCATACCTGTCTCGTTCCTTATAAAGGGAAAGCCTAAGGGAAAAAAGCCGGCCACGAAGGCCGGCAATCTTCAATTACGCCTGGGGCATCGAGCCCATCAGTTCATCGAAAGCGATGGTCTTGGTGGAGACCTTCGCCTTGCCAAGCACATAGTTAACGACGTTTTCTTCCAATACAAGAGCTTCCACTTCGCCCAGGCGGCGACGGTCGCTGTAATAGTACTTCAGGACTTCCTTCGGATCTTCGTAGCTCTGCGAGAAGTCTTCGATCTGCGCCTTCACCTGATCCTGGGTGGCTTGCAGGTTGTTGTCGCTGACCAGTTGCGACAGGATCAGGCCCAGGCGCACGCGGCGCTCAGCCTTGTCCTTGAACATCTCTGCCGGGAACGGCAGGTTCTTGACGTCCATGCCGCGCTGGGCCATGTCCTGGCGGGTCATCTCGGCCAGGCGCTCCGCGTCCTGGTCGATCATAACCTTCGGCACGTCCAGTTCGGTCGACTTGACCAGGGCGTCCATCACGGCTTCCTTGTTGCGGGCCTTGACGCGCGCCTTGACTTCGCGCTCCAGGTTAACCTTGATGTCGTCGCGCATCTTCTCGACGGAACCGTCTTCGATGCCCAGCGACTTGGCGAACTCGGCGTCGACTTCCGGCATGTGCGCCCACTCGAGCTTCTTCAGGGTGATGGTGAACTCGGCGGTCTTGCCTGCCACGTCCTTGCCATGGTAGTCCTCAGGGAAGGCCAGCGGGAAGGTCTTGCTTTCGCCGACTTTCAGGCCGACGGTGGCGGCTTCGAATTCCGGCAGCATGCGGCCTTCGCCCAGCACGAACGCGTAGTTGTCGGCCTTGCCGCCGGCGAACTCGACGCCATCCAGGGTGCCGACGAAGTCGACGGTCACGCGGTCGCCGTTGGCGGCCACCGGCTCGCCGCCGGTGCCGTGCTCGCCTGCCTCACCCTTGGTGTGGTAGTGCACGCGCTGCTTGCGCAGGATGTCGATGGTCTTGTCGATCTCGGCGTCGGTCACTTCGGTGGTGACGGTTTCGACGTCGACGTTGGCCAGGTCGGCGATCACGACTTCCGGGTAGACTTCGAAGGTCGCGTCGAAGGCCAGCATGCCTTCCGGCGCGTCTTCTTTCGGTTCGATTTTCGGGAAGCCGGCAACGCGCAACTCGTTCTCGTTGGCTGCCTCGTTGAACGCACGGCCGACCTTGTCGTTCAGGACGTCGGTCTCGATCTGGTAGCCGTACTGGGCAGCGACCATCTTCAGAGGCACTTTGCCCGGACGGAAGCCAGGCGCCTTCGCGGTCTTCGCCTGCTTCTTCAGGCGCTTTTCGACTTCCGTACGAACGTCAGCTACCGGGAAGGAGATGGTCAAGCGACGCTCGAGTTTACCGAGGGTTTCGACTGCAGTTGCCATTATAAAAATCGTCCAAAAAAATTAATTATTCGTGGTGCGAGGAGGGGGACTCGAACCCCCACACCATTGCTGGCGTCAGGACCTAAACCTGGTGCGTCTACCAATTTCGCCATCCTCGCGCAAGGATTGCATATTGCCACAAAAACAAAGGGCGCCCGACAGTGAAACCGGCCGCCCTGCACTCCTCTGTTTAGGGGCTACAACTTCAAACAATTATTTTACTGGATTTTCTGACACTATTGGGGTGAATTTTGGAACACGGGACGAGCTGCGTCATTCGACTGCATTTCCCGTCCCGCGTTCCGGCGGCATTTAAATATCAGCGCACCGGCTTCTTCACCCTGAACCATGCCGCATACAGCGCCGGCAGGAACAGCAGGGTCAGCGCCGTCGCCACCACCAGCCCGCCCATGATCGCCACCGCCATCGGACCCCAGAACACGGAGCGCGACAGCGGAATCATGGCCAGGGCTGCGGCGGCTGCGGTCAGCAGGATCGGCCGCGCACGGCGCACGGCCGCCTCGACGATGGCGTCCCAGGCTTCCACACCGTTGGCCCGGTCCTGTTCGATCTGGTCGACCAGGATCACCGAGTTACGGATGATCATGCCGAACAGCGCGATCACGCCCAGGTTGGCAACGAAGCCGAACGGCCGTCCGAGCAGCAGCAGCGCCATGGCCGCGCCGGCGATACCCAGCGGGCCGGTCAGGAAGACCAGCAGCGCGCGCGAGAAGCTGTGCAGCTGCAGCATCAGCAGGGTGAAGACGACGAACAGCACCAGCGGGATGTTCGCCGCGATCGAGGCTTCCGCATCCGAACTGTCGGCGGCAGCGCCTTCGATGGTGACGCGGTAGCCGGCCGGCAGCTTCGAACGGATCCCGGCCAGCTTGGCGTCGACCTGGCCGGTCACGGTCGGGCCCTGGATGCCTTCGACCACGTCGGACTGGACCATGATGGCCCACTCGCGTCCCTGGCGCCAGACCACGCCCGGCTCCCAGACGAGCTGCACGCGGGCGACCTGGCCGATGGTCACGGCGCGCCCGGAGGCGGTCGGGACCAGCGCCTCCTGCAGGCGGGTGATGGTCGAACGCTCCTCGACCGGCTGGCGCACCACGATGTCGATCAGGCGGTTGGTTTCGCGGAACTGGGCGATCGGGGTGCCGGTCAGCGTGGTGTTGACCACGCGGCGCACTGCCTGCGAGGTCACGCCGAGCGCGCGCAGCTTGTCCTGGTCGAGGTCCAGGCGCAGGACCTTGACCGACTCGTTCCAGTTGTCGTTCACGCCCACCGTGTTCGGATTCGCGCGCATCACTTCCTTGACCTGGTCGGCGACCGTGCGCACGACGCCGATGTCCGGGCCCAGCACCTGGAACTGCACCGGATACGGCACCGGCGGGCCGTTTGGCAGCAGCTTCACTCGCCCGCGCACCTCGGGGAACTCGGTCTCGAAGACTTTTGTGATCTTCAGGCGCAGCGCCTCGCGCGCCTTCGCATCGACTGGCAGCACCACCAATTGGGACACGTTCGACTGCGGGAAGATCTGGTCCAGCGGCAGGTAGAAGCGCGGACTGCCGGTGCCCACATAGCTGGTCACACTCTTGACGCCCTGCTGCTTACCCAGCCAGGCTTCGAAGCGCTTCACCACCGCTTCGTTCGCCTTGAAGCTGGTGCCTTCGGGCGACCACATCTCCACCATCAGCTCGGGGCGGCTGGAATCCGGGAAGAACTGCTTCTCGATGAAATTAAAGCCGAACACGCCCAGCGCGAACACGCCCAGGCTCAGGGCGATGGTGGTCTTGCGCCATTCGACGCAGCGGTTCACCAGGCGGCGGAAGCGCTGGTACATGGGCGTATCGAACACGTCGTGATGGCTTTCGCCATGGGCGTGCGGCTTCACCTTCAGCAGGATGAAGCCGATGTAGGGCGTGAAGACCACCGCCACCACCCAGGAAACCAGGAGCGCGATCGCGTTCACCGAGAACATCGAGAAGGTGTATTCGCCGGCCGCCGACTTGGCCAGGCCGATCGGCAGGAAGCCGGCGGCCGTGATCAGCGTGCCGGTCAGCATCGGCATGGCGGTCGAGGTGTAGGCGAAGGTGGCAGCCTCGAAGCGCGACAAGCCCTCCTCCATCTTCCGCACCATCATTTCCACCGCGATGATGGCGTCGTCCACCAGCAGGCCGAGGGCGATGATCAGGGCGCCCAGCGAGATCTTGTGCAGCGAGATGTCGAGGATGCGCATGAACAGGAAGGTGATCGCCAGCACCAGCGGAATGGTCAGGGCCACCACCAGGCCGGGCCAGATGTCGACCCGCAGCTTCGGCTTGGTATGCAGGCCGAGCGAGAGGAAGGACACGATCAGCACGATCACGACCGCCTCGATCAGCACCTTGACGAATTCGCCCACCGAGTCCTGCACCGCGCGCGGCTGGTCGGCCACGCGTTCGAGCTCGATGCCGACCGGGAGCTGGGAGCGGATGCGCGCGACGGTCTCGTCCAGGCCCTTGCCGAGCTGGATGATATTCCCGCCCTTCTCCATCGACACGCCCAGGCCGATCACTTCCTTGCCGTTGTAGCGCATCTTGTCCTGCGGCGGATCCTGGTAGCCGCGCTTCACAGTGGCGAAGTCGCCCAGGCGGAAGGTGGTATTGCCGGCCCGGAGCTGCAGGTTCTCGAGCTGCTCGAGCTGGCGGATCGCGCCGGTCACGCGCACCTGCAGGTTGTCGGTCGGCGTCACCAGCACGCCGCTCGCCTCGATCTGGTTCTGGGTCTGGATCTGGTTGACGATCTGCTCGAAGGGGATGCCCAGCTGGGCGAACTTCTTGCTGGAGAACTCGATATAAACCTTCTCGTTCTGGACGCCGAACTGCTCGACTTTCGATACCAGCGGCACGCGCAGCAGCTGCTGGCGCACGAAGTCGGCATAGTCGCGCATCTGCGCGTAGGTGAAGCCGTCGCTCGACAGCGCGAAGATCGAGCCATAGGTGTCGCCGAATTCGTCGTTGAAGAAGGGGCCGATCACGCCCTGCGGCAGGGTGCCGGCCATGTCGCCGATCTTCTTGCGCACCTGGTACCAGGTCGGGGTGGTTTCCTTGGGCGGGGTCGATTCGCGCAATTCCAGGATGATGGTGGTCTCGCCCGGCTTGGAGAAGCTGCGGATGCGGTCCACGTAGGGCGTTTCCTGGAGCTTGCGTTCGAGCGGATCGGTGACCTGCTCGGCCATCTGCACCGCGGTCGCGCCCGGCCACACGGCGCGCACGACCATGGCGCGGAAGGTGAAGGGCGGATCTTCGTCCTGGCCCAGCTGCTGGTAGCTCAGCACGCCGAACACCAGCAGCGCCGCGATCAGGTAGCGCGTGAGCGGGATATGTTCCAGGGCCCAGCGCGACAAGTTGAAGCCTTTCATTTGGCGCCCCCGCCCGAGACGGCCGCTTCGGTGTCGGCACGGCGCGAGACGTCGGCGGTGAGGATGCGCACCTTCTGCCCGTTCTTGAGCAGGTGAACGCCGGCGGTCACGACCTGCTGCCCGGCCTGCACGCCGCCGCCGAGGATCACGTCGTTATCCACCTGGCCGGCCACCTGCACCGGCACCATGCGGACGGCGCCCTTCTCCACCACCCAGACGCTGGTGTTCCCCTGGTTCTGCACCAGGGCCGACAGCGGCACGCGCAGCGCGGTGGCGCCGCTGCCACTTGCAATCTGCACGGTCGCCGTCATGCCGAGACGGACATCCGGACGAGCCGGGATCGCCACCTTGACCGTGTAGGTACGCGTCGCAGGGTCGGCCACCGGCGAGACTTCGCGGATCTTGCCGGGGATCGTCTCGCCCTGGTTGGCCCAGAGGCGCACGCTGACATCGCTGGTCTTGCGCAGCAGCTCGACCTTGTTCTCGGGGATACCGATCACGACTTCCTTTTCGTCGGTGCGGGCCACCCGCGCCACCGGGGCGCCTGCGGTCACCACCTGGCCGACTTCGGCGTCGATGCCGGTCACCACGCCATCCGCGTCCGCCGCCAGGCTGGCGTAGCCGGCCTGGTTGGCCTGGCCGCGGAAGGCCGCGCGCGCGGCGTCGACATTGGCCTGGGCCGCCTTGAGGGTGCTCTGCTTGGTATCCAGCACGGCCTGGCTGACGAAATTCTGGGCGCGCAGGTTCTGGTGGCGCTTGTAGTCGGCCTGGGCCAGGTCGCGCTCGGTCTCGGCGGCGCGCAGGGCGGCCCTGGCCTGGCTCTCGGCCAGGCGCAGGTCCTGGGGATCCAGCCGCATCAGCACGTCGCCGCGCTTGACCGTGGCGCCGACGTCGACCTTGCGCTCGACGATCTTGCCGCCCACCCGGAAGCCCAGGCGCGATTCGTAGCGCGGACGGACGTCGCCCGAGAACTCGAGCCGCTCGCCGACCGTGTCCGCGGCCAGGGTGACCGCGCGCACCGGGCGCACGTCTTCGGTCTTCGGAGCAGGTTTGTCGCAGGCGGCGAGGAAGCTGGCAAGCAGGGGTATCGCGATGGCGGCGCGCAGCTGGCTGGGGGAGAGTCGGGCGAACACGGGGAATCCTTGGTTGGGTCGATCGGCGACAAAAGGCGCTGGCGGGTCGTGCCCGGCCGGGCCTTACATTGATACTTTTGATTCTTCTGCAATTATAATCATGCAAGTACAAAAATAATTGACTTTAGAGTCAATACTCAATTCATGGCCGTCGATCACTACGAGAACTTCCCCGTCGCCTCCTTCCTGCTGCCGCGCCGCCTGGTGCCCGCCGTCGAAGCCATCTACGCCTTCGCCCGCAGCGCCGACGACCTGGCGGACGAAGGCGATGCCGCTCCGGAGGAGCGCCTGGCCGCGCTCCAGGCTTACGAGCGGGAGCTCGATGTGATCGCGGCCGGCAAGGCGGTGCACAACCCGCCAAAGGATCCGATGTTCGCCCGCCTGGCGGCGGTGGTCGCCGACTACCGCCTGTCGGTGGAGCCGATGCGCGACCTGCTGTCGGCCTTCCGCCAGGACGTGGTGACCCACCGCTATGCCGACTACCCCGCCCTGCTCGATTATTGCAACCGCTCCGCCAACCCGGTCGGCAAGATGATGCTGGCCCTCTACGACGCCGACGACGCCCGCAACGTGCGCGATTCGAACGCCATCTGCACCGCCCTCCAGCTGATCAACTTCTGGCAGGACGTCGCGATCGACCTGGCCAAGGGCCGGATCTACCTGCCACAGGAAGACCTGGCCAAGCACGGCGTGAGCGAGAGCGCCCTGCAGGCCGGCAGTTTAGAGGGCGGCTGGCGGCCGCTGATGCGCTTCGAGGTGGAGCGGGCGCGCGCCCTGATGCTGTCCGGGGCGCCGCTGGCGCGCCGCCTGCCGGGCCGCATCGGCTGGGAGCTGAGGATGATGATCCAGGGCGGCCTGCGCATCCTGGACGGGATCGAGGCCGCCGACTACGACGTCTTCCGCCAGCGCCCTGTGCTCAAGGCGCCCGACTGGCTGGCGATCGGCTGGCGCGCGCTCTGGATGTAGGAGCCAGCTTTCCCACTCGCGTCCTTGGGTCCGCATCGGCTAAGATAGCGGATTCGCATCGCCCTATCCCTAAAAGAACTACATGTCTCCTGACGAATACTGCCAGCAAAAGACGCTCCAGAGCGGCTCCAGCTTCTATTACAGCTTCCTGTTCCTGCCGCCGGAGCGCCGGCGCGCGATCACGGCGCTGTACGCCTTCTGCCGCGAAGTCGACGACACCGTCGACGACGCGACCGACCAGTCGGTGGCCCGCATCAAGCTGGCCTGGTGGCGCACGGAAGTCTCCGCCATGTACAAGGGCGCGCCCACCCATCCGGTGACCCAGGCCCTGCAGCCGCACGTGGAACCGTACAAGCTGGAAGAAAAGCACCTGCTGGCCATCGTCGACGGCATGGAAATGGACCTGGACCAGAGCCGCTACCTGGATTACGCCGGCCTGCAGCGCTATTGCTGGCACGTGGCGAGCGCGGTCGGCATCCTGTCGGCCAGCATCTTCGGGTACACCAATCCGCAGACCCTGGCCTATGCCGAGAAGCTCGGCCTGGCCTTCCAGCTGACCAACATCATCCGCGACGTGGGCGAAGACGCCCGCAAGGGCCGCATCTACATCCCGGTCAACGAGCTCCAGCAGTTCAACGTCACCGCGGCCGACCTGCTCAACGCCCGCCACAGCGACAAGTTCGAGGCGCTGATGCGCTTCCAGACCGAGCGCGCCCAGCGCACCTACGACGAAGCCCTGGCCCTGCTGCCGAAGGAAGACCGGCGCGCCCAGCGCCCGGGCCTGATGATGTCGTCCATTTACCGCACCCTGCTCGACGAGATCGAGCGCGACGGCTTCCATGTGCTCACCCAGCGCATCTCGCTGACGCCGCTGCGCAAGCTGTGGCTGGCGTGGAAGACCTATGTCCGTGCCTGAAACCGGCCTCAAGGTCCTGGTCGCCGGCGGCGGCTGGGCCGGCTGCGCGGCGGCGGTGGAACTGGTGCGCCAGGGCGCGCAAGTGACCCTGGTGGAAAGCGCGCGCAGCCTCGGCGGCCGCGCCCGCGGTGTCGAGGTGCGCGGACGCATGCTCGACAACGGCCAGCACATCCTGCTCGGCGCCTATGGCGAAACCCTGCGCCTGCTGCGCAGCGTCGGCGTCGATCCCGAGGCGGCCATGCTGCGCCTGCCGGTGCAGATGCGTTACCCGGTTGGCGGTACGGGCATGGATTTCGCCGCGCCGCGCCTGCCCGCCCCGCTGCACCTGCTGGCTGCCCTGCTGCGCGCCAAGGGCCTGGCGCGCGCCGACAAGATGGCCCTGGCCCGCTTCACCACGGCCGCGCGCTGGATGGGCTGGCAGCTGTACACCGACTGCCCGGTGGCCGAACTGCTGGAGCGCTTCGACCAGACCGAGCGCCTGACCCGGCTGCTGTGGCGGCCCTTGTGCATCGCCGCCCTGAATACCCCGCCCGAGCGCGCCTCGAGCCAGGTCTTCCTGGCCGTGCTGCGCGACAGCCTGGGCGCCAGGCGCCGCGCCGCATCCGACATGCTGCTGCCCAAGCTGGCCATGGGCGCGCTGTTCCCGGAAGCGGCCGCTGCTTTCCTGGGCCGCAAGGGTGCCGCCGTCCATACCGGAGTCAAGCTGGCGGGCATGGCGCCCACGAGCGACGGTCGCTGGACGGCCGGGCTGACCGGCGAAGCCCCTGCCGATCCGGTCTACGACGCCGTGGTCCTGGCCACGCCGCCCTGGCAGACGGCGGCCCTGCTCGCCCCGCATGCCGCCACCCAGGAGCTGAGCGCCCAGCTGGACGGCTTCGGCTACGAGCCGATCGCCACCTGCTACCTGCAATACGCCCCCGGCACCCGCCTGGACTTGCCCTTCTATGCGCTGGAAGACGCTCCGGCGGCGGGACGCTGGGGCCAGTTCGTATTCGACCGGGGCCAGCTCGACGCCACCCAGGACGGCCTGCTGGCCGTCGTGGTCAGCGCCGCGCTGGACGCCGCCGCCCTCCCGCAGGAGGCCCTGGCGGCAGCCATCGCCGGCCAGCTGGCGCATGATTTCCGAAACGAAACTCTTGCCAAACCGGACTGGACCCAGGTGATCACCGAGAAGCGCGCCACCTTCTCCTGCACGCCAGGCCTGGCGCGCCCGGACAACGGCACACCCCTGCCGGGCGTCTTCCTGGCGGGCGACTATACCGCCAGCGACTATCCCGCCACCCTCGAAACCGCGGTGCGCAGCGGGGTTGGAGCCGCGACGGCCATCCGCGCCTACGGCACCCTGCCCCGCGAAAAGCGCAGCCTGTCGCACACCGATGGCGCCCGGGAGTCCGATTCCGTAAGGTAGCAACATCGAAACAGGTCTTACGGAAGATGATCATGAACCTACAACTCGGATTGCGGACGATCGCGTTGCTGGCCCTGGTGGCCGTCAGCACGATGGTGCTGGTGATGCCGGAACTGATCGGCGGCGCGGACCACGGCGTGTCGGTGGCGCTGAGCACGATCCCGGTTGTCGGCCACCATTGATCGGTCGCTACTGTTTCACGACGTAAATACACGCATCAAACGCATCAAAACGGAGTCATTCACCCATGGGCAAACTGGAATACCTCGACGCGCTCAAGCGGGCCATGTTGGGCCTGCCGCCCGAGACGCAGGCCAAGACCCTGGCCTGGTACGAGCAGCGTTTCGTCGACGGCAACGCCGCAGGCCGCCGCGAGCAGGAAGTCGCGGACGAGCTGGGCGACCCGCGCAAGGTCGCGGTCTCGCTGCGCGCCAGCGTCCACATGGACGCCTTCAAGGAAAAGAAAAGCCCGACCAACATCCTGCGCATGGTAGCCTCGGCCGCCGGCCTGCTGGTCTTCAACCTGTTCATGGCAATTCCGGCCGCCGTGTATGCATCCCTGCTGGTGAGCCTGTACGCCTCTGCTTTCGCCTTCTACGTGGGCGGCATCGCGATCACGGCCAGCGGCCTGGCCGGCGCCAATGAACTGGTCCTCAACGGTCCGCTGCACCGCGTGACCATCGGCGACGACGGGCATGAGCGCCAGAATGTGCAGACCCGCATCTCGATCGGCGAGACCGGCATCCACGTGTACGAGGAGAAATCCGCCGATCCGGTCATGGACGGCGGCGATCCCGATGCGGAGAATGAACCGGCCCATTCGCGCGTGATCCGCGGCGCCGAGGCCGTGGCCGAGCGCAAGATCCAGATCACCACCGACCTCGACCCGGAGTCGCGCACCACCCAGACCCTGTTCGGTTCCGGCCTGGTGCTGGGCGGGATCGCCCTGTTCCTGATCTCGATCGTGATCACCAAATACACCATCGTCGGCGTGCGCCGCTACGTCAAGATGAACCTCTCCCTGCTCAAGGGAAGCTGAAGGAAGCGCCATGCGAGGACTGTTGAAAATCGGATTCAGCCTGCTGCTGCTGGCCTGCGTGCTGATCGCCCTGAGCTACAGCATGCTGCGCGCCAACGGCGTCAGCGCCGCCAGCGAAGGCCGCCAGGTCGTCACCGAAACCCGTGAAGTGCCGCCCAACGTCAATGCCATCGAGCTGAACGGCCCCATCGACCTGAATCTGCGCTACGGCGCCACGCCTTCGCTGAAGGTGCGCGGCGAGCAGCGCCTGCTGAGCAATATCGAAGTCAAGGCCGAAGGCGCGGTGCTCAACGTCGGCATCCGCGGCATCGTGCTGCGCCACCGCCAGCCGCTGGAAGTCGAGCTGGTGCTGCCGGCCCTTACCAGCGCCACCATCGACGGCAGCGGCGACAGCAAGATCAACGGCTTTTCCGGCGAAAGCATCGAGGTGCGGCTGGAGGGTTCGGGCAGCGTCAAGTTCAACGGGCGCTTCCGCAAGGTCGAGGCAGGCCTGAATGGCAGCGGCGACCTGGACGTGAATGCGGGCGCCTCCATCGACCGTCTCGATGCGGAACTGATGGGATCGGGCCGCATGACGGTGGTCGGCACCGCGCGCGAACTGGACGCCCGCGCCAGCGGCTCCGGCCAGCTCGACGCCCGCGACCTGCGCGCCCAGCGCGTGAACGTGTCGCAGACCGGTTCGGGCAGCAGCACGGTGCAGGCACGCGCCTCGGTGATGGCCTCGGTCAGCGGCAGCGGCGACATCGAAGTCCTGGGCAATCCGGACGAGCGCAGCATCAGCCGGACCGGCAGCGGCACCGTCTCGTTCGAAGAATAAAGCAATACGGCTGCGTTTCGCGCCGCATGGGCTGCGTTTCACGCCGTCCTCCAACGCTTCGTCGCACGTTTTCCCCACGCGGCCCAGGTGCTGGCACAGTGGTGCCATCGACAACAACGATGGAGCCATCGTGCTGATCCAGATCCTGAGCCACACCCCCGCCTACGTCTGGGCGATCCTTGCCTTCCTGATCTATCGCGGGGTCGCGGCCATGCGCGAACGGGAGCTCACTGCGCGCCAGTTGACCGTCATCCCCATTGTCATGCTGTGCCTTTCATTGCAGGACATCGCGGCCAGGTTCGGCCTGCACCTCATGCCCCTGTTCACCTGGCTGCTCGCTGCGGGCGGCGCCGCGTTCTTCGTCTGGAGGTTCGCGGCTACCCGCATCGTGGTCCGGACAGCGGGCCTGCGCATGCAAGGCAGTGCGGCGCCGCTGGCGATGATGCTGGGCGTGTTCGTACTCAAGTATGCGGCATCGGCCGCCTGGGCGCTCGCGCCGCAGCTCCATCACGATCCGATGTTTGCCGGCGCCGTATGCGGTTTGTTCGGAGTCTTGAACGGCTGCTTCCTGGGCGCGATGATCCGCGACCTTGCCGTCTACCGGCGCGCAGCAAGCCAGGCCAGCGCGTCTTTGCCGGCCGCCCTGCCGCCCGCGAAGCAGGCGGTCAGCAGGTAGCCGCCGGTCGGCGCCTCCCAGTCCACCATCTCGCCGGCCACGAACACGCCCGGCAGCGCGCGCAGCATGGCGCTGCCGCCGTCCAGTGCATCGAAGCGCACGCCGCCGGCGCTGCTGATCGCCTCGTCGATGGGGCGCGGCCGCAGGAGGGTCAGCGGCAACGCCTTGATCGCGGCCGCCAGGCGCGCCGGGTCGGCGTACTCTTCGGCCGACAGGCATTCGCGCAGCAGCCCGGCCTTCACGCCCTTGAGGCCGAGGCGGCTCTGCAAGTGGCTCGACATCGAGCGCGAACCGCGCGGATGCGTCACTTCGGTCAGCACGCGCTCGGCGCTGTGATCGGGCGCCAGATCGATCCATACGGTCGTCTTGCCCTCGCGGGCGATCTGGTCGCGCAGCGGCGCCGACAAGGCGTACACCAGGCTGCCCTCGATGCCGGTCTGGGTGACGACGAACTGCCCCTTGCGGCGTACCATCTCCCCATTGTCGTCACGGTAGGCCAGCGCGGCTGTCGTCAGCGGCGCGCCCGCATGGCGGCTGCTGAAATGCTCGCTCCAATCGGTATCGAAACCACAATTGGCGGGAACCAGGGGCGCCACGTCCACACCCTTGCCGCCCAGCAGCGGCGCCCAGGCGCCGTCCGAGCCGAGCCGCGCCCAGCTGGCGCCGCCCAGGGCGAGAATGACCGCGTCGGTCTGCACGATCAACTCGCCATCCGGCGTCGCGACGCGCAAGTCCTTGCCCTCCCAGCCGGTCCAGCGGTGCCGCATGTGGAAGCGCACGCCGCATTCGCGCAGCCGGTGCAGCCAGGCGCGCAGCAGGGGCGCGGCCTTCATGTCGGTCGGGAATACGCGGCCCGAGCTGCCGACAAAGGTATCGATCCCCAGGCCATGGATCCAGGCGCGCACCTGCTCCGGCGTGAATTCGTCCAGCCAGCGCTGGACCTGTCCGCTGCGACCGCGATAGCGCGCCACGAAGGCGGCGTAGGGCTCGGAATGGGTGATGTTCATGCCGCCCTTGCCCGCGAGGAGGAACTTGCGCCCGACGGAAGGCATCGCGTCGTAGACGTCGACCTGCACGCCCCCTTCGGCCAGCACCTCGGCCGCCATCAGGCCTGCGGGGCCGCCGCCGATGACGGCGACGCGAACGGGGGTCGGGGAAGACTGGCTCATGGCTGGGGGAGGAAACAAGGGAGCAGCATTGTAGTCGAGTTTGCGCGGCGCCGGCACTTTGTAAAGTTTGCTTGACACCGAAGATCTTGCCGTCTACGATGTAAAGCATACTTTACTAACTGCGGAGTGTCATCATGCATGAGCAACGTGTCGCGAAGGCGTATTACAAGGAGCTGGGCGGCTCGATCGTCCTCTACAGCCTGCTGCTGGCGGCGGCGATCCGGTTCGGGCGTCCCATGGAGGACGGCCCGGCGCGCACCCTGGTCCTGCTCTCGCCCATGCTCGGCTTCGGCCTGGCCCTGTGGGCCATCGCGCGCCACTTTTCCCGGGTCGACGAATACATGCGCATGTTCCTGCTGGAGTCGGTCGCGCTGGCCGCCGCGATCACGGCGGGCCTGACCTTCACCTACGGTTTCCTCGAGACAGCCGGCTTTCCGCGGCTGTCGATGTTCACCGTCTGGTGCGTGCTGTGCGGCGCCACGGGGCTGGTGTGTGTCCTGCGCCGCATCCTGAACCGATGAAGAACCGCATCCGCGAACTGCGCGCCGAGCGCGGCTGGAGCCAGGCCGACCTCGCGCAGCATCTCGACGTGTCGCGCCAGAGCGTGAACGCGATCGAGACCGGCCGCTACGACCCGAGCCTGCCGCTGGCCTTCGCCATCGCGCGCCTGTTCGGACTACCCGTCGAATCCATCTTTTCACCCGACCCGGAGACCGCATGAAAACTTCCATCCTGTTCGCCTTGGCGCTCGGTGCCGCGCTGCCCCCGGGCGCCGCGGCCCAGCAGCCGGGCAGCCCGCCGCCCAATCGCTTCGCGGCGACCATCGCACCGGCCGAACGCTTCGAGATCCAGGGCATGCTGGTCGAGCGCCACGGCAGCAAGGGCCGCCCGCTGGTCCTGATTCCCGGCCTGTCCAGCGGCGCCTGGGTATGGCAGGACCTGGTCCGCCGTTTCAGTCCCGACTACACCGTGTACGTCGTCACCCTGCCCGGCTTCGACGGCCGCCCGGCGCCTGCCGGCGCGCCCTTCCTTGAGGCCCGTGCGGCAGTGGCGGAGCTGGTGACCAGCCGCCGCCTCGACAAGCCGGTCCTGGTCGGCCACAGCCTGGGCGGCGCTCTCGCCTTCGCCGTCGCGGCGGACCTCGGCAACCGGGTCGGCGGCGTGGTCTCGCTCGACGGCCTGCCGGTGCTGCCGGGGACCGAGAACGCACCGCCGGAGCAGCGGCCGCAGCTCGCCACCGGGCTCCAGGCGCGCCTGGCGTCCGCCCCTCCGGCCGCCTATGCCGAGCAGCAGCGCCAATACATGCGTACCCAGGGCGTGCTCGACATGGGCAAGGCCGACGACCTGACGCCCCTGCTGCTGCGCAGCGACCGCGGCGCCGTCGGCGCCTACATCGCCGATGTGATGACGCTCGATCTGCGGCCCGAGCTGCCGAAGATCAGCGCGCCGGTCCTGGTGCTGGCGCCCTACTTCGAGCCCGATGCGGCGCAGGACGGATTGACCGTTGGCGCCCGGCTGGAGCACTATCGCAGTCTGCTGCCCGGCCTGGCCTCCGCCGATGTCCAGCCGGTGGCGCCGGCCCGCCATTTCCTGATGATCGACCAGCCCGACCTGGTGGCCGAGCATCTCCGCCGTTTCCTCAACCGCCGCTGACAAAGGATCCACCATGCGTTCGATTACCTACTGGGCCGGGCAATACCTCCTGGCCGCCAGCTCGATGTTCGCACTCATCTCGCTGATCGACTACCTGAGCGGCAAGAGCTTCACCGCCACCTGGCCGGCCACGCTCGGCTGGTCCTGTGCGGCGGCGGCGATCTTCGTCGCCTCGCGCTACCGCCAGGCGCGCGCCGGCGCGGCCTGCGCCCTGTGCGAGGACGGCAAGCCGGCCGCCAAGCCGCGGCGCTGAAGCGTTCATCCTCCGGATTACGTCAATACGCGAACTGCCAGGCGGCGGGATACTGCCGCCTTGGCACGCCCGTGCTTTGCAAAACCTACAAGATTCTGCTTGACAATAAAGACAGCAGGAATATTCTTGTACCCGCCATGCAGACGATGAGCTCCCGCTCGAACGAGGGGCCACGATTTGCGGCAGTCCGTTAAAACATCTTGGAGGATGTGTATGTCGGTAATGACCCGCAGGGCCGTTTTGGGCGCGCTCGCGTCCAGCCCTCTCTGGATGCAGTCCGCATGGGCGCAGCCAGGCAATTTGAAAATCTCCCATCAGTTCCCGGGCGGCAGCATCGCCCAAGGCGACTTCCGTGACCGGCTGTGCCGCATGTTCGCGGCCGAGGTCGAGAAGCGCACCCGTGGCGGCATGAAATTCTCGATCTACCCGAATTCCTCGCTGATGGGCGCCAACGCCCAGATCGGCGCGCTCAAGGGCGGCTCGCTGGACATGGCCCTGGTGCCGCTGTCGTATGCCGGCGCCGAAGCGCCGGAGGCCAACATTGGCCTGATGCCGGCCCTGGTCACCTCCTACGAGCAGGGTTACGCGTGGAAGGACGCCCCGGTGGGGCGCGAGCTGTCGCGCATCCTGGCGGAGCAAGGCCTGGTGATCGTGAGCTGGATCTGGCAGGCCGGCGGCGTCGCGTCGCGCGGCGCGCCGATCGTCAATCCGGAAGACGCGCGCGGCCTGAAGGTGCGCGGCGGCTCGCACGAGATGGACCAGCTGCTGCGCGACGCCGGCGCCACCGTGGTCGACATGCCGTCCAACGAGATCCAGGCAGCGCTGCGCAGCGGCGCCCTCGATGCGGCCCTGACCTCGTCGACCTCCTTGATTTCATTCCGCCTGCACGAATCGGCCAAGTCGCTGACCACGGCGCGCGGCGGCTCCTACTGGTTCATGTTCGAGCCGCTGATGATGTCGCGCACGGTCTTCGACCGCCTGACGAAGCAGCAGCAGGCGGCCGTCATGGCCGTGGGTGCGGACCTGGAGAAGTTCGCGCTGCGCGCCGCGCAGGCGGACGATGCGGCCGTGGCCTCGGTCTACCAGCGTGCCGGCGCCAAGGTGACCGACATGAACGCCGAGTCGCTGCGCAAGTGGCAGGCGGTGGCGCGCACCACGGCGTGGAAGGAGTTTGCGGAACGCAGCGACAACTGCGCCAAGCTGATGGCCCTGGCGGAGCAGTCGATCGCCGTGATGTAGGCCTAGCCGCCCGTGACCGGGGGGAAGAACGCCACTTCGGCGCCGGCTTCCACCCTGGTCTCCGGGCCGCACATGACCTGGTTGCAGGCCATGCGCACCGCGCGCTGCGGCGCCAGCGCTTCCGCCCACGGCCCGCCACGCGTGACCAGCAGGCCGCGCACGGCGCCGACCGTATCGACCTCGCCAGGCAGCTCCACCGACTCCTGGCCGATCCCCACCGCCTCGCGCACCGAGGCGAAATACCGCAGATTGATCTTCATGGCGCTCCTTAATGCTGCAGTTCGGCGAAGGGAATGAAGCGCACCAGGTCGCCAGCGGCGATCGGCTTGCCGGGCGGGTTGTCCACCAGCCCGTCGCCCCAGACGGTCGAGGTCAGCACGCCCGAACCCTGGTTCGGGAACAGGTCCAGTCCGCCCGCCGAATTGATCCGCGCGCGCAGGAACTCGTTGCGGCGGTCGGCCTTGGTCCAGTTGAAGTCCGCGCGCAGCATGTAGCCGCCGGGTTCCACCGGCCCGCTCACGCCCTGCAGGCGCAGCAGGAAAGGCCGCACGAACAGCAGGAAGGTGACGAAGCTCGACACCGGATTGCCCGGCAGGCCCAGGAAGAACGCTTCACCCGCCTGGCCGAATGCGAGCGGCTTGCCCGGCTTGATCGCGATCTGCCACATGTTCAGGCGGCCTTCCGCTTCCACCGCCGGCTTGATGTGGTCTTCCTCGCCGACCGACACGCCGCCGGAGGTGATGATCAGGTCATGTCCCTGCGCCGCTTCGCGCAAGGTGGCGCGGGTCGCTTCCAGCGAATCGGGGACGATGCCGAAGTCGCGCACCTCGCAGCCGAAATTCTCCAGCAGGCCGCGCAAGGTGAAACGGTTGGAGTTGTAGATGGCGCCCGGCGCGAGCGGCTCGCCCGGCATGGCCAGCTCGTCGCCGGTGAAGAACACGGCCACCCGCAGGCGGCGGCGCACAGGCAGTTTCGCCAGGCCCACGGAGGCGGCCAGTCCCAGCTCCTGGCCGCGCAGGCGGGTGCCGGCCGGCAGGATGACGGAACCGGCCACGATGTCCTCGCCGGTACGGCGAATCCATTCGCCTTCGCGCGGCGTATGGCGCACGGTGACGCTGTCGCCCACGGCTTCGCACTGCTCCTGCATCACCACCGCGTCGGCGCCCAGAGGAATCAGGGCGCCGGTGAAGATGCGGGCGGCGGTGCCGGGTTCCAGGGGCTGGCCCAGGCTGCCGGCCGGGATGCGCTGGGCCACGCGCAAGGTGGCGCTGCCGCCGGCGCAGTCCGCGGCGCGCACCGCGTAGCCGTCCATCTGCGTGTTGTCGGCCGAGGGCACGTCGAGCGTGGACAGGACGTCTTCGGCCAGCACGCGGCCGTTCGCTTCCAGGGTCGGCACGTTCTCCACGCCGTCCACCGCGCGCGCGGCGTCGAGCAGGAAGTCCAGCGCTTCGCGGCGCGAGAGCATGGGCGGCTTCATGTCACAGTCCCGTGTGTTCGGAAATATAGGCCTTCATGCGGTCCACATCGGGCGGCATCACCACGAAGCGCTGCGGCAGCGCCTCGATATTCTCGAAGCCGGCCGGGCGATCGGCGTCCTTGCCCAGGGCTTCGACGATGGTTTCGTTGAACTTGGCGGCCAGCGCGGTTTCCAGCACGATCATCGGCACGCCGGGCTGCATGTGCTCGCGCGCCACCTTGACGCCGTCGGCGGTGTGGGTGTCGATC
The DNA here is from genome assembly GCF_018119385.1 of Massilia sp. AB1. Taxonomy (NCBI): domain Bacteria; kingdom Pseudomonadati; phylum Pseudomonadota; class Betaproteobacteria; order Burkholderiales; family Oxalobacteraceae; genus Massilia; species Massilia sp. AB1. Next base: position 117,498 of record NZ_JAGKSG010000001.1, on the reverse strand, counting down.
ACGATGCCGTACTTGCCCGCGACGTCGCGGATGGTCGCCAGGCGGTCGGCATGGGTCGAGCGGCCCGACTGGAAGCCGAACTTGCCCACGTCTTGGTGCTCGTCGCCGTCGCTGCCCGGCGCGCCGGACAGGTCGAAGCCGCCATGGGTCTCGACCTTGCGGAACAGGTCGTGCGTCCGGTCGGCGTCGCGGCCCACCAGTTCGTAGATGAAGCGCTCGAAGTTCGAGGCCTTCGAGATGTCCATCGACGGGCTGCTGGTGTGGAAGGTTTCGGAAGACTTGCGCACGCGGTAGACGCCGGTGCGGAAGAACTCGTCGAGCACGTCGTTCTCGTTGGTGGCGGCCACCAGCTTGTCGATCGGCAGGCCCATCATGCGGGCGATGTGACCGGCGCAGATATTGCCGAAGTTCCCCGACGGGACGGTGAACGAGACCTTCTGGGAGTTAGCGGTGGTCGCCGCGAGATAGCCGCGGAAGTAATAAACCACCTGGGCCACGACGCGCGCCCAGTTGATCGAGTTGACGGTGCCGATCTTGTGGCGGGCCTTGAACGAGAGGTCGTTCGAGACGGCCTTCACCAGGTCCTGGCAATCGTCGAACACGCCTTCGACAGCGATGTTGAAGATGTTCGGGTCCTGCAGGCTGAACATCTGCGCGGTCTGGAAGGCGCTCATTTTCTTGTGCGGCGAGAGCATGAACACGCGCACGCCGCGCTTGCCACGCATCGCGTACTCGGCGGCGCTGCCGGTGTCGCCGGAGGTGGCGCCGAAGATGTTCAGTTCGTCGTTGTTCTTGGCCAGCGCGTACTCGAACAGGTTGCCGAGCAGCTGCATGGCCATGTCCTTGAAGGCCAGGGTCGGGCCGTTCGACAGCGCCTGCAGCACCAGGGTGCCGCGCTCGCCCTCTTCCAGCACGCGCAGCGGCGTGATCTCGGCGGCGGATTCGCCAGCGCGGGCGTTGCGGTAGACCTCAGGGGTGTAGGTGCGCGCGGTCAGGGCCTTCAGGGCGGCGTCCGGGATGTCGGTCGCAAACTTGCGCAGGATCTCGTAGGCCAGCTCAGCGTAGCTCAGCTTGCGCCAGGCGTCGAGCTCGGCGCCCGTGACCTGGGGGTACTCGGTGGGAAGATACAAGCCGCCGTCGGGCGCGAGGCCGCCAAGCAGGATGTCGGAAAACAGCTGGGGATTGCGTGCTGCGGACGCGCTCGTCGCGCGGGTGGACACATAATGCATACAGTAGAAAATCCGGTTGGGGGCTCACGTTGAAACTTTATTATAGTGTGAGGCGGCCGAAATGTATGCTGTGCTGCAAAAAAGTGGGGTTGGGTGAATAAAATTTAGGATTTTGAGGGGGTGCGAGGAGGTGTTATTGGTGCGCTGCGGACTTAGGTTCCGGCCTTCGCCAGAAGTCGTAGGCGCCAGTGGCGCGTACGACGGTTCCGAAGGTGCGGGTCATTAGAGGCTCCTGCGGCCTGCAACCCCGGCACGTCGTCCCGGCGAAGGCCGGGACCCAAGTTTGCCAGAGCAGCCGGTAGCGCCGAAGATCAGCAAGCCGCGTGATTGACAGTCACCACATGCACCGCCAACCCGCCCAGCGAGGTTTCCTTGTACTTCACCTGCATGTCCGCCCCCGTCTGGCGCATCGTCTCGATGACGTTGTCCAGGCTGACGAAGTGCGTCCCATCGCCCTTGAGCGCCAGCGACGCGGCGGTAATGGCCTTGATCGCTCCCATTCCGTTACGCTCGATGCAAGGAATCTGCACCAGCCCGCCGATCGGATCGCAAGTCATGCCCAGGTGATGCTCGATCCCGATCTCCGCCGCGTTCTCGATCTGCTCGTTGGTGCCGCCCAGTGCCGCCACCAGGCCGGCCGCCGCCATCGCGCAAGCCACGCCCACCTCGCCCTGGCAACCGATCTCGGCGCCCGAGATCGAGGCGTTCTTCTTGCACAGCATGCCGATCGCCGCGGAAGTCAGCAGGAAATCGCGCACGCCCCGCACCGGGTCGCTCGGACGGCAGTCCTCGACGTAGTAGCGCAGCACCGCCGGGATGATGCCGGCCGCGCCGTTGGTCGGCGCGGTCACGACACGGCCGCCGGCCGCGTTCTCTTCGTTGACCGCCATCGCGTACAGGGTCACCTGGTGGGTGAAGTCGTGCGGCAGCTCGTTGACGCGCTTGCCTTCGTTGCAATGTGCCTGCTTCCACAGCTTGGCCGCACGGCGCTTGACGTTCAGGCCGCCCGGCAGCTGGCCTTCGGTGACCAGGCCGTGGGCGATGCAGTCGCGCATTACGTGCCAGATGCGGTCCAGGCCGGCGTCGAGCTCGGCCTCGCCCATGCGCGCCAGTTCGTTCGCACGCAGCATGTGCGGAATCGACAGGCCACTGCGCTTGCCCTGCTCCAGCAGCTCGCTCATGGTGCTGAAGGGGAAAGGCACCTCGACCGCCGGCGCTTCCGCCGCGCGCGACTGGCTCTCGCCCGCCGCGGTGATGAAACCGCCGCCGACCGAATAATAGATGCGCTCGATGACGCTGCCGTCCGCCAGCTTGAGCACGAACTTCATGCCGTTCGGATGCTCGGGCAGGGTCGAGGCCTTGTGCCACACCAGGCCCGTCTTGTAGGTGAACGGCACTTCCTTCATGCCCAGCAGCTTGAGTACGCCGTCCAGCTCCGCCTCGGCCAGCTTGTCCTCGACCGAATCCGGATCGATGTCCTGGGGCGTTTCGCCCATCAGGCCCAGGAGCACCGCCTTGTCGGTGGCGTGGCCGACGCCGGTCAGCGCAAGCGACCCATACAGGTGCGCTTCGACGCCGACCGCCTGGTCCAGCGGGCCGCATTCCAGCAGAAAGCGGCGCGCCGCCACCATCGGGCCCACGGTGTGGGAGCTCGACGGGCCGATACCGATCTTGAACAGATCAAATACGCTCATGTCCATCTGTTGTCTCTTTATGTCGTTTTTTATTATGGTTTGGCGATGACGATCAGGCGGTGATGCCGACGTCGATGTTCTTCAGCATGTCGGCGACCATCTCTTCGACGCCGATGCGGGCCTTCCAGCCCCAGTCGCCCTGGGCGCGGCTGTCGTCCAGGCTCTTCGGCCAGGAATCGGCGATCTGCTGGCGGCTGTCCGGCTTGTAGGCGATCTCGAATTCCGGCAGCGCCTTCTTGATGGCGGCAGCCAGTTCGCGCGGGTTGAAGGACACGCCCGCCACATTGTACGAGGAACGGATGGCGACCTTCCCGGCCGGCGCATCCATCAGCTCGATGGTAGCGCGGATCGCGTCCGGCATGTAGATCATCGGCAGCGTGGTTTCCGGGCCCAGGAAGCATTCGTAGGTCTCGCCCTTGAGCGCCGAGTGGAAGATGGCGATCGCGTAGTCGGTGGTGCCGCCGCCCGGAGGCGACTTGAAGCTGATGATGCCCGGGTAGCGGATGCTGCGCACGTCCACGCCGTACTTGCTGTGGTAGTACTCGCACAGGCGCTCGCCGGCCAGCTTGCTGATGCCGTAGATCGTGGTCGGGTCCATCACCGTGTACTGGGCGGTGTTCTCGGCCGGGGTGTTCGGGCCGAAGGCGGCGATCGACGAGGGCCAGAAGATCTTCAGCGGCTTGCCGGTTTCGCCACGCTCGCGCGCGACTTCCAGGATGTTCAGCAGGCCGTCCATGTTCAGGGTCCATGCCTTCAGCGGGGCCTTTTCGCCGGTGGCCGACAGCAGCGCCGCCAGCTGGTACACCTGGGTGATGCCTTCGGCGTCGATCAGCGACGCCAGGCGGTCCTTGTCCAGCACGTCGAGCTGGGTGTAGCGCGCCGCGCCGTAGACGTTGTTGGCGCCGATGTCCGAGGCGATCACGTTGTTTTCGCCGTGCTGTTCGGCCAGGGCGGTGACCAGTTCGCTGCCGATTTGACCGTTGGCGCCGATAATGAGGATGCGTTCCATGCTGTTATTCCGATCTCTTGCTGATGACTGTTCTTATTGGTTCTTGATGATGCCCAGCTCGCGGCCGGCCTGCTCGAAGGCGGCCAGCACCTTGTCGAGCTGCTCGCGGGTGTGCGCGGCCGACAGCTGCACGCGCACGCGCGCCTGGCCCATCGGCACCACCGGGTAGAAGAAGCCCGACAGCAGCACGCCCAGCTCGAACATGCGGGCGGCGAATTTCTGGGCCACCGGCGCATCGAACAGCATCACCGGCACCACCGGGTGGGTGCCCGGCTTGATGGTGAAGCCGATGCGCTCGATCTCCTTGCGGAAGTGGGCGGTGTTCTCGTGCAGGCGGTCGCGCAGCTCGGTCGACTTGCTGATGCGGTCCAGGACGGCCAGCGAGGCGCCGGCGATCATCGGGGCCAGGGTGTTGGAGAACAGGTAAGGACGCGACTTCTGGCGCAGGGTCTCGATGACTTCCTTGCGGCCCGAGGTGAAGCCGCCCATCGCGCCGCCCAGCGCCTTGCCCAGGGTGCCGGTAATGATGTCGATCTTGCCGATCACGCCGCAGTGCTCGTGGGTGCCGCGGCCCGTCTTGCCCATGAAGCCGGAGGCGTGCGATTCGTCGATCATGGTCAGGGCGCCGTATTTCTCGGCCAGCTCGACGATCTTGTCCAGCTGAGCGATGGTGCCGTCCATCGAGAACACGCCGTCGGTGACGATGATCTTGTGGCGCTTGCCCGCTTCAGTCGCGGCCTGCAGCTGATTTTCCAGGTCGGCCATGTCGTTGTTGGCGTAGCGGTAGCGCGCGGCCTTGCACAGGCGGATGCCGTCGATGATCGAGGCGTGGTTCAGGGCGTCCGAGATGATGGCGTCGTTCTCGTCGAACAGCGGCTCGAACACGCCGCCGTTGGCGTCGAAGGCAGCCGCGTACAGGATCGTGTCTTCGGTGCCTAGGAATTCCGACAGCTTCTGCTCCAGTTCCTTGTGCACCGTCTGGGTGCCGCAGATGAAGCGCACCGACGACAAGCCGTAGCCGTACTTTTCCAGGGCGGCGGCGGCCGCCTTCTGGGTTTCCGGGTCGCCGGACAGGCCCAGGTAGTTATTGGCGCACATGTTGATCAGGGTGCGGCCGTCCTGGGCGACGACTTCGGCGCCCTGGCGCGAGGCCAGCACACGTTCCGGCTTGAACAGGCCCTCGGTTTTCAGCGTGTCGAGTTTTTGCTGGAGGGTGCTGTAAAAGGCTTGATCGCTCATGTGGTGCTCTCCTGGTTGGTCCGGCTTGACCGGGTGTTGTCGTATGTTGTACCGTTGACTCGTTCGATCTACAAAACTAGGTTCTTTATCTCGAACGAAAATTCAATATATTGAATCTTACCCCCGGCCAATGAACTTGGCAAGCTACTGTCTATAGGTAATGAATAAAAGTCTAGCAAACAACGCTCCGCCAGAAGTTGGCGCCACGCTACAGCGCCTGCGCCTCGCGCGCGGCCTCACATTGGAGGATCTGTCGCGCATTGCGGGCGTGTCCAAGTCGATGCTGTCCCAGATCGAACGCGAAAAAGCCAATCCCACCATCGCCATCACCTGGCGCCTGGCCAATGCGCTGGGTGTGCAAATTAGCGAATTGCTATCGTCCGAAGTGCGCCAGGCGGAACTGATCCGCGTGGTCGACGCGCACGAGATTCCCACCCTGCCCGGTGCGCATGCCGGTTATTCCCTGCGCATCCTGGGCCCGATGGACCTGGCCGGCAAGTATGAATGGTATGAGCTGACCCTGGCGCCCGGCGGCGCCCTGGCTTCGCAGGCGCATGACCCGGGCACCAACGAGCACCTGAGCGTGGTGGTCGGCAGCGTCGAACTGGAAGTGGGCGGCGAGAAGAAAAAAATCCGGCATGGCGGCACGGCGCGCTATCCGGCGGACCAGGATCACGTGATCCGGAATCCCGGCAAGACCGAGGCCAAGGCGCTGCTGGTGGTCGTGCACCGGTAGGGTCGGCGGGTCTCCCGCCGACGCGGTGATACGCGACCGTTTCACACCGCGGTCATGCCGGCGCCCGCTGGCCGCGTCGGCGGCGAAGCCGCCAACCCTACGATGAAAAACGGCTGCCGGATCGCTCCGGCAGCCGTTTCTATTTCGAAAACAAGCTTAGTTCGAGCCGCCGACTGCTTTCGGCGCGTCGCCCATCTTCAGTTCGCGCGACAGGAAGCCCCAGCGATCGGCCACTTCCTCGATCTGCTTGGTGGTCGGCTTGCCCGCGCCGTGGCCGGCCTTGGTCTCAATGCGGATCAGGATCGGTGCCCCGCCCGCCTGGGCCGCCTGGGCTGCCGCGGCGTACTTGAAGCTGTGCGCCGGCACCACGCGGTCGTCGTGGTCGGCCGTGGTCACCATGGTCGCCGGGTAGCAGGTGCCCGGCTTCAGGTTGTGCAGCGGCGAGTACTTGACCAGCGCATTGAACTCATCCGGGTTCTCCGACGAGCCGTAGTCCGAGGTCCAGGCCCAGCCAATGGTGAACTTGTGGAAGCGCAGCATGTCCATCACGCCCACCGCCGGCAGCGCGGCGCCGAACAGGTCCGGGCGCTGGGTCATGGCCGCGCCCACCAGCAGGCCGCCGTTGGAACCGCCGCCGATCGCCAGCTTCTGCGGCGAGGTGACCTTGTTCGACACCAGCCACTCGGCCGCGCCGATGAAGTCGTCGAACACGTTCTGCTTCTGCAGCTTGGTGCCGGCCTGGTGCCAGGCTTCGCCGTATTCGCCGCCGCCGCGCAGGTTGGCCACCACGTAAACGCCGCCCATCTCCATCCAGGCCAGGTTGGCCGGCGAGAAGGCCGGGGTCAGCGAGATGTTGAAGCCGCCGTAGCCGTACAGGTAGGTCGGGTTCGAACCGTCCAGCTTGAGGCCCTTCTTGGACACGATGAACATCGGGACCTTGGTGCCGTCGCGGCTCGTGTAGAACTGCTGGCGGGTCTCGTAGTCGGCCGGGTTGAAGGCGACCTTCGGCTGGCGGAATACGCTGCTCTTGCCGTCCTTGAGGTTCAGGCGGTAGATGGTGGTCGGGGTGGTGTAGCCGGTGAAGGAGAAGAAGGTCTCGGTATCGTCCTTCTTGCCCTGCAAGCCGCCCACCGAGCCGATGCCCGGCAGTGCGATCTCGCGCACGGCCTTGCCCTTCAGGTCGACCACGCGCACGACGCTGCGCGCATCTTTCAGGTATTCGAGCACCAGCTGCTTGTTGACGATGTCGGCGCCCACCAGGGTGTCGCTGGACTCGGCGACGATCTCTTTCCAGTTGCTCTCCGCCGGCTTGCTCACGTCAATGGCGACGATGCGCTTGCGCGGCGCATTGCGGTCGGTGCTGAAGTAGAACACGCTGCCGATGTTGTCGATAAACTCGTAGCCGGCATCGAAGTTGTCGATCAGGTCCACGACCTTGGAATCGGGCTTGCTCAGGTCCTTGTACGAAACGCGGTACTTCGGCGCGGTGCCCTTGGTGGTGGTGATGACCAGGTAACGGCCGTCGTCGGTGGCCTGGCCGCCGAAGCCCCATTCCTTCTGGTCGGGACGGTCGTACACCAGGGTGTCGGCGCTTTGCGAGGTGCCGATGCGGTGGAAGTACAGCTTCTGGAAGTAGTTCACGTCGGCCAGCTTGGTGGCTTCCTTCGGCTCGTCGTAGCGGCTGTAGAAGAAGCCCTTGCCGTCCTTGGTCCAGGCGGTGCGCGAGAACTTGACCCACTTGATATGGTCGTCGAGGTCCTTGCCGGTCTCGATGTCGCGGACCTTGATCTCGTTCCAGTCCGAGCCGGAGGCCGCGATGCTGTAGGCCAGCAGCTTGCCGTCCGGGCTGACTTCGGCGCCGGCCAGGGCGACGGTGCCGTCGGCGGCCAGGGTGTTCGGGTCGAGCAGCACGCGCGGGGTGTCGCCCAGGCTCTTCTGGGTGTACAGCACCGACTGGTTCTGCAGGCCGTCATTGCGGGTGTAGAAGTAGCGGCCGCCTTCTTTTTCCGGCACGCTGTAGCGCTCGTAGTTCCACAGCTGGGTCAGGCGCTGGCGGATCGCTTCGCGCTGCGGGATCTGCGCCAGGTAGGCCTGGGTCACCTTGTTCTGGGCGTCGACCCAGGACTTGGTCTCGGCGCTGTTCGCGTCTTCGAGCCAGCGGTAGGGATCGGCCACGGTGGTGCCGTGATAGTTGTCGGTCTGGTCGGTCTTCTTCGTTACCGGGTAGGTCAAGGAAGGGCCGGTGGCGGCGCAGGTTTGTGCGAGCGCATTGTGTGCGCCGAAGGCGGCGGCCAGCATGGCGACGAGCGTAGCGTGTCTCAGGTGCATGTTGTTCTCTGTCGGATTGAGATGGGGTATGGCATGTGCCGAGGGGCATCATAACGCGAATCACCGAGCATGCCTACCGCCGGGCCGGCTTTCCACCTGCGATTAGTAAATGTCCATACAGCAGCTGTCGATATCGGCATATTCATCCCCGCCGACAGTGCCGGCAGCCCGGCGCAAGCAGCCGGCACTGCGCTTATGCGGCATCCATACTGCCCAGCAGTCCCGGATTGAAGTCCGCCCTCCCTTCCCTCGCCGCGAGCCAGCGGCCCGCCAGTTCGCGCGCCCTTTGACGATCCGCGGGCGCGAGAGCCGCCGCCAATTGCCGCATGCGCGCCGCCGCCTGCTCGACGGCATGCGCCTCGGCCTGCTCGACCGGGCGCACCTCCGCCGGCTTGCGCGCCGGCGTGCCGGCGCCGGCCCGGGTGAGCGTCGCGGCAGGCAGCCCGGCCCGCGCGGCCAGCCAGAGCCACATGCAAGCCAGCACCAGGTCGCATTCGACGCCGCGCCCGGCCGCGTACATGCTGGCCAGGTTGACCTGCGCCGGCGCATACCCCTGTTCCGCGGCATGGCCGTACCAGTAGACGGCCAGCATGTCGTCGCGGCCCACGCCGTCGCCGCGTGCATGCAGTGCGCCGAGGTTGTTCTGGGCGCTGGCGTCGCCTTGCTGGGCCGCGCGGCGGTACCAGTCGGCGGCGCGCGCGAAGTCCTGGGGCACGCCCTGGCCATTGGCGTACAACAGGCCCAGCGCGAACTGGGCGTTCGCCGCGCCCTGCTCCGCCGCGCGCAGGTAATACGCCAGCGCGCGCGGATGGTTGCGCGCCACGCCGAAGCCGCGTCCGCAGCCGCGGGCCAAGATGTGGCCGGCCCGGTACTGGGCCTGGGCGTGGCCGAGGTCGGCGGCGCGCTCGAACCAGGACAGCGCGCGCTCGCGGTCGCGCACCGAGCCGCGCCGCTCGGCCAGCAGCTCGCCGAGCGCATATTGCGCATCGCGGTCGCCCTGGTGGGCGGCGCGCTCGAGCCAGTGGCGCGCGCTGACCGGATCGGCGCGCACGCCCTGGCCGTCGGCATAGGCCAGGCCCAGGTGGCGCTGGGCGACCGGGTTCCCGGCCGCGGCCGCGTGCCGGAACCAGTACAAGGCCTGGGAAGGACTGGGATCGACGCCGTGCCCGCGCTCGTACATCTGGGCCAGCTGCAGCTGGGCGTGGGGAAAACCCTGCATCGCCGCCTTGCGGAACCAGGCCATCGCGAGCGGATAGCTGACGGCGGCGCCCAGGCCATGCAGGTAGCACTCGCCGAGGTAGCTCTGGGCGCGCGCCATGCCCTGCTCGGCGGCGCGCCAGAACCAGCCGAGCGCGCACTCGTGCGACTGGCGCACGCCGCGCCCGCGCCGGTACAGCAGTCCCAGGTTGTACTGGGCGGAGCGGTCTCCCTGCTCGGCGGCGCGGCGGAACCAGGCGGCGGCCAGTTCCGCGCTGCGCGGCACGCCGCGTCCGTTGTAGTAGAGCGCGCCCAGCTGGCTCTGCGCATAGGCCAGCCCTTGCTCGGCCGCGCGCATCAGCAGATGGGCGGCGTGCTCGGCGTTGCGATCGGCGCGGCCGCCGCCATCAGCGTCCCGATTGCCGCCGTCCACGCTTTCGTCGTCGCGCTCGCCGGCTTTGCCCCGCAGGTACAGCAGGGCCAGGTTGAACTGGGCGTAGGGATTGCCGTCCTGGGCGGATCGGCGGAACCACAGGTAGGTCTCGTAGCCCTCGCGGGCGGCATTCTCGCGGCTCATCCATGTCCCCTTGCGGTGTCGGCGCTATCGCCGGTGGCGGCAATGTCAGCGCGGCTGGGCGGCCATGGTCCGGGGCCGCAGCGGAAGCGCTGGCCCGCGCAAGCGAGGCCATCCACTTGCTAAAATTGTAAGTAGAGTGGCCGGGTCGGAGTTTGAGTCGGCACAATCGTGCGGACCGCGGCCGTCGCGTTCCGGGTTCGGACACGCAGCGGCCGGGAGGGAATCAGGCGGTGGCGGCGCGCTCGCGCATGGTGGCCGCGTACTTGTCCAGGAAGACGGGAATCTTTGCTGCCGCGACCTTGTTAATCGAGACCAGCAGATCCGGCGCCACCCGCTCCAGGCCACAGGTGCGCCCCAGGTGGCGCGCGGCGTGCAGCAGCACTTCGGCGGCGACTTCGGCGTCGGCCTCGGCACGGTGGGCGGTACCGCGGAACACGATCCCCAGCTGGCTCGAGAGCTGGCCCAGCTTGTAGCTCGCCATCCCCGGATACAGCCGGCGCGAGAGCTTGAGCGAACACACCAGCGCGGCGTGCGAGCAGCTGCGGCCGAGGCGCGCGCCTTCGGCCTTCAGGAACTTCTCGTCGAAGCTGGCGTTGTGCGCCGACAGCACGTCGCCGCCGATGAAGTCGAGCAGTTCCGGCACCACCTGGCGGGCCGACGGCGCGCTGTCGACCATCTCTTGCGTGATGCCGGTCAGGGCGGTGATGAAGGACGGAATGCGCACGCCGCAATTCACCAGCGAGACATAGCGTTCGGTGATCTCGCCGCCGACGATGCGCAGTGCCGCCACCTCGGTGATGCGGTCGCCCATCTCGGGCGACAAACCAGTGGTCTCGAAGTCCAGCATCACGATCGGACGCTCATAGCTACTCATGCTTCATCCCTTACAAATCTATCCAAACTTGCGCTGCGCATCCAGGGCCAGGCCGGCGCCGATACTGCCGAACAGGTCGCCTTCCACGGCGCGCGCATCCGGCACCAGCGCGGCGATATGCCGGCGCAGCAGGCCGACGCCGCTGGAACCGCCGGTAAAGAATACCGTATCGACGTCGCCAGGGGTGACGCCGGCGTCGGTGAACAGCCGCCGCACGGTCGCGCCGACGCTGTCGACCAGGTGGCCGATGGCCGCCTCGAACTCGGCGCGCCCCACGTGCAGCTCCTCGGGCGGCGACAGGCGGTCCAGCGACAGGGCCACCCGCTCGGCGCCCGAGAGCCCGATCTTGGCGGCTTCGACCTGGATCGCCAGCCAGTGCCCAGCCCGGTCCTCGATCAGGTTTTGCAGGCGCGCGATCTTGCGCGGCTCAGCCGCATCGCGCACCAGGTCGGCCAGCTGGGCCTGGCTCTTGCGGGTATAGGCCTGGTTGATCGTGTGCCAGGTCGCCAGGTTGAAATAATAGCTCGATGGCACCGCCGCGCCCGACAGCAAGTGGCTCCCATGGCCCAGCAGGGGCATCACCGTCGCCAGGCTCAGGTATTTGTCGAAGTCGGTGCCGCCGATGTGCAAGCCGCCGTTGGCCAGGATGTCCTCGCGCCGGTCGGTGCGCCCTGCGCGTTCGGGTCCCAGGCGCACCAGCGAAAAGTCGGAGGTGCCGCCGCCGATGTCGGCGATCAGGACCAGCTCTTCGCGGTCGATCCCGGCTTCGTAGTCGAAGGCGGCGGCGATCGGTTCGTACTGGAAGCTCACCTCGCGGAAGCCCACCGAGCGCGCCACCTCGGCCAGCGTATCCTCGGCCAGCTTGTCGGCGCCGGCGTCGTCGTCGATGAAGAACACGGGGCGGCCGAACACGGCCTGCTCGAAAGGACGCCCGGCCTGGCGCTCGGCGCGGCGCTTGACCTCGCCGATGAACTGGGCCAGCAGTGCGCGGAACGGCAGCGCCCGCCCGGCGACCTCGGTCTGGCCGTCGATCAGGCTGGTGCCCAGCAGGCTCTTGAGCGAGCGCATCAGGCGGCCTTCGTAGCCTTCCAGGTATTCCGCCAGCGCTTCGCGTCCATAGGTCACGCGCTCGTCGTCGGCATTGAAGAACACCACGGACGGGAGGGTCGGCTTGCCGTCCTCGAGGATGAGAAGCGACTCGGCCGCGGTGCGGGATGCGCCGGGGCGCAGCCAGCCGACGGTGGAATTGGACGTGCCGAAGTCAACGCCGCAAGCGTGCGTCATACAAACCTTTGCGTGGGAGGGGGCGGTATCGTAACAGATAACCGGGCTCTTGTATCGTGTGTCGCTGGCGCCCGACAGGCGAAGTAGCGCTATGATTAATCCTGTCAAATCGGCCACGGAGCGGCAATGGAAGCAGGAGGCGGCAGCGGCATGGGCCTGGGCGCCGGCGGCGCAGGTCCGGCCGCGTCCGTGCGCCATGAATGGCTCATGAAGCGCAATTGTTCCTTGAGCCCGCGCCAGGCGCTGCTGGTCTACGCACTCCTGAGCGCGGCCACCCTCGGCATCGCCCTGGTCTTCACCTTGCGCGGCGCCTGGATGGTGCTGGCCTTCGCCCTGGCCGAGAGCGCGGCGGTCGGCGCAGCCCTCCTCTACTACGCCCGCCACGCCCTGGACCAGGAGCGCATCCGCCTGGCCGACGGCTGGCTGCTGGTCGAGCGCCGGGACGGCGCGCGCGTGCTGGAGTCCAGGCTGGACCCGCACCATACCCGCGTCAGCCTGGCCGACCTGGGCATGCGCACCCTGATCGTCCTGGAAGCGCGCGGCGAGCGTGTCGACGTGGGGCGCTATCTCACCCCGCCCGCACGGCAGGAAGTCGTGCACCAGCTGCGCCGCGCCTTGCGCCCCGCCTCCCTGTTGTCCTGAGCTACCGCGGGAAACACCTCTCTTCCCTGTAAGCACCCTCTTACATGCGCACGGCAATGCAACCGATATGGTGCGCGGCCGCGATCTTGCATAATTTTCATCACTCAGCGTGATCGAGCCTTGCATTCACGCCAAGACAACAATGAAGAGGAACAGGACAACATGAGTCACACCAAACAAGCCGGCGCCGTCGTGGTGCACGGCGGCGCCGGCGCGTCCGTCGACCACGAGGACGCCTGCGTGCTCGCCGCGCGCCGCGCGCTCGGGCAACTGGAAGTCAATGGCGACGCGCTCGATGCCGCCATCATTGCCGTCACCACGCTCGAAGACGATGGGCGCCTGAATGCCGGCAGCGGCGCCGTGCTGTGCCTGGACGGCGCCACGGTCGAAATGGACGCCTCGATCATGGACACCCGCGGCCGCCTGGGCGCGGTCGCCTGCGTGCAGGACGTGAAGAATCCGGTCCAGCTGGCGCGCGCCATTGCCGATACTCCGCACTGGATGCTGGCCGGCGAAGGCGCCCAGCGCTTCGCGCGCGCCATCGGACTGCCGGAAAGCCTGCCGCTCACCGAACGCCAGCGCGCCGAACACCGCAAGCTGATGGCCCAGATGGCCGGCTCGGTGCCGGTGATGCCCGGCGTCGACAATTCGGTCTTCGGCCGTATCTGGAACTACAACAGCCCCCTCGAATTGCCCGAGGCCAGCGCCTGCGACACCGTGGGCGCGGTGGTGCGCGGCCCGGACGGGCACTTCGCCGTCGCCACCTCGACCGGCGGCTCGGCTCCGTCCCTGCTGGGGCGCGTAGGGGACAGTCCGATCATCGGCAGCGGCTTCTTTGCGGGTCCGGAAGGCGCGGTGGCGGCGACCGGCATCGGCGAGCACATCGTGCGCCATCTGCTGGCGCGCACCGTCTACGGCTGGATCGCGGAAGGGATGCTTCTCGCACAAGCCCTGCAGCGCGGCATCGACCTGTTCGGCAAGGACGTGGCGGTCGGCCTGATCGCGGTCAGCCGCCAGGAGTCGGGCGCCTGCAGCAACCGCGGCATGCCGCAGGCGAGGATGACCCAGCGATGAGCGAACAGCAGAAGAACGGCCACCTGGTCATTATCGGCGGCAGCGAAGACCGCAAGGACGACATGCCGATCCTGAGCCGCTTCGTCGAGCTGTGCGGCGGGGCGGACGCAAGAATCATCGTGATCACAGCCGCCAGCCAGATCGCGGACCACATGTGGAAAATGTACGACGACGCCTTCAGCGCGCTGGGGGTGACGCGTCACAGCCATCTCGAAGTGACCAGCCGGCAGGACGCCAACAGCGCGGACTACGTGCGCCAGATCGCCGAGGCCGACGGCATCTTCATGACCGGCGGCGACCAGAAGCGCCTGCTGGCCCTGATCGGCGGCACCGCGCTGGATCTGGAGATGCACAAGGCGCTGAAGCTTCGCGGCGCCACCATCGGCGGCACCAGCGCGGGCGCCTCCGCCATGTCGGGCCACATGCTGGCCCAGGGCCGGGCCGAGATCCGCCCTGAAAAGGGGGCGGTGAGCCTCGGCGCCGGCCTGGGCTTCCTGCACCGCGTCGTCATCGACCAGCACTTCTCGGAACGCCAGCGCCTGTCGCGCCTGCTGACCGTGGTCGCGCAGAACCCCTACCTGCAGGGGATCGGCATCGACGAGGACACGGCCCTCGTGGTCGAGCGCGGCGTCGGCATCGAGGTCCTGGGGCAAGGCGCGGTCACGGTCGTGGACGGCCGCACCATGATCTCCAACGTCGCCGACATCGCCGATCGCGACACGCCCGAACTGATCGACGTCCGCTTGCACCTGCTGCCGGCGGGCAGCCAATACCGCCTGCCGGGCGGCGACGCGGCCAAGGCCAACAGCCTGCCGGCCCCGCTGCTCGACTTCCTGGAAAACGTCACCAAACGGAACCCGATTTCATGAGAATCAAGGAACGACGCGTCCTGCGCGGCCCCAACCTGTACGCCGCCAGCCCCTGCCTGATGGCGGTCATCGACGACCGGGCCGGTCCCAGACAAGTCTTCGCCGCCCGCCTGCTCGAGCTGCTTCCCGCGCTGCCTGCCGAGGCGGCGGTGCGCCTGGCCGACGACGGCCTTCCCGTCGACGCCCTCGAGGCGGTCGTGATGGAATTGCAGCGTCTCGCAGGCGCACCCGGCGTGTTCAGTCTTAGCCTTCCGGTCCCAAACCAGGCGGGGCGCCGCCGGGTAGTCTGCGGCTACGCCATCGAACAGGTCGCCGTCGCCGCGCTGGACGAGGCCATGGCGCTGCTCGATGCGCTGGCTGCCGGCAAGGACTTCGACCTGGACGAGACCGTCGCCAGGCTGCACGGGCTGGCCGAAAGGCACGCGATCGGCACTAGTACCGGCGCGGTGCTGGCCGCCGCCCAGCGGCGCGGCATTCCGTCGCTGCGCCTCACCGACGAGGCGAACCTGTTCCAGCTCGGCTGGGGCAGCCGCCAGAAACGGCTGCAGGCCACGATCACCGGGGCCACCAATTCGATCGCGGTCGGCATCGCCAGCGACAAGCAGCTGACCAAGGCCTTGCTCGACCAGGCCGGCGTCCCGGTCCCGGGCGGCGACACGGTCACCAGCCTGGAACAGGCCCAGCGCGTGGCGCGCCGGCTGGGCGGCCCGGTCACGCTCAAGCCGCTCGACGCCAACCAGGGCAAGGGCGTGACCGTCGACTGCCGCACGCTTGAAGACGTGGCGCGCGCCTGGGAACATGCGCGCCGCTACGGACGCCACGTCATCGTGGAGGAATTCCTGGAGGGCCGCGACTACCGCGTGCTGGTCACCGGCGATAGAATCGCGGCCGCCTCCTGGCGCCGCCCGCCCTGCGTCACCGGCGACGGCCGCTCGACCATCCGCGAACTGGTCGAACTGGAAAACCGCAACCCGGCGCGCGGCGACGGACACACCAATATCCTCACCAGGATTCCGCTCGACGGCCTGGCGCAGGAGACCCTGGCGAGGCAGGGCTTCGATCTCGACACCGTGCTGCCGGAAGGCGTCCATGCCGACCTGCGCGGCAACGCCAACCTGTCCACCGGCGGCACCGCCGAGGACGTGACCGACCTGCTGCCCGAGGAGACGCGCGATATCTGCATCCGCGCAGCGCGCACCATCGGCCTGGACGTGGCGGGGATCGACATCGTCTGCCGCGACATCGCCCAGCCGCTGCGCGCGCAGAAAGGCGGGATCATCGAAGTCAATGCGGCGCCCGGCATCCGCATGCACCAGTACCCGAGCCGCGGTACGCCGCGCGACGCGGGCGACGCCATCGCCGAGGCGCTGTTCGGCGAGTGCGACGGCCGCATCCCGGTGGTCGCGGTCACCGGCACCAACGGCAAGACCACCACTAGCCTGCTGGTCGGCCACACGGTGCGCATGGCCGGCCTGCGCGACGGCGTGACCACCACCAGCGGCGTCTACGTCCAGGGCCAGTTGATGCGCGAAGGCGACTGCACCGGCTACCATTCGGCGCGCAGCGTGCTGTCGGCGCCGGACGTCGACTTCGCCGTGCTGGAAACGGCGCGCGGCGGCATCCTCAAGCGCGGCCTGGCCTACGACCGCTGCGACGTGTCCGTGGTGCTGAACGTCTCCGCCGACCACCTCGGCCTGGACGGCATCGACACCATCGAAGACCTGGCCAGGGTCAAGGCGGTGGTGGCCAAGCGGGCCAGGCGCACGGTGGTGCTCAACGCCGAGGATGAGTGGTGCGTGCGGATGGCCGATGAACTGGAAGACGGCGTCGAGCCGATCTACTTCGCCCTCGACGCCGAGGATCCGGTGCTGCTGCGCCACGTGGAGCACGGCGGGCGCGCGGTCTACCTGCAGGACTCGACCATGGTGCTGGCCAACGGCCTGCGCCACGAGGCGCTGCTGGACGTGCGCGAGATGCCGGTGTCCCTGGACGGCCGCGCGCGCTACAACATCGCCAACGCCATGGCCGCGGCGGCGGCGCTGACGGCCTGCGGCTTCGGCAACGCCGAGATCGCGGACGGCCTGCGCAGCTTCGTTTCGGACAGCAAGCACAATCCGCTGCGCTCGAACCTGTTCGACGTGGACGGCGTGACCGTGATCGTCGACTACGCGCACAATCCGGCTGCCTATGCCGCGCTGGCGGAGACCGCGCGCGCCATGACGCCGGGCCGATTAGTAGGTGTCGTGGCTGCGCCCGGCGACCGCCGCGACGCCGACCTGGTCGACGTGGGCCAGACCTGCGCCGCCGGCTTCGACGAACTGGTGATCTACGAGACCGAAAACCGCGGACGCCCGGAAGGCGAGACCGCCGCCATGCTGGCGCGCGGCGCCCGCCTCGGGCGCATCGACAGCGAGCGAATGCGCATCGAGCTCGACGTGCACAGCGCGATCCGCCTCGGCCTGAGCCTGTGCGAACCGGGCGATGTCCTGGTGTTCGGCTGCGGCTCCTCGATCTCGGAACTGACCGAGGCGCTGCGTCCTACCCGGCCGGATCTCGCGGAGCGGATCGAGGCGGCGGCTATCTGAGCCAAGCCACCCGATAAAGAAGGGCTCCTCGCGGAGCCCTTTTCTTTTGGCGCTGTCACCGTTGAGTGTTGAAGATGCCAATCGCCGCTCGCAAGAGAGCGTCAGGCGAATCCAAGCGATTTCCATCCAGCGCCCAGCGCCATCCCAGATAGTTGGGAAGGTAGCGAGTGGCTACGCCATGGAAGCGGGCGAGCCATTCCCGGAAGCGGCGATGGTAGGCGTTGACGTTCTGGACATGGACTGCCCCGCGTACCTGCTCACCGGTGCGCAGGTTGACGGCCTAGTGCGAGATGCCGGTTTCACGCGCAAAATAGCGGTAGGCAGCGTTCGAGTCGCTCACCAGCAAGACGTCCTTGTCCAGTACTGGCAGCAAGTGTTGATGCAGCTGACGCTTCGTCACCGGGCCAAGTCCCGTGACGAAATCGAAGGTCTGTCCGGTTCGGTCGCGGGCGACCAGGACGCAGACCTGCTCATCGGAGATGCCTCGCTTTGTGGCGGCTCCGCCGTGCTTTCTGGGCGGTCGAAGCAAGTTGCGCGATCCCTTGTGAGATTCCAGTAAATAAAGCTCATCGGCCTCCGCGATCCCGGTCAAGGTGTCCGGGCGGTCGTGCTTGGTCACGTCCAGGAACCGGTGGCGCCAGCGAAAGCTGGTATTGCGATGTACGCCGACCGATCGCGCAGCGCCCCGAACTGTCGTCGAATTCAAGACGCAGTCGAGGAAGTCGAGCCACTTTTCCTTGTGTCGAAGGCCAGACAACGGGGTGCCGGTCAGTACGGTGAAGGTCCGGCCGCAAGTCAGGCAACGGTAACGCTGCAAGCCATGCGCCCGGCCGTGTCGATGAAATCGCGCCGCTCCGCAAGCAGGACAGCATGTCGGCGCCGGCTTGGCTTGCTCGATCACTTCGGTAAAGCGGTCCAGGCCGACCGTCGACCGCAGTACCTGAAGCAGCTGCTCGCGTTGACGCTTGCTCAGGATTGCGACCTGTTCCAGCAACTTCTTGAATGTCGAGGCCTTCATCGCTTCCTCCGCCGAGATATGGATCCTCGTTAGACCTCAGCAGTTAAGGAAGATTCAACACTCAACGGTGACAGCGCCTTTCTTTTTGCCTCTCGCGGGGCGCTTACACCTGCGCCGCGATCAGGTCCGCACTCTCCGGATCGTCGACCCGGATCGCTTCGATGAATACCTGCAGCGAGGAACCGCAGGCGAACACCAGCACGTCGCCCGGCTGGCACAAGCTCAGGCCCAGGCGGATCGCCTTGCCCACCTCGATTTCGCGGTGCAAGGTATCGCTCATGCCGATCGCCTCTTCCGCGCCCCCCAATATCAGGTCGACGGCGTCGCCCACCGGACGGCCGCGGCTTTGCGACTCGTACACCACCAGCTCGTCGAAACGCTCGCCGCAGACCACGCCGATCTCGTGCAGATCCTCGTCGCGGCGGTCGCCCGGAGCGGTGACGATGCCCACCAGCTGGCGCGGCAGCATGGCGCGCGCCATCTCGGCCATCGCCGCGTAGGCGGCGGCGTTGTGGGCGTAGTCGACGATCACGGTCACGCCGCGCACGTCGAACATATTGGTGCGCAGCGGATTGGTGCGGCCGTTGGACTCGAAGGTCGACAGGCCGGTGGCGATCTCCAGGTGCGACAGGCCCGACGCCATCAGGGCCGCGGCCGCCGCCAGGCAGTTCGCGATGTTGAAGCGCGCGCTGCCGTTGAAGGTGACCGGCATGCTCTCGATCTTCACCAGGGCCTGGTGGCGGCTGCCGTCCGCCACCACCAGGGCGCCGTCCTGGGCGTACACGCCGCGCCCGCCGTCTTCCAGGTGCTTGAGCAGCACCGGATTCTCCGCATCCATCGAGAAGAAGATGATCTCGGCGCCCGGCTTGACCCGGCGCGCCATGGCCACGCACAGGGCGTCCTCGGCATTCAGTACCGCCGCCCTGGACGCCGACAGCGCGACCACCGCCTTGACCTGGGCCAGGTCCTCGATCGTGTCGATCCCGTCCAGCCCGAGGTGGTCGGCAGCCACGTTCAGCACCACGCCCACGTCGCAGCGGTCGAAGGCCAGGCCGCGCTTGAGCAGGCCGCCGCGCGCCGTCTCCAGCACCGCGAACTCGACATCCGGCGCCGACAGCACGGTGCGCGCCGACCAGTAACCGGTGCAGTCGCCCTTGACGATCTGCTTGCCGTCGATGAACACGCCCTCGGTGGTGGTCACGCCCGTCACCAGGCCGGCCATGCGCACCGTGTGCGCAATCAGCAAGGTGGTGGTGGTCTTGCCGTTGGTGCCGGTCACGGCCACCAGCGGGATGCGGCCGTCGGAACTGCCCATCAGGCCTTCGACGATGGCGTCGCCGGCGTCGCGCGGCGTGCCGCTGGACGGGTATTGGTGCATACGGATGCCCGGCGCCGCGTTGACCTCGATCACCGCCCCGCCCTGCGCCGCCAGCGGTTGGGAGATATCGCGGCAGACGATGTCGATGCCCGCCACGTCCAGGCCGATCTTGGCGGCCGCGCGCACGCACAGGGCGCGCGTGGATTCGGGCAGCAGGTCGGTCACGTCTTCCGCGGTGCCGCCGGTGGACAGGTTGGCGTTGCCGCGCAGCTCGGCCGTCACGCCGGCCGCCGGCACCGAGTCGAATGTGAATCCCTGGCGCGCCAGCATGTCGGCCGCGTGTTCGTCGAGGGCGATCTGGGTCAGGATATTCGTGTGGCCCTCGCCGCGCGCCGGATTGCGGTTCTCGAGCTCGACCAGCTCGCGCACCGTCAGGCGGCCGTCGCCGACCACATGGGCGGGACGGCGGCAGGACGCGGCCGCGACACGGCCGCCCGCCACCAGCACGCGGTAATCGCGGCCCTCGACGTGGCGCTCGACGATGATCTGGCGGCCGTACTGGCGCGCGAACTCGAAAGCCGCGGCCACGTCGTCCGGCGTGCGGCAGTCCACCGTCACGCCCTTGCCCTGGTTGGCGTCGAGCGGCTTGACGGTCACCGGGACCTTGAGGCGCGCGGCGACGCGCTGGGCGGCCGCGAGCGTGGTGACGGTCTCGCCCTCCGGCACCGGTACGCCGGCTTCCTTGAGCAGGACCTTGGTCAGCTGCTTGTCGCTGGCGATCTTCACCGCGATGAAGCTGGTGTCGCCGGTGGTGGTGGCGCGCAGGCGCTTCTGCTTCACGCCCCAGCCGAGCAGGAACAGGTTCGCTTCCTCGGTGATGCGCTGGGTCGGAATGCCGCGCTCGTGGGCCGCGGCCAGCACCGCCGCGGTGCTGGTGCCGATGGCGTAGCGCTCGGCGATGTCGTGCAGTTCTTCGAGGCGCGGCGCGATGTCGAAGTCCTCGCCACGGGCCAGCGCGGTGACCAGGTCGACCGCGAGCTGGAAGGCCGGCTGGGCCAGTTTTTCGCACTGGTAGGCGCACACGATGCGGAATTGGCCCGGGTGGCCGGCCACGGGGCGCGTGCGGCCATAGCTGGCCGGCGCGCCGGCCTGGGTCTGCAGGTCGAGCGTGACATGCTCGACCACCCGTCCGAGATAAGTGCCTTCGCGCAGGCGCTGGGCGAAGCCGCCGGGCTGGCCGGTCGGCAGGAGCTGCCCGTGCAGCGAAGGCAGCAAGTCCAGCAAGGCTTCGTTAAAGCTTGGCAGGTCGCGGGTGGAGCGGCCATACAGGTCTTCCAGGTCGATCACGGAGAGCAGGCAAGGCGAATCGGCGTGCACGTTCGGGCCACGCAAAAAACGTTGTTCGAGGATTTGCACCGGTGGTTCCTTGTAAAATCTCAATACGTTCAATCGCAGAAAGGGCGCCCACGGGACGCCCTTTCCAAATGCAGCCGGACGACTCAGGCGTCGAATAGCTGCGTGTACATGCGGGTGGCCATCAGGCCCGCCGCGGTGTGGTGCACCTCGGGCGACATCAGCCCGGCGAGCAGGTCCATCGCTTCCTGCTTGCCGCTGGCCGCCGCCACTTGCTGCTCCAGCAGGCGCAGCTCGTTGTCCGGCTCTTCCAGGCGCGGGTGACGGCGGATCAGCCCGCGCTCCGGGAAGGCGATGCCGCGCTCGGCATGCTGGCCCAGGGTGTCGAGGGTACGCTGGCGCGCCCGGTGGGTCAGCACGCGCGGCGCCGCCGCCATATTGCGTCCCGCCCCGGCATCGGGC
Organism: Massilia sp. AB1; assembly: GCF_018119385.1. Classification (NCBI taxonomy): domain Bacteria; kingdom Pseudomonadati; phylum Pseudomonadota; class Betaproteobacteria; order Burkholderiales; family Oxalobacteraceae; genus Massilia; species Massilia sp. AB1. The sequence continues at coordinate 96,010 of NZ_JAGKSG010000001.1, read as the reverse complement.
GAGCTCATGATCCAGTCGCGCAGCACCTGCTGCTCATAGGCGTTGAAGACGCCGAACATCTCGGCGCGCTCGCCGTGGATCAGGCGCCAGAAACGGCTGTTTTCCGGGTCCTCGCCGCGCTTGATCCAGCCGGCCTTCTCGAGCGCCGCCAGGAAGTCGGGGATGCGGCCGGGCTCGGCCAGCCAATCGTTGACCGAGCGGCCGGCGACGCGGCAGTAGTCGGAGTGCATGTTCTTGCCGACCTTGCTCTTCGCCGCCAGGATGCTGACCAGTTCGGCCTGCAGGTCGAACTCGGAAATCACCGAGATGGTGCTCGCGCCCAGGTCGTTCAGGCGGTAGCCGTCCAGCACGCGGCGGTAGAAGGCCTCCCGGTCGCCGACGCGCGGCATCAGGTCGGCCAGGGCCTGGGCTGCCTTGCGGGCATGGCCGCTGGCGGCGTTGTCGACCGTGACGTGCAGGGTGAAATAATAGGGATCGATGCCCAGCTCGTTCAGCTCGTAGGAGGTGATCAAGAGGTGCAGCGGCAGTTGCTCGTAGCCGAGGTTGTAGCCGATGACTTCGGGCAGGAAGCGGTCGGCGTGGTGGCCCAGCACCAGCTGGATCGCGCCCTGCAGGAAGTGTTCGTCGTCCAGCTGTTCCCAGTCTTCGCAGCCATGGGTCGCCAGCAGCTTGCGGTAGATGGTGACGTGGTTCTTGTCAGGCACGCCCTCGCCCAGCTCCTCGAGATAGGTCTTGATCAGGTGGTGATAGGCCTGGTTGTCCCATTGGCGCAGCAGGCCGTAGAGCCAGGCGCCGTCGACCAGCTTGGTCGGCGCGGCGCCCTTGATGAAATACAGCGCATGGGAGCGGCAATGAAAATAGCGGCGCGGGGCGCCCGCCTTGCGCGCGGCCAGGTAGTCGCGGTACTGGGCGCCGACGGCATCGGTGCGTTGCTCGATCCAGGCCGGCAGCTCGTGGATGCTCGCGGGAAGGTCGGCAGGCAGCCTGGACGCCACTGCGATCTGCTCGCGCAGGAAGTCCTGGGCTTGCTCGGGCATCGATGCGGGGTCCGCGTACAGCGAGAAATACACCTTCTTCGCCTCTCCAGCCACGCCCGCCTCTTGTGGAGCGGCGCTGGCCGGCGCTTCGGCTAACAGCATGTGATTCATGGGTGCTCGACGATTCTAATTGGTCTTGACGACGATGCAGCCATTATCCGGACTGGTCATTTGTACGAGAATCGGTAGGCGCGCTGCGAAGATGTAAGAAAGGGATTACAAAAAAATAACAAATTGTCATCCCCGCCGACACTCACTCGCCCTGCTGGCCGACGCCGCGCCGCGCGTCGGCGCCTTCCGGGTCGCCCTTGGCGATCGCTTCCTCGACCTGGGCCTCCTGCTTGTCGACCGTCTGCGGCGGCAGCGGAGGAATATTCGGATCGGCCATCACTTCGAGGACGAAGGGCCGGCCCGCCTTCAGCGCCCGGTCCCGGGCGGGCCCCAGGGCGTCCGGATCGTCGACGCGCTCGCCTTCGAGGCCGAGCATGCGCGCGAAGGCCGCGTAGGAAAAGTCGGGCAGCTCCTGCGAGGCCGCGAACTTGGGTTCGCCCTGCATCCCGCGCTGTTCCCAGGTCACGAAGTTGAGGTCGCGGTTGTTGAGCACGAGGACCACAAAGCAGGGATGGTCCCAGCGTCCGCAATGGCGCGCGACCGTCATCAGGCAATTGATGCCGTTCATCTGCATCGCGCCATCGCCGGCCAGGGCGATCACCGGGCGACCGGGATGCGCCATCTTGGCCGCGAAGGCATACGGCAGCGCCGAGCCCATCGTGGCCAGGCCGCCCGACAGCGAGGCCATCATGCCTTCCTTCACCTGCAGGTGCAGTGCGTACCAGGCGGCGACCGAGCCGGAATCGCCCGCCAGGATCGCGTCATCCGGCAGGCGTGCCGACAGCTCCCTGAAGGCGCGCTGCGGATTGACCGGTTTCCCCGGCCGCCGCGCCTGCTCGTCCAGCCGGGCGCGGCTCTCGCGCACGCTGCTGCTGGCCGACGATGGCCACCACCGGCTGGTGGTCGAGCTTGGCGTCGTAGAGCCCGTTCAGGAGGTGGATGGCGCCGGGCCCGGACGTCGCCAGGCAGACGCCCGCCTCGTCCGTGAACTTGGCGTGGCCGCAGGCCATGAAGGCGGCCATCTCTTCATGCCGGGTCTGGACGAACTCGATGCGGTCCTGGCGGCCGAAGGCGGCCAGGATGCCGTTGATGCCGTCGCCGGGATAGCCGTAGATGCGGCGCACGCCCCAGCGCGCCAGCCGCTCAAGAAGAAAATCGCCGCAAGTGGCCATCCCGCCCTCCGTCCGTGCGCACCATGTGAAGCAGCACTCTAGGAGAAAGATCGAAGGCGGACTGTGCGCAAACGCGCACCAGCCGGGACCGGCTTACAGCTGCGCGCCGAGCAGGACGTCGGCCACCAGATGGCCGCCGGAGAGGCGCACCGGCACCGCGCCCTGGCGCAGCATGCGCGCCACGGCGTGGTCGCCATCGCCGGGCCGCACGTCCACCGCGCGCACCGCTTCGGGCACCAGCAAGACTTCGAAGCCTTCCTTGATGCCGTCCAGGGCGGTGTTGAGCACGCAGTAATCGGTGGCCAGTCCGCACACGGCGACGCGCGAGATGCCGCGCCGGCGCATGGCGTCGGCCAGGCCGGTGCCGCTGAAGGCGGAATAGGCGTCCACCTCGGCCGTGTCGGCCTTGGAGACGATGATGGTGTCGTCGCGCAGCTGGAGCGCGGGACTGAAGCGCGCGCCTTCGGTGCCGGCCACGCAGTGCGGCGGCCAGGGGCCGCCCTGGGCGCCGAAGGAGCAATGTTCGGGAGGATGCCAGTCGCGCGAAGCGTAGACCGGCAGGCGCCGCGCATGGTAGAGATCGATCAGCGTGTTGATCGGCGCGACGACGCGGTCGCCCTGGGGTACCCCAAGGCTGCCGCCCGGCAGGAAGTCGAGCTGCATGTCGACGATCAGGAGGGCGTCGGCCTGGCCGAGCACGATGGCGCTCATTGAAGATCTCCGCAATGATTGGGCAGTTGCGCATGTGGGCGCACCGGATGGCGCGCCCACATGCCTAGCTTACCACGTTGCCGCCGCAGCGGCGGTGCTTCAAGCCTGTGCCGCCGGGTTCAGCAGCGAGCGCTGGCGCGCATAGCCGAAGTACACCACCAGGCCGATCAGCAGCCAGACGATGAAGGCGACCCAGGTATGCCAGCTCAGGAAGGACATCAGGGCCAGGCAGAACACGACGGCCAGGGCCGGGATCACCGGCACGCCCGGGCAGCGGAAGGCGCGGTGCAGGTCCGGACGGTTCTTGCGCAGGATGATGACGGCCACCGACACCAGCGAGAAGGCGGCCAGGGTGCCGATGTTGACCAGCTCGGCCAGCACGCCCAGCGGCACCACGGCGGCGATCAGGCCGAAGATGATGCCGACCATCCAGGTGGCGAAGAACGGGGTCCCGTATTTCGGGTGCACCTTCGACAGCTTCTTCGGCAGCAGGCCGTCGCGCGACATGGCGAACAGGATGCGGGTCTGGCCGTAGGCCATCACCAGGATCACGGTGCTCATGCCCAGGATCGCCGCCAGGTCGACGAAGCCGGCGACCCAGTTCTGGCCGGCGACCTGCAGGGCCAGCGAGACCGGGTGGTCGATGCCCTTGAAGTCCATGAAGGGAACGATGCCGGTCATGATCGCCGCCACCGCCACGTACAGCACGGTGCAGACGGCCAGCGAACCGATGATGCCGATCGGCAGGTCCTTGCTCGGATTCTTGACTTCCTCGGCGGCCGAGGTGACGGCGTCGAAGCCGATGAAGGCGAAGAACACCAGTGCGGCCGCGCTCATCACGCCACCCATGCCGAAGGGCATGAACGGCTGCCAGTTATCCGGCTTGACGTAGTTGACGCCGACAAAGATGAACAGCAGCACGACGCCGGTCTTGATCAGCACCATGATGTTGTTCAGGCGGGCCGATTCGCGCACGCCCAGCGACAGCAGGAAGGTCAGGACCATCATGATCAGGAAGGCCGGCAGGTTGAACATGGTGTTCACGCCCGGGATCGCGCCCGGCGCGCCGCGCAGCGCCTCCGGCAGCACCACGCCGATGCCCTTGAGCAGCGACTGGAAGTAGCCCGACCAGCCCACGGCCACGGTCGAGGTGGCCAGGCCGTACTCGAGCAGCAGGTCCCAGCCGATCATCCAGGCCACCAGCTCGCCCAGGGTAGCGTAGCTATAGGTGTAAATCGAGCCGGCGACCGGCACGGTCGAGGCGAATTCGGCATAGCACAGGGCGGCGAAGGCGCAGGCCAGGGCCGCGATGACGAAGGAGACGGTCAGCGCGGGGCCGGCGGTGACGGCGCCCGTGCCGGTGAGCACGAAGATACCGGTGCCGACGATGGCGCCGATGCCCATCAGGACGAGGTCGAAAGGACCCAGGACTTTCTTCAGTCCGCCAGGGGTGCGGGCAGCCGCCACCATGGTGTCAAGATTCTTGGTTCTGAAAAGACTCACTACATGTTCTCCAATCAAAAAATAGTTTGGTTCCGCGTCTTGTCCTTATTGCCACGCCACAGTTCATGCGACGCCGCTATGCGACATGCGTTGGGTGCCACGCATGCCCGACCCGAAACCGCCTGTGCAAGCGCCCGCAGGATGCCGGATTTTTTGCAGACGCGCCATTATCGCCAGAATGTTGTTAGGAATCAAAGCAAAGTGATGAATAGGCTTCAATTCTTCGATGAATAGTCCAAAACGGGTCGTTGTGTAAACACCCTCCGTCAGGAATCTTGCTTGCTTTCCACAGATCAAGCTTTCATAATGCATGGACACATTTCGGCCCGCCGGCCACCGCCCTCAGGATAGCCGGCACAGCTCACCCACCAACCAGCCCGGCAGCCACCGCCACCAGATGAAGATTCGACAGCCCAAGCCTGGGGCGACGCGAGCGCTCCGTGCGCTGCACCGGGCCGGTCCGTCCGGGCTGCTGGCCCTTGCCCTGACCCTGCCCCTGCCTCTATCCGCCTACGCCGCCGAGCCCGAGCAGCGCTTGCGCGAACTGGCGGAGCTGTCCGAGCGCAGCAACGTCAAGGCGCGCGCGGCCCTGCTGGCCGAAGCGGACGCCCTGCACGACGCCGCTCCCTATGCGGTCCGCATCCAGTACCTGCGCCTGCTGCGCCGGGTCCAGAACGACGCCGGCAAGCTGCGCGAGGCCTACGAGGTCAACGAACGCATCATGCAGCTGGCCGAGGCGGAACGCGACCCGGTGAATATCGCCCTGGCGAGCCTGGTGCGCATCAACCGCCAGCTGGACAGCAACGAACCGGTGGCCGCCCTGGCCCTGCTGGAAACCCTGGACGCGCGCTACCGCGACCTGGGCAACCTGGAATTCGCTGCCAGTTTCGAGGTCGTCACCGGCATGGCCTACAACGCCATGGGCCAGTTCGACCGCGCGCTCCACCATTACCTGCGCGGGCTGGAGATCGTCCAGCGCCATCCGGAGCTGTGGAGCCCGCGCGAAGTCGACATCCGCCTGGCGATGGCGCGCCTGTACGTGAATTCCGGCGACCCCGACAAGGCGCTCGAGACCACACGCGAATTCCGCGCCGCCCATCGCAACCTCCCTGCGCGTGTCGCCGCCTCGCTGCATTTCTTCGAGGGCCGCGCCCTGGTGGCGGCCAAGCGCATCGAAGAAGCCCTGGTCTCCTTCGACCAGGCGCTCACACTAGCCCGCGGCAACGAATTGCGCGCGCTGGAAGCCAATGTGCTCGGCAATATCGCCGACGCCCACCTCAAGGTCCACCGCTACGAGGCTGCCGAGCGCGTCGCGCGCGAGGCGCTGCCGCTGGCCCAGCAGATCCAGGAACAATCCAGCCTGCAGATGGCCAAGGCCAACCTGGGCTTCGCCCTGTTCGGCCAGGGACGCATGCGCGAAGGCATGGTCTACATCGACGAGGTGGGTGCGGCGCTGCGCGACAAGGGCGCGATGGCGGCGGTGGCGAACCTGCTGGCGGAAAAGTCGCAGGCGCTGGAAAAGGCCGCGATGTACCGCGAAGCCCTGGCCACCACGCGCGAGCGCGACAAGCTGCAGGCTGAACTGGCCATGGACGACCGCAACAAGGCCATCTCGGCCCTGCAGGAACAGTTCAAGGCCAAGGAGCGCGGGGCCCAGATCGACCGCCTGCGCCAGGAAAACGCCGTCAAGGATGCCGAGATCCGCAACCGCAGCCTGCGCCAGGTGGTCGCCTGGCTGGCGGCGGCGCTCGGCCTGGTGCTGTCCGGCTTCGTATTCTTCCTGTACAAGAAGTCGGTGCGCACCAGCCGGCGCCTGGCGGAACTCAACGAGGAACTCGCCTACCGCTCGGCCCACGATCCGCTGACCGGCCTGTACAACCGCCGCTCGTTCCAGGAACGGATGCGCCTGCGCGCCGAGGAGGAAGCGGCGCGCCTGGACGCCGCCGACTGCTTCACCCTGCTCGACATCGACCACTTCAAGCGCATCAACGACGTCTACGGCCATGCGGCCGGCGACGCCGTGCTGATCGAAGTCGGACGCCGGCTGCGGCTGGCGGTGCGCGAATCGGACATGGTGCTGCGCTGGGGCGGCGAGGAATTCCTGGTGTATTCGCAAGGCGTGACGCCGGCCCAGCGCCCGCTGCTGGTGCAGCGCATCCTGCACACCATCGGCGCGACGCCGGTACTGCTCGAGAACGGCGCCGTGATCGACATCAGCGCAACCGCGGGCGCGGTCTCGCTGCCCCTGGAAGCGGACGGCGGCAACGTCGGCTGGGAACAGGCCATCGCACTGGCCGACCGGGCCCTCTACAAGGGCAAGGAAAGCGGACGCAATCGCGGCTTCATCGTCGAGGGCTTGCGCGAGGCCGGCGCCGATGCGCCCGATGCACTCGACATGCAGCTGGTCCTGCCCTGAGCGGGCGGCGCCGCTTTCGCCCTTCCCCTCGTTACATCGTCACATCGCGCGCAATAGCGCCTTGCGTTCCACGATCGCCACCACGGCCTGCACCAGCACGGCCGGGCGCAGCGGCTTGGCCAGGTATTCGTCGAAGCCCGCCTCCAGGGCCCTGAGCTGGTCTTCCTTGCGCGAGAACGCCGTCAGGGCAATGGCCGGCACGCTCGCCGCCTGCGCGTCGCGCAGGGAGCGCACCTGGCGGATCAGCTCGAAGCCATCCATCAGGGGCATGCCGATATCGCTGATCAGGAGATCGGGCCGGTGGCGCTCGACGCTGCGCAGCGCTTCCTGTGCGCTCATGGCCGAGAGCACGGTGATCCTGGTGTCGGCCAGCACCTGCTGTACCAGTTCCAGCGAATCGAGCTCGTCGTCCACCACCAGGACGCTCAGACCGGCGAGGTCGACTGAAGCGTTGCCGCCACCATAGAGGCTGCGTACTTCGGCCACGGTCGCGGGCAGGACTTCCTGCGGCGCCGGCGGCAGGTGCAGGGTGAAGGTGGCGCCCTGGTCGACGCCCGGACTGGACACGCTGATGGTGCCGCCGTGCAGCTCCACCAGCTGGCGCGCGATGGACAGGCCGAGGCCAAGGCCGCCATGGCGGCGCGCCGACGAAGCGTCCGCCTGGCGGAAGCGGTCGAACACGTAAGGCAGGAAATCGGGGGCGATGCCGATGCCGGTGTCGGTGACGTCGATCGCCACGCCCTCGTCTTCGCGGCGCAGCGCGATCGTGATCTTACCGCCAGGCTCGGTGAACTTGATCGCGTTGGAAATCAGGTTGGACATGACCTGCTGCATGCGGCCGATATCGCCGGCGACCAGGCCGGCGTCGGGGTCCAGCACGGTGGTGAGCTGGATGCGCTTGGCCATGGCGGCCGGGCGCGCGGTCTCCACCGCCGCCAGCACGAATTCTCCGGGCGATATCGACTTGGCGTCGAGACGGACCTTGCCGGCGATCAGGCGGCTCATGTCGAGCATGTCCTCGATCAGCTGCGACTGGGCGCGCGCATTGCGTTCGATGGTCTCCAGGCCGCGCCGCAGCATCGCCTCGTCGCGGGCGCCCTGCAGCAGCAGCTGGGACCAGCCGAGCATGGCGTTCAGCGGGGTGCGCAGCTCGTGCGACAGCGTGGCCAGGAATTCGTCCTTGAGCTGGTTGAGCTGCTCCGCCTCCACCCTCGCCTTCTGCTCGCGCAGGAAGAGCTGCTGGCGCTCGGCGGCGGTTTCCAGCGAAGCCGCCAGGGTGCGGTTGCGCGCTTCCAGGCGCGCGTCGAAGATGGCGGCCAGCAGCGCGATGGTGAGCAGCGCGACGGTCGCCACCGTGACCAGCAGCGCCAGGTGGTCCTGGTCGACGCCATCGACGGCGGCGCGGCACACGCTGCCCGCCTCGAAATGGGCCGCCGCCATGCCGGTGTAATGCATGCCGGCGATCGCGAAACCCATCACCGTGGCGGCGCCGCCCTGGGCCAGGCGCGGAAAGCGCAGGTTCTCGTTCAGCCGGAAGGCGATCCACAGCGCCATGGCGGAGGCCCCGATGGCGATCGCGACCGAAGCCGCGAACAGCCAGGGATCGTAGGTGATCGGAGGGTCCATGCGCATGCCGGTCATGCCGGTGTAGTGCATGGCGTTGATGCCCAGGCCCATCAGCAGCGCCCCCCAGGCCAGGTGGCGCCCGCCGATCCGGCGGTGGCGCAGCTGCCACAAGGCGAGGCCGGAGACGATCACCGGCAGCAGCCAGGAAATGAAGGTGATGCGGCTGTCGTAGGCAATGGGGATGGGCAGCCGGAAGGCCAGCATGCCGATGAAGTGCATGGCCCAGATGCCGCTGCCCATGGCGAAGGCGCCGCCCGCGATCCAGAAATACGGTGCGCGGCCTTGGGATTCCTTGACGCGCATGGCGAGGCTGAGCGCCGTGTAGGACGCCATGATCGCTACCAGGATCGACACCAGTACCAGGAAGGGTTCGTAATGGCCGTTCAAGATGAAATCTCGTCCGTTGTGGTTTGCCGGCGTGCCCCGACTGCCGGATTTGTCCGCGCTTCGAGTCTACACGAGCGATACAGAGTTGGCAGAGAGCAAATCGTATTGAATTGTCGTCCTTTTTACGACAGGCACGCCATGCTGAAAAACGAAAAGCCACGCTGGTGCGTGGCTTTTCGTTTTTCAGCGCGAAGCTGAAGAATTCTGGTGGGAAGTGCAAGTTTCGAACTTGCGACCCCTGCAGTGTGAATGCAGTGCTCTACCCCTGAGCTAACCTCCCGAGCGGCGCTATTATGACACAAACGCCAACTTATGCCAAATAGCAATTTCATGCCAAAGCAGACAAATCCGCGGACTGAAATGAAACAGGCCAGCACGAAGCTGGCCTGTCGAATTCTGGTGGGAAGTGCAAGTTTCGAACTTGCGACCCCTGCAGTGTGAATGCAGTGCTCTACCCCTGAGCTAACCTCCCAAAGCGAGGCGTATTATGGCACAGATTGCGCCTTTCGTCACCCCTGCGGAGAATAATTTCTCCACACACAGCTGCCTTTGACGTTCTTGTCGAGGCCGGCCAATACTTCTTCGTGGGTCGCGAGTTCGTCCGCAGACGCCGCCACCACGATGATCTCGCCCAGCGGCACGGCTTCCAGCAGCTCGCCGCCAGCACTCGCTTCGACCTCGACATCCATGGTCAGCGAATTCTGGCCGCGCGTCATCGCCAGGTAGACATCGGCCAGCAGCTCGGCGTCCAGCAATGCGCCGTGCAGCTTGCGGTGGGCGTTCGAGATTTCGTAGCGGTCGCACAGCGCATCCAGCGAGTTGCGCTTGCCCGGATGGAGTTCCTTGGCCTGCACCAGGGTGTCGATCACGCTGCTGCAGTGCTCGACGAAGGGCGGCAGGCCGAGGCGCACGAACTCGTGGTTCAGGAAGCCCAGGTCGAAAGGCGCGTTGTGGATGATGACCTCGGCGTCCTGGATGTAGGCGCGCAGTTCCTCGGCGATCTCGTGGAACTTCGGCTTGTCGCTCAGGAACTCGGTGGTCAGGCCGTGCACCGCCAGCGCCGCCTCATCGGAATCGCGTTCCGGGTTGATGTAGCGATGGAAGTTGTTGCCGGTCAGCTTGCGGTTGAAGATCTCGACGCAGCCGACCTCGATGACGCGGTCGCCCGTGCGGGGATTCAGGCCGGTGGTTTCGGTATCGAGAACGATCTGGCGCATATGGAATACTGATGAGTACTGATGAGTTATAGCGGAGCGCAGTATAGCAAACCGCGGGCGGCTCAGCGACGCACCGAGGCAACACCCCGGTTCGCCAGCACGTCGGCGCGTTCGTTGCCCGGATGGCCGTTGTGCCCGCGCACCCAGCGCCATTCGACGGCGTGCTGCTGCTGCGCCAGGTCGAGCGCCTTCCACAGGTCGTCGTTCTTGACCGGCTCCCTGGTCGAGGTCTTCCAGCCGCGCGCCTTCCAGCCGTGGATCCATTCCGAGATCCCCTTCTGGACATACTGGCTGTCGGTGTGGAGCACGACATTGCACGGGCGGTTGAGTACGCCCAGCGCCTCGATCACGGCGCGCAGCTCCATGCGGTTGTTGGTGGTATTGGCCTCGCCGCCGAAGATTTCCTTCTCGTGGCCGTTGGAGACGAGCAGCGCGCCCCATCCGCCCGTGCCCGGGTTGCCCTTGCAGGCGCCGTCCGTGAAAATCTCGACCTTGGTAAGCTTGTCTGCTGCTTTGTTCTGTTCTTCGTTCATTCTCTGTTCGCGGCCGGCACTGCTTGCGGCCGCTTGCTCGTTTTCTTGTTCCATGCGGGTCCGATGATGTGCATGCCCTTGACCCGCTTGATCGCATGCACGACGTAGACCGCGCCCAGGTAGGGCCACCAGCGGCGCCCGGCGGACTCCAGCATGGAGAACCGGCTCAGCCAGTGCGCCGTCCGGCACGGCGGCGCGTAGCAGCCGAAATGGCTGCGGGTCACGCCAAGGTTCAGCAATTTTAGCCAGTCTTTCAGCCGCGGCATAGAAATGAATTCGCCGGAGGCCGGCAGGTAGTCGTTGCGGGTGACGCGGGCCACGCCCTGGCGCATGCCCCACAGGCTGGCCGGATTGAAGCCGCAGATGATCACCTGCCCTTCCGGAATCAGGACCCGCTCGACCTCGCGCAGCACCTGGTGCGGCTCGGCCGCGAACTCCAGCACATGCGGCAGCACCACCAGGTCGATGCTCTGCGAGGCGAAGGGCAGCTCGGCGAAGTCGAGGGCGACCGCGATTTGCTTGCCGCCCGCCGCGAAGGCGAGTTCGTCCGCGGTCGAGGTGCGCGTGGCCGCCTGCCACTTGTTGGGCATGCGGTTGGCGGCCAGCGCATCCAGCTGGGGCACGCCGATCTGCAGCGCATTGAAGCCGAAAATGTCCGCAGTCAGCTCGTCCAGGCAGGCCTGTTCGAAGGCGCGCACGTAAGCGCCCGCCTGCGATTGCAGCCAGAGGTCGAGCGCTATAATGGATTTTTCGGCGCTGTCCATGCCATCCTTCTCTATACTGATCCCACCATGACGAATTCGCCGAGCAAGGCCCAGGACCTCACCGTTCTCACTATACCCGCCTTCAACGACAACTACCTCTGGCTGATCCACGACGGCGTCCATGCCGCTGTCGTCGACCCGGGCGACGCCCGGCCTATCCGCGACGCGCTCGCCGCGAACGGGCTGACCCTGACCGCCATTCTACTCACCCATCACCATGCTGACCATATCGGCGGCGTTCCCGCCCTGCTGGCGGAAGCGCCGGTGCCGGTCTACGGCCCGCGCCACGACGGCATCGCCGAGGTCACCCATCCGCTCGACGAAGGGGACCGGATGCGGGTGCCGGGCCTGGATCTGGAGCTCGAGGTGCTGGAGGTGCCGGGCCATACGCGCGGCCACATCGCCTACGTGCGGCGCAAGGGTGACGCCGCCGAGGGCGCCAACTGGGTGTTTTGCGGAGATACCTTGTTTGCGGGAGGCTGCGGACGCCTGTTCGAGGGCACGCCGGAGCAGATGACGGCCTCGCTTGCCAAGCTGGCGGCGCTGCCTGACGATACGCTCGTGTATTGCGCACACGAATATACGATAGCGAACCTGCGCTTTGCCCAGGCGGTGGAGCCGGACAACCAGGCGGTGGCCTTGCGCATGCGCGATGCATCCGAGCGGCGCGGCACCCGCCTGCCGACCGTGCCCTCGACGATCGGGCTGGAGCGCGGGACGAATCCCTTCCTGCGCTATACCGAGCCGGGCATCGTGCACAGCCTGGTGACAGCCGGAAGGCTGCCGGCGGGCGCGCCGCCGGTGCAGGCCTTCGCGGCCCTGAGGGAGTGGAAGAACGTGTTCTGAATCACGCGGGGTGACCGGCCAAGGCCGCTCACCCCAGGCGCATCAGATTTCTTCGTACAGCGGCAGGGTCAGGAACTCGGCGAAGGTCTCCGAGGTCGACATCTGCTCGAAGATCTCGGCGGCGCGCACATAGCTCGGGTTGTCGCCGTTCGGCGCGACCTGCTTCACCTTGGCCAGTTCCTCAGGGATCATGGCGCGCACCATGTCGGCCGTGACCTTGCGGCCGTCTTCCAGCACACCCTTCGACGAACGGATCCACTGCCACACCTGCGAGCGGCTGATCTCGGCGGTGGCGGCGTCTTCCATCAGGTTGTGGATCGGGACGCAGCCGTTACCGGCCAGCCAGGCGCCTAGGTAGTGGATGCCGACGTTGATGTTGTAGCGCAGGCCGTCTTCGGTGATCGGGGTCTCGGGCTTGAAGTCCAGCAGTTCCCTGGCCGTGACTTCGACGTCCGGACGCTGCTTGTCGATCTGGTTCGGACGGTCGCCCAGCACCTTGGTAAATTCGGTCATGGCCAGCTCCACCAGGCCCGGGTGTGCGACCCAGCCGCCGTCGTAGCCGTCGCTCGCGTCGCGCGCCTTGTCGCTGCGCACGCCGCCCATCGCGACTTCGTTCTTGGCCGGGTCGTTCTTGATCGGGATCAGGGCCGCCATGCCGCCGATCGCCGGCGCGCCGCGCTTGTGGCAGGTCTTGAGCAGCAGCAGCGCGTAGGCGCGCATGAAGGGCGAGGTCATGGTGACCTTGGCGCGGTCGGCCAGGCAGAAGTCCTTGTCCAGCTTGAACTTCTTGATGCACGAGAAGATGTAGTCCCAGCGGCCCGCATTCAGGCCGGCGCTGTGCTCGCGCAGCTCGTACAGGATCTCGTCCATTTCGAAGGCGGCGAGGATGGTCTCGATCAGCACGGTGGCCTTGATCGTGCCTTGCGGCAGGCCCAGTTCGTTCTGGGTCATGACGAAGATGTCGTTCCACAGGCGCGCCTCGAGGTGCGACTCCATCTTCGGCAGGTAGAAGTAAGGGCCGGCGCCGCGCGCCAGCTGCTCCTTGGCGTTGTGGAACATGAAGAGCGCGAAGTCGAAGATGCCGCCCGAGACGCGCTTGCCGTCGACCAGCACGTGCTTCTCGTCCAGGTGCCAGCCGCGCGGGCGCACCACCAGGGTGGCGACCTTGTCGTTCAGCTTGTAGGTCTTGCCGTTCTGCTCGAGCGAGATGGTCTTGCGCACGGCGTCCATCATGTTGATCTGGCCGGTGAGCTGGTTGTCCCAGTTCGGGGTGTTCGAATCCTCGAAGTCGGTCATGTAGCTGTCGGCGCCCGAGTTCAGCGCATTGATGACCATCTTGCGCTCGACCGGGCCGGTGATTTCGACGCGGCGGCATTCGAGGGCCTTCGGAATCGGGGCGATCTTCCAGTCGCTTGTGCGGATGTGGGCGGTATCCGGACGGAAGTCCGGACGCTCGCCGGCGTCCAGGCGGCGGGCGCGCTCGGCGCGGGCCGCCAGCAGCTCCTGGCGGCGCGGCTCGAAGGCGCGCGACAGCTTGGCGACGAGTTCGAGTGCCTGCGGCGTGAGGATCTGTTCGTACCCGGGCTTGATCTCGGCCCGGATTTCCATACCGGCGGGGGTGGCGATGGTCATGCTTGACTCCTGGATGAAAGAAAAAAATCTTTTGCAAACTGCCAGATCAAGCCAGTCTACACCGGCTTGGCGTTTGTCATACCTTCAAGTATATTCACGAGAACATAGCTAAACGATACAATTTCTCACTACATCTGTGCGTTTTTGATAGGTAATCAGAAGAGATGGACAAGTTCAGGCAGATCGAGACCTTCGTCGAAGTGGTGGCGCGCGGCAGCTTGTCGGCCGCGGCGCGCGCGGAAGGCATTGCCCCGGCCATGATCGGGCGCAGGCTCGACGCGCTGGAAGCGCGCCTCGGCGTCAAGCTGCTGCAGCGGACCACGCGCAAGCTGGTCCTGACCGACGAAGGCGCGGCCTTCCTCGAAGATTGCCAGCGTATCCTCGACGAACTGGACGAGGCCGAGAACGCGGCCTCGGAACGCAGCGCGCGCGCCACCGGCCATCTGCTGGTGTCGGCCCCGGCGGGCTTCGGCCGCCAGCACGTGGCGCCCTTGCTGCCCTCCTTCCTGGCCGAGCATCGCGAGGTCACCGTCAACCTGAACCTGAACGACCGGGTGGTCGATGTGGTGGGCGAAGGCGTGGACGTGGCGATCCGCATCGCCAGCCTCAACGACTCGAGCCTGGTGGGCGTGAAGCTCGCGGACAACCACCGCGTCGTGGTGGCCACGCCGGCCTACCTCAAGCGCCATGGCAGGCCCCAGGCCCTCGCCGACCTGGCGCGCCACAACTGCCTGGCGATCAGCAGCGAAGGCAGCCAGCGCGGCTGGACCTTCCTCGACAAGGGCAAGCCGGTGACGCTCAAGGTAGGCGGAAACATGGTGTGCAACGACGGCGCGGTGCTGCACGCCTGGGCGCTGGCCGGCAAGGGACTGGCCTGGCGCTCGATGTGGGAAGTGGGCGGACAGATCGCCAGCGGCGAACTCTGTACGGTACTCGACGAATACGCTGCGCCGGGCAACGATATCTATGCGGTCTTTGCGCAGCGCCGGCATTTGCCCTTGCGCATCAGGACCTTCGTCGATTTCCTGCGCCGCTCTTACGCGCAGCCGGACTATTGGCGGCACCGGTGACGCCGAGCTGGCCGTAGGGTTGGCGGCTATGCCGCCGGCGCGTTCCACACATGTCCGCACGGCCACGCGAGCGCTGGTTAAACGCGTCGGCGGCGGAGCCGCCAACCCAAGCGGCGCCCGATCGCGCAATGCGTACAGGCAAAAAAAATCCCCGGCAATTCCGGGGATTTTGTGGATCGCAGCGTATGCGATCAGTGCATTACAGCGGCTGGATGTTCGCTGCTTGCTTGCCCTTCGGGCCGGTGGTCACGTCGAACGAGACGCGCTGGTTTTCCTGCAGCGACTTGAAGCCGGCGCTCTGGATAGCCGAGAAGTGCGCGAACAGATCTTCGCCGCCTTCATCCGGGGTGATGAAGCCGAAACCCTTCGAATCATTGAACCATTTTACGATGCCAGTTGCCATTACAATTTCCTATTTCAGTTAAGTTGGGCTTGCGCCCGTTTAAGATCGTTTGAAGAAGCAAGAAAGGAATGACAGACAGACTGCACTACTACCTCGAACCCAACGATCCCGTATTATACCGAATAAAAACAGGGTATGCCCTATTCGTGAAATAAAAAATCGAAGAACCCGCAACATTCCGCAAATCAACGAATTGGCGCGGCGATTTTTTATATTCGGCTTTACGTGAATATAGGGGAATGAGCAGGCCAAATGTTTGCGCTGAATCAAATTTGGCCGGATAGGACACTTGCGCGGCGGCCTTGCGCCGCCGCGGGTTTCAGCTAAGCGATTTCGGATCGCGCCGCGCGTCGAGGATGAAGCGCTCCAGCTCGCCGAGCCAGTCCTGCCAGTCCGCAGCCGCCACCGACTCGAAGGTCTGCAGCACGCGCAGGCGCTGCTCGAGGGTGCGTGCATGCTGGCCCAGGCCGCGGTAGCCGAAGGTGGCGGCGGAGCCGGCCACCGTGTGCAGCATGGCCTGCAGTTCGCCGGCCGCCTCGGCCGGCGCGGCCGGGTCGAGCTGGCCGGCCAGCATGGCGAGGCGATCCAGCGTGCCCGGCAGCGTACTGGCGAACTTGTCGTTCAGCGCGGCCAGGCGCGCGAAGAACTGCTGGTCGGCCGGATGCGCCATCGCCTCGCCCTGCCGCCTTACTTGGTGCCGAAGATGCGGTCGCCCGCGTCGCCCAGGCCCGGCACGATGTAGGCGTCGTCGTTCAGGTGCGAGTCGAGCGAAGCCACGTACACCTTCACGTTCGGATGCGCCTTCTGGAACACCGCGATGCCTTCCGGCGCGGCCACCAGGGCCAGGAACAGGATCTGCTCGTCCGGCACGCCGCGCTTCTTGAGCACGTCGACGGCATGCACCGCCGAATTGCCGGTGGCGACCATCGGGTCGCACAGGATGAAGGTACGGTCGGTCACGTCCGGCAGGCGCACCAGGTATTCGACCGGCTCATGGGTGTCCGGGTCGCGGAACACGCCGATGTGGCCGACGCGCGCCGACGGCACCAGTTCCAGCAGGCCGTCGCTCATGCCGATGCCGGCGCGCAGGATCGGCACCACGGCCAGCTTCTTGCCCGCGATGACCGGCGCATCGATGGTGACCAGCGGGGTGGTGATCTGGCGCGTGGTCAGCGGCAGGTCGCGCGTGATCTCGTAGCCCATCAGGAGCGTGATCTCGCGCAGCAGCTCGCGGAAGGTGCGGGTCGAGGTGTCGTGCTCGCGCATGTGCGACAGCTTGTGCTGGATCAGCGGGTGGTTCAGGATGAACAGGTTCGGAAAACGCGGGTCTTGTTTCATGGTCGGCTTGGAAGGTCGGTGTAAAGCTGAGGCGGTTCGCTCAATGTGCGCAGCATTATCCCAGCCGCGCGGCCCTTTGTCGAAGAAATAATTGTGGCGGGTGCGCCGGAGCGCCGCCGCCAGCCGCCTTCAAACCGGCAGCGCCCGCTCCAGGATCGCCGCGCAGTCCGTCCCGCCCGGCAGCCGCCCGAAGGCGCCGCCGACGTCCTGCGCAATGCGCGAGGTGACGAAGGCGCCGGCCACGAAAGGCGGCGCATGGCGCAGCAGCAGTGCGCCCTGGACCGCCAGCACCAGCCGCTCGGCCAGCTTGCGGGCGCCGAATTCGTCCTGCACCCTGGCCGGCAGCTCGTCCAGCAGGCGCCCGGCGTAGGCGGCGAAGCGCGCATCCAGTCCCGCCGCCGGCATCAGCTCGGCCGCCAGGGCCTCGCGCGCCGCCGAGGGCGACTTGCCGATCGCGCGCAGTACGTCCAGGCACATGACGTTGCCCGAGCCCTCCCAGATCGAATTCACCGGGAATTCGCGGTACAGCCTGGCCAGCGGGCCGTCTTCGACATAGCCGTTGCCGCCCATGACTTCCATCGCCTCGGCGCCGAACACGGGGCCGCGCTTGCAGATCCAGTACTTGCCGGCCGGGGTCAGGATGCGCGCCAGCAGCGCCTGCTGCGGATCGTCCAGCTGGTCGTAGCAGCGCGCCAGGCGCAGCGCGAAGGCCGTCGCCGCTTCCGATTCCAGCGCCAGGTCGGCCAGCACGTTCTGCATCAGGGGCTGCTCGGCCAGCTTGCGCCCGAAGGCAGCGCGGCCGCGGGCGTGATGCAGCGCGTGGCACAGGGCCGCGCGCATGATGCCGGCGCTGCCCAGCACACAGTCGAGGCGGGTGTGGCTGCCCATTTCGAGGATGGTCGGGATGCCCCGCCCAGGCTGGCCGATCATCCAGCCGACCGCGTCCTGGAACTCGACTTCGGACGAGGCGTTCGAGCGGTTGCCCAGCTTGTCCTTGAGGCGCTGCACCCGGATCGCATTGCGGCTGCCGTCGGGCAGGAAGCGCGGCACAAAGAAGCAGGACAGGCCCGCGCTGCCCTCCTCGTCCAGTTGCGCCAGGATCAGGTGGGCGTCCGACTGCGGCACCGAGAAGAACCATTTGTGGCCGACGATGCGGTAGGCGCCCTCGCCTTCCTCGCCGAAGCGCGCCTGCGCTTCCGACGGCGGCATCTGCGCGGCGCGGGTGGTGTTGGCTCGCACGTCGGTGCCGCCCTGCTTCTCGGTCATGCCCATGCCGATCAGGGCGCCGCGCTTCTGCTCGACCGGCAGCGAACGGGGATCGTAGTCGCGCGACAGGATCTTGGGCAGCCATGTGGCCGCGATGCGCGGATGGCGGCGCAGCGCGGGCACCGAGGCATAGGTCATGGTGACCGGGCACTGGGCCCCGTTTTCGAGCTGGCCGAACAGCAGGTACTGGGCCGCGCGCGCCACCTGGGCGCCCGGTCCGGCCTCCAGCCAGGGGGCCGCATGGGCGCCGGCGCCGATCATCATGCCCATCAGCTGGTGCCAGGCCGGATGGAATTCGACCTCGTCGATGCGCGTGCCGCTGCGGTCGTAGGCCACCAGGCGCGGTCCGTGCACATTGGCGAGGCGCGCCAGCTCCTGCGCCTCCGCGCTGCCGAGCCTTGCGCCGAGCGCTTCCAGCGCCGGCGCGGCCAAGCCGCCGCCCTCGCGCCGCAGCCCTTCCTGCAGGGCCGGGTCGCAGGCGTACAGGTTGGCCCCGACGAAAGGCGGCGCCTGGTTGAATACCTCATGGGTATCGAAAGCCGTAAGCCGGGTGTCCATCAGTGTCTCCTCACTGTTGCTTAGGCGTCGAGCCCTTTTTTTTTTAAAGTGATGTTGCATGTAAGCATCAAACTCACCAACTGTCATTTTCTACTCAGCAAGAATAGGCGACAATGATGGCGTACGTACGCTTATCTATCCGACAAGCAGGCTAGCGCAAACGTTCATGCGTGGCAAGCCGCCTGTTCCAGCGCAAATCTCCGCTCAATGAGGCCAAGGCTTGTGTTTTTTAATGCCTTTTGGAATCTTTCGGTGATAGAGTCGCATGAGGTTTGGTAGACTTGCACGGTTTTGGACGGCATGTCGTGCACGTGCCAGCGATCAGAAGGCAACTATTTAACGATGCACACCAGTTTTTCCGCCGTGCCCCAGCCTCCGGCGCGCGCCCCGCTCCCGGCGGGGCTGCTCGACGGCCTGTTGGAGACCGCCGGCGACGCCGTATTCCGCATCACGTCGGGCGGCCAGATCCGCACGGCGAGCACGCGTGCGCAACGCCTTGGCGGAGTCGAAGCGGGACGTGCGCTGGTGTCGCTGGTCCACGAAGTCGACCAGCCGGCGCTGCGCAACGCCCTGGTGAACGCGGCCGGCAACATCGGTCCCGGCGACGCCGCTCCCGCCATCGTCGAAGCGCGCTTCCGCCTGGGCGAGCGCGACGTCTGGTACGAACTCCGCATCGCCCTGCTCGACACCGGCGACGACGCCCCGATCCTGGTCATCGGCCGCGACATGTCGGCCCAGCACGCCACCGAAGAGCGCCTGCGCCACATGGCGACCCACGACGCGCTCACCGAACTGCCCAACCGCGTCCTGCTGTCCGACCGCATCCGCATGGTGATCGCCAACGCGCGCCGTTCCGGCCAGGGCTTCTCGGTCGCCACCATCGGGCTGGACGGCTTCAAGAAGGTCAACGACGGCCTGGGCCACCCGATCGGCGACGCCGTGCTGCAGATGGCCGCCGGCCGCCTGCGCCGCACCCTGCGCGACAGCGACACCCTGGCCCGCGTGGGCGGCGACGAATTCGTCGCGGTCCTGCCGGGCACCTTCACCGACGCCCAGATCAAGCTGGTCACCGGCCGCCTGATGGCCACCCTGCAGTCGCCCTTCGAAGTGGGCGGCCACACGATCTACCTGGGCGCCTCGATCGGCATCTCGATCTACCCTGACCACGCCGAAGACGAAGTGCGCCTGGTGACCCTGGCCGACACCGCGATGTCGCGCGCCAAGGAAACCGGCAAGGCCCGCACGGTGCTCTACAGCCCGCGCGACCAGGGCCCGCCTGAACACGACATCTCGCTCGAGGCGGCGATGTTCAACGCCGTGCGCGAGGGTGAATTCCTGCTGTTCTACCAGCCCATCGTCGACGCCCGCACCCGCACCATCGAGGGCTTCGAGACCCTGATGCGCTGGAAGCACCCGACCCTGGGCATGGTGCCGCCGGGCCGCTTCATCCCGATCGCAGAAACCAACGGCCTGATCAACCTGCTGGGCGCCTGGGCGCTGAAGGCGGCCTGCATGCAGATCCGCCAGTTCCAGGAAGTGGCGGGCCGCGAACTCTACATCTCGGTCAACATCAGCCCGCGCCAGTTCCGCAGCGACCGCTTCCTGCAGGTCCTCGACGACGCCCTGGCCTTGTCCGGCACGCCCGGCCGCCAGCTGGTGCTCGAGATCACCGAGGGCACCCTGATGGTCGACCCGCTGCACGCCGAAGCGATCCTGGCCAAGATGGCCGAGCGCGAAGCGCGCATCGCGATCGACGACTTCGGCACGGGCTACTCCTCGCTGGCCTACCTCAAGCGCTTCCCGATCTCGGTCCTCAAGGTCGACCGCGCCTTCGTGAAGGACCTGCCGGAGGCCACCAAGGACGCCGCCATCTGCAACGCCGTGCTCGACCTGGCCAAGCACCTCGACCTGTCGGTCGTGGCCGAAGGCGTCGAGACCGAGGAACAGCTGTCCTGGCTCGATGGCCAGGGCGTGCATTACGTCCAGGGCTACCTCACGGGCAAGCCGATGCCGGCCAACGTGGCCGTGGCCGCCCTCAAGGAAAACCTTTACACCGCTCTCCTGCCTTCCGAAACCCGGACGGCCAAACCATGACGACACAAGCCGACACCGTGCGCTCGCCGAAGGGGGAAGCCACCCTCGCCCTGCTGTGGGAACGTATCCGCCGCCAGGGCGACATGCCTGGATTTACCAAGGCGATCAACGCCATCCTCGCCTCCATGCGCGGCGAGGACGAGCGCGAGTTCTCCATGACCCAGACCGTGCTGTCCGATCCCGTGCTCACCCAGAAGGTGCTGCGCCTCGCGAACAGCAGCATGTACTCGGCCTTCGGCCAGCGCATCAACACCGTCTCCAAGGCGGTGCTGGTGCTGGGGACGGAGGCCATCGGCCACCTGGCCCTGGGCCTGAAGCTGATCGAGGAACTCAGCCGCAGCACTCCGGACACCGAAGCCGCCCATATCGAGATGGAAAAGGCGGTGCTGGCCGGGATGGTGGCCCAGCAGGTGGCCGCCAGCGCGGCCACGCGCGACCCGGAGGAAGCGGTGGTCTGCTCGATCCTGCATTCGCTGGGCCGCATGATGATTACCTTCTACATGCCGGAGCGCTGGACCCAGATGCTCGAAGCCGCCGGCGCCGGGAAAGAAGAAACCGCCGCCGTGACCGTGCTCGGCATGTCGCTGGAAGAAATCGGCCGCGCCACCGCCGGCTACTGGGGCCTGCCGCGCAACCTGATCGCCGGCATGCGCCGCGTCGAACCGGCCGAGCGCGGCGAAGGCTTCGGCCACGACGAGTGGCTGGCCGCCCTGGGCACCATGTCGACCCTCGCCGCCGACGCCCTGTGGGCCGACGACGAAGCCGGCGCCGCGCGCGTGGCCACGCTGGCGGAGAGCTTCTCGCCGATGCTGGGCGTGGAGCCCACCGGCATCCTGGGCGCGATCGACAAGGCCAAGGCGAATGCGGCCTCGGACCTGTCCATCGCGCCGCTGGCCAAGCCGCTGGAAAAGCGCGCCAAGGAAGCCATGGCGACCCGCAAGCGCATGGCCGGCAACAAGATCCTGATGAGCGGCGTGGCCGACATGCGCGACGCCGGCCCGAACGCCACCGCCGGCCAGATGATTTCGATGGCGCTGGAGACGATGCACAACGGCCTGTCCTTCAGCCGTTCCTTCGCCTTCCTGCGCAACCGCCGCGACGGCAAGTACTCGGCGCGCATCGGCTTCGGCGAGGATGCCAAGGCGCTGCTGCCGAACCTGGCGTTCGACGACGTCTACGAGCCGAACGTCTTCCATGCGGCGCTCGGGAGCGACCGCGTGATCTTCATCGAGAACGCGCGCGACGCCAAGTTCGCGGCCAAGCTGCCGGGCTGGTGGAAAGGCACCCTGTCCGAGGCGCGCTGCTTCGTGGTGATCCCGCTGTGCGCGCACGGGCAGCCGGCGGGCTTCATCTACGGGGACTGGGACGACAGCTTCCCGTCGGTGATCCTGAGCCAGACGGAGTTTTCGCTGCTGAACGATTTGCGCGGGCTGGTGGTGCGCACCGTGGAGCGGCGGCATCAGCTGGAGGCGATTGCTACGCGGGTTTAATCGCGCGACGCTTGCAACTCGGCGTCCCCCTTGGCCGCAACCCAAGTTCGGTGAGCCGCCGCAAGCTTAGCCCAGCTTGGGCGTCGAAACCCGCACATCCCCGCACTGCGCCCGATTCATGAGCGCATGATCGATCAGCACCAGCGCCAGCATCGCCTCCGCGATCGGCGTCGCACGGATCCCCACGCAGGGATCGTGGCGCCCGAAGGTTTCCACCATCACCGGATTGCCCTGCTTGTCAATCGAGCGCCGCGGCGTGCGGATCGATGAGGTCGGCTTGATCGCGATCGACACCGTGATGTCCTGCCCCGTCGAGATCCCGCCCAGCACGCCGCCGGCGTTGTTCCCCACGAAGCCTTCCGGCGTCAGCTCGTCGCCGTGCTCCGAACCCTTCTGCGCCACCGAGCCGAAGCCCGCCCCGATTTCCACGCCCTTGACCGCGTTAATCCCCATCATCGCGTAGGCGATGTCGGCGTCGAGTTTGTCGTAGATCGGCTGGCCCAGGCCCACCGGCACCTTGCGCGCCACCACGTCGATGCGCGCGCCGATCGAATCGCCGGCGCGGCGCAGTTCGTCCATGGCGGCTTCCATGCGTGCGATCAGGTCCGCGTCGGACGTCGCCGCGAAGAAAGGATTCGCATGCACGTGCTCGAAGGATTCGAAGGGCACCGCGATATCGCCCAGCGCGCTCATGCAGCCAAAGAACTCGGTGCCGTACATTTCGCGCAGCCATTTCTTGGCCACCGCGCCCGCGCCCACCACCGGAGCCGTCAGGCGCGCCGAGGAACGGCCGCCGCCGCGCGGGTCGCGCACGCCGTATTTGTGCCAATAGGTGTAATCTGCGTGACCTGGACGGAAACTCTCGGCGATATTGCCGTAATCCTTGCTGCGCTGGTCCTCGTTCTGGATCAGCAAGGCGATCGGGGTGCCGGTGGTCACGCCCTCGTACACGCCCGACAGGATCTGGACACGGTCGGCTTCCTGGCGCTGGGTCACGTGGCGCGAGGTGCCGGGCTTGCGGCGGTCCAGCTCGGGCTGGATGTCGGCTTCGCTCAAGGCCAGGCCGGGCGGGCAGCCGTCGATGACGCAGCCGATGGCCGGGCCGTGCGACTCGCCGAAAGTGGTTACGGAAAACAGCTTGCCAAATGAGTTGCCGGACATGGTGTACTTCTTCTCAAAGGGATTGGTCGAAAGACCATTTTACCAGTACGCCAGACAAGCCGTAGGCCACCCCTTCATGTTGCCTTGCCGTAAAACTCGTTGCTTTTGGGATATATTTTATGCAGATGGGGGAATTGGTGATTTTCTTGTGGGAAATTACCTTTATACTGGCCCGATCACATGCCGAGCAACCTGGAGAAGTAATACATGCCCGCATCGATGACGCCTTCGGGCGCCTTGAAGGACGTGCCCATGAGCCATGACGACCTCGTTTTCGCCGACGAGGCGGACGACGGTTCGGCAAGCGCTCCCCGTGCCGCCTGGCGCATCCTGGTGGTGGACGACGATGCCGACGTGCACTCGACCACGACCTTCGCGCTGGACAATGTGGAGATGCAGGGCCGGCCGCTGAGCTTCCTGCACGCCTATTCGGCGGCCGAGGCCTTCGAATTGCTGCGCCGCGAACCCGACATCGCCGTCGTGCTGCTCGACGTGGTGATGGAAAGCGCCGACGCCGGCCTGGCGCTGGTGCGCCGCATCCGCCACGAACTCGGCCTGACGGATGTCCGCATCATCCTGCGCACCGGCCAGCCCGGCTACGCACCCGAGATGGACGCCATCCGCGGCTACGACATCAACGATTACCGCACCAAGTCCGAGCTGACCCGCACCAAGCTGTACACGACGGTCGCGGCCGCGATCCGCTCCTACCAGCAGATCCGCGCGCTGGACGAGAACCGCCTGGGGCTGGAGCGCATCGTCGCCGCCGGCGCCGAGCTGATGGCGCTGCACGGCGTGCGCGACGTCGCGGTCGGCATCCTCGAGCAGCTCGGGCGCCTGCTCGGCCAGCCGCCGGAAGGCGTGCTGTGCGTGCGCGAAACCGGCCATGCCCACCCCGACGTGCTGCACGCGGTGGCCGCGAGCGGCGCCTGCCGCCACCTCGACGGCCGCGAGCTCGGCGGACAGCGCGGCGGCCACCTGGCCCTCGCCATCGAACGCACCATGGTCACGCGCCGCGGCATGGTCGACGACGGCCTGCTGACCCTGTACTTCCCCGGCAAGACGGGGCGCGATTTCGTGGCCTGCGTGCCGCTCGACCGCAGCATCGGCGACACCGAGCAGCGCCTGCTGCAGGTCTTCGCCGGCCTGGTGGCGGTCAGTCTCGACAACGTCGAACTGGTGAGCCGCCTGAACCAGGCCGCCTTCCACGATCCCCTCACCTGCCTGCCCAACCGCACCCGCATGGTGGAGCTGATCGACGCCACCCTGGCCGCGCCGGAACGGGGCCAGGCGATCCTGGCCCTGGTCGACCTCGACCACTTTGCGGAAATCAACGACGCGCTCGGCCACCTGTTCGGCGACCTGCTGCTGGTCGCGGTCGGGCGGCGCCTGAAATCGCGCCTGGACGCGGGGCTGCAGGTGGCGCGCATCGGCGGCGACATCTTCTGCGTGCTGGGCGACGCCGCGGCGGTCCAGCCGGCGCCGATCCAGGCACTGTTCCGCGAACCCTTCCAGATCGACGGCCAGGACGTGCAGGTGTCGGCCACCCTGGGCCTGGTGCGCCTGGGCGAGCATGACGGCAGCGGCGCGGACGCGCTCAAGGATGCCGACATCGCCCTCAAGCGCGCCAAGTCGCAGCAGCGCGCCGGCCATTTCTATTTCTCGCGCAGCATGGGGGTCGAGATCCGCGAGCGGGTGCGCATGATGCACGCGCTGCGCAGCGGCTTCCAGCACGGCCAGCTGTTCCTGGCCTACCAGCCCCAGGTCGACCTGGGCGCCAACCGCCCCTTCGGCGCCGAGGCGCTGCTGCGCTGGCGGCTTGATGACGGCCGCCTGGTGCCGCCGGACCGTTTCATTCCGATCGCCGAATATTCCGGCCTGATCGTCGAGATCGGGGAATGGGTGCTGCGCCAGGCCTGCGCGGAGCTGATGCGCCTGCGCCAGGCCGGGCACCTGGACTTCACGATGTCGGTGAACGTGTCCCAGGTCCAGTTCCGCCATCCGCACTTCCTCGAGATGCTGGGCCGCGCTCTGGAGGATACCGGCGCGCCGCCCGAGTTCATCGAACTCGAGATCACGGAATCGATGGCCATGGAAGAACCGGCCCTGCTGGTGGAAAAGCTGGCCCAGGTCAAGCGCACCGGGGTGTCGATCGCGATCGACGATTTCGGCACCGGCTTCTCGTCCCTGTCGCACCTGCAGCGCCTGCAGGTGGACCGGCTCAAGATCGACCGCGCCTTCGTCACCGAGATCACGGGCTCGGCGCGCGGCAGCAGCATCGCCGAGATGGTGGTGCAGCTGGGACGCAACCTGGGCTTGTCGGTGATCGCGGAAGGGGTGGAGGACGAGCGCCAGGCGCAGATCCTGCGCCAGCTGGGGTGCCCGTTGGCGCAGGGTTACCTGTTCTCGCGGCCGCTCAGCCCGGAAGATCTCCAGGCATGGCTGAAACAGCAGGCGCCGAATCGCGCTGCTTGATACAGGACCGGCGGCACAGCCGCCAACCCGAGCTCGACGCTTAATCCGTGGCGGTTTCTTCGGCCGGCCAGTCGCGGATGTAGGCCTTGAGCATGCGGTTCTCGAAGCTCTGGGCTTCCAGCACGGCCTTGGCCACGTCGTAGAACGAGATCACGCCCAGCAGGGTGCGGGCATTCATCACCGGCAGGTAGCGCGCATGCTTCTCCAGCATGATGCGGCGCACCTCGTTGACTTCGGTGTCCGGCGTGACGGTGATCGGGCTGTCGTCCATGTGCCTGCGCACGGTGCCCGCGCCCAGGGAGCCGCCGTTTTCGCGCAGCGCCTTGATCACTTCGCGGAAGGTCAGCATGCCGACCAGATCGCCGTATTCCATCACGACCAGCGAACCGATGTCCTTCTCGGACATCGTGGTTGCCGCGTCGACCAGCGGCGTGTCGGGCGCTACGGTGTACAGGACCTCACCCTTGACCTGCAGGATCTCGGAGACTTTCATGTTGGCCACCCCGGTTTCGTTGAGAAGAGCGCTAGAAGATACTTTTGTATAAGGCATAACTCCGACTGTAGCTGATGCCAGTCAAAAAATCCAGCGAAGCGCCAGCACGCATAGACAACTAGTTGCGCAAAATTAAATAAATGCTAGGATGCCCGCCATCTTCACTCCCGATGAGTTCAAGCGATGAGCGGTCCGCGCGGTCCCCAATATCCTGGTTTCGACACCCTCTCCCTGCACGCGGGCGCCACGGCCGACCCGGCCACCGGCGCGCGTGCCACCCCGATCCACTTCACGTCCTCGTTCGCCTTCCGCGACTCCGACCATGCCGCGGCGCTGTTCAACATGGAGCGCGCCGGCCATGTTTATTCGCGCATCTCGAATCCGACCAATGCCGTGCTGGAAGAGCGCATCGCCGCGCTCGAAGGCGGCGTGGCGGGCATCGCCACGGCCAGCGGCCAGGCCGCGATGCACCTGGGCCTGGCGACCATCGCCGGCGCCGGATCGCACATCGTCGCCTCGCGCGCCCTGTACGGCGGCTCGCACAACCTGCTGTCCTACACCCTGAAACGCTTCGGCATCGAGACCACCTTCGTCGATCCGCGCGACCTGGACGCCTGGCGCGCCGCGATCCGGCCAACTACCAGGATCCTGTTCGGCGAAACCCTGGGCAACCCGGGCCTTGACGTGCTCGACATCCCGGCGATTGCCGCCATCGCCCACGAGCACGACCTGCCGCTGATGGTCGATGCGACCTTCACCACGCCTTATTTGCAGCGCCCCTTCGACCTGGGCGCCGACCTGCTGTTCCACTCCGCTACCAAGTTCCTGTGCGGCCACGGCACCGCCATCGGCGGATTGCTGGTGGATGGCGGCACCTTCGACTGGCAAGCCGCGCACGAGCGCAGCGGACGCTTCCCGGAGCTGTGCGAACCCTATGACGGTTTCCACGGCATGGTGTTCGCCGAGGAATCGACGGTCGGCGCCTTCGCCCTGCGCGCGCGCCGGGAGGGCCTGCGCGACTTCGGCGCGGCCATGAGCCCGCACAACGCCTTCGCCATCCTGCAGGGCATCGAGACCCTGGGCCTGCGCATGGACCGCCATGTCGCCAACACCCGCCGCGTGGTCGAGTTCCTGCTGTCGCACCCGATGGTCGAGTCGGTGTCGTATCCCGAGCTCGACAGCCACCCGGACCACGCGCTGGCCCAGCGCCTGCTGCCGAAAGGTTGCGGCGCCGTGTTCACCTTCAACCTGAAGGGCGACCGCGCCGCTGGCCGCCGTTTCGCGGACGGCCTGCAGCTGTTCTCGCACCTGGCCAACGTGGGCGACGCCAAGTCGCTGGTCATCCATCCGGCTTCCACCACCCACTTCCGCGTGCCGGCCGAACAGCTGGCCGCCTCCGGCATCACCGAGGGGACGATGCGCCTGTCGGTGGGCCTGGAAGATCCGGCCGACCTGATCGAAGACCTCAAGCGCGGCCTGAAGCTGGCCCAGAAAGGAGCCTGAGATGCTGCTCGACGTACAAGGCAAGCAGGCCTACTGCTACACCGGCGGCAAGGTGTTCGATGCCGCCCTGCCCGCCATCGTTCTGGTGCACGGCGCCCAGAACGACCATTCCGTGTGGGGACTGCAGAGCCGCTACC
The DNA here is from genome assembly GCF_018119385.1 of Massilia sp. AB1. NCBI lineage: Bacteria > Pseudomonadati > Pseudomonadota > Betaproteobacteria > Burkholderiales > Oxalobacteraceae > Massilia > Massilia sp. AB1. The sequence continues at coordinate 68,067 of NZ_JAGKSG010000001.1, read as the reverse complement.
TGGCCCACCACGGCCACGCGGTGCTGGTCCCGGACCTCCCCGGCCACGGCCGCAGCGCCGGCCCGGCCCTGACCAGCGTGGAGGCCATGGCCGACTGGCTGCTGGCCCTCCTCGACGCCGCCGGCGTGCAGCGGGCCATCCTGGGCGGCCACAGCATGGGTTCGCTGATCGCGCTGGAAGCGGCGCACCGTGCGCCGGCAAAGGCCGCCGGCCTGGCCCTGCTGGGCACGGCCTATCCGATGAAGGTGTCCGAGGCCCTGCTCGAAACTTCGCGCAGCAACGAGGAGGCGGCGATCGACATGGTCAACATCTTTTCGCACTCGTCGATGGCGCACAAGCCATCCTGCCCCGGCCCCGGCTTCTCGGTGATGGGCGGCGCGCGCCGCCTGATGCAGCGCATGTCGGCGCGCAACCCCGAGCAGCTTTTCTACACGGACTTCGCCGCCTGCAACAACTACGCCAACGGCGAAGCGGCGGCCGCCGGCATCGCCTGCCCGGCCCTGTTCATCCTGGGCAGCAAGGACATGATGACGCCGGCGCGTTCCGCGAAACTGCTGACCGGCGCAGTCAAGCATGGCAAAATCGTCACCGTGGAAGCCGGCCACTCCCTGATGACCGAAGCGCCCGATGCGGTGCTGGACGCACTCGCCGGGTTTGCGGCCTCCGCCTACGCGACCTGAAAAGGAACGAGGAGACCCCGCCATGACCGCCCCTGCACGCGCACGCTTCGCCAGCTTCGCGGAGTTCTATCCCTACTACCTGAGCCAGCACGAAGACCGGCGCTGCAGGCGGGCGCATTTCTTCGGCACCTCGTCGGCGATCGCGGCCATCGCCCAGTTCATCGACAGCATGAACTGGTGGTGGCTGCTGTTCGCCTTCGTCTCCGGCTACGGCGGGGCCTGGATCGGCCATTTCTTCTTCGAAAAGAACCGGCCGGCCACCTTCGACTACCCCTGGTATTCGTTCCGGGCCGACTGGGTGATGTACTGGCAGATGCTGACAGGCAAGCTCAGCTGGTAGTTGCCTGGAAGTGCTGGTCCAGGGTCTGGTCCAGGCCCTGTTCGACGGCCTGTTCCACCTGCCGGGCGAGCTGCACGGTATCGACCGCCAGCGGCGTATCCGGCTGGGGTTCGTCGCGCTTGACCGCCTCGGCGCCGCTGTGGTCGAACACGAACAGGCGGTAGACATCGGCCACGCGCAGCTTGCACGGATCGATCAGGAGCACCCAGTTGTCCGCGTTCTCGCGCACCCCACGTCCCCAGCGCGTGCGGGCAGACAGGTCGTCCTGTACCCGCCCGACCCAGCCGGCCGCCACCATCTTCTCCAGCAGCATGCCCATCTCGTCGTAGCCGATCCGCGTATGCGCGCGGATCGTCGCACTCGACACCAGGGCCGTGCCGGTCACCTGAGAGCTGCCGTACAGCACCTTCAGCACCGCCATGGCGTCGACAAAGGCGCTGCCGGGCGCCGGCTGGTACCACCAGCGTTCGTACTTGACCACCGGCAGCGCCGCCGTCAGGACAGCGCCGACCAGGGTGATCAGCCAGGACACGTACATCCAGATCAGGAACAGCGGCAAGGCCGCCAGCGCGCCGTAGATGATGGCGTAGGTCGGGAACTTGCTGATGAACAGGGCGAAGACGCGCTTGGCGACTTCGAAGGCGATCGCCGCGGCCAGCCCGCCCCAGACGGCGTCGCGCCAGTCGACCGAGCGGTTCGGCACTGTGATGTAGAGCAAGGTGTAAGCGCCGGTCGTCAAGGCCACCGACACCAGGGTATAGAACAGCGCGCCGACGAAAGGCACGGCCTTGGTCACGCTGAACAGCTGCGAAGTGGCGGTCAGCGACAGGCCGAACAGCATCGGGCCCAGCGACACCAGCGCCCAGTAGATCAGGATGCGCTGGGACAGCTTGCGCGGCCGGCGCACGCCCCATATCTGGTTGAAGGCGCGTTCGATCATGCCCATCATCGCCGCCGTGGTGAACAGCAGGGCCACGGCGCCCACCACCGACAGGCCCTTGGCCTTGCTGGCGAACTGGGTCAGGTTGGAACTGATGGTGCTGGCGATGGCCTTGGGCATCAGGGTCTGCACGAACCAGGTATCGAGGGCTGTGCGCAACTGACCGAAGACCGGAAACGTGGTAAAAATGGCCAGGACGATTGTGAGCAGCGGTACCAGGGCCAGGGTGGTGGTGAAGGTCAGGCTGCCCGCCACCTGGGGCAGCTTTTCCTCGGTCAGGCGCCGGCGCGCGAAGCGCACCAGGTCGCGCGCCTCCGCCCAGGTCAGGCCGCGCACGCGATCGACGCTGACGTTGAACATCCCGCTGGTGGTTCGTGAAAGATGGTGGACGGTCCTGGAAAGCATAGTCGCTGGTCTGTGTGCGGGGTGATATTTCAGCAAAGCATTCTATAATACCAACGATGAACCGGAACCTGACCATCCTCGTGTTGTACTACTCGCGCCATGGGGCCACGCGCAAGCTGGCCGAACTGATCGCCCAGGGCATCGACAGCATCCCTGGCGCCGAGGCACGCCTGCGCACCGTGCCCGCGGTCTCCACCGTGGCCGAAGCCACCGAGCCGGACATTCCGGCGAACGGCGCGCCCTATGTCGAACTCGAGGACCTGGCCGACTGCGCCGGGCTGGCGCTGGGTTCCCCCACCCGCTTCGGCAACATGGCCTCGGCGATGAAATACTTCCTCGACGGTACCGCCACCGAATGGGTCAACGGCACGCTGTCCGGCAAGCCGGCGGTCGTGTTCACCTCCACCGGCAGCCTGCACGGCGGCCAGGAGGCGACCCTGCTCTCGATGATGATCCCGTTGTTGCACCACGGTATGCTGGTGATGGGCTTGCCCTACACCCATCCGGAACTGATGAACACCGCCAGCGGCGGCAGCCCCTACGGCGCGACCCACTGGGCCGGCGTCGACGGCAAGCGCGCGCTGACCGAGGACGAGCGCAGCCTCTCGGTCGCGCTCGGGCGGCGCCTCGCCGAGGCCGCCGTCAAACTGCATGGAACGCGCTGAATGAATACCGCAAAACTCTTCCATACCGGCGCCATCGCCAGCCTGATCTGGCTGATCGGCTGGCTGGTGGCCTGGGAAGTCGTCGTGGCGCCCCTGCAGCCGGGCAGCTGGCTGCTGGCGCTGAAGGCCCTGCCGCTGCTGCTGCCGCTGCGCGGGGTCATCAAGCGCGACCTGTACACCCTGCAATGGTCGTCGATGATGATCCTCGTGTACTTCGCCGAAGGCGCCGTGCGCGCCTGGGCCGACCAGCTCGAAGCCTCGCGCATCATGGCCATGGGCGAGGTGGCGCTGGTGCTGGTGTACTTCGCCTGCGCCCTGCTCTACCTGCACCCGTTCAAGAAGGAAGCCCGGCGCCTGGCCAAGGAATTGCTCGACAAGGTCAAAGTGCCGCATGACTGATGCGCTGCTGGCGCAATGCCGCGCCATCGTCGGCGACGCCCACGTCTTCGGCGAGCAGGCCGACATGGCGCCCTTTCTTACCGACTGGCGCGGCCGCCCCCCCCCCCCCCCCCGCGCCGTGGCGCTGCCCGCGAACACCGAGGAAGTCGCCGCCGTGGTGCGCGCCTGCGCCGCCAGCCGCACGCCGGTCGTGCCGCAGGGCGGGCGCACCGGCCTGGTGCTGGGCAGCGTGCCGGACGCCAGCGGATCGGCCATCGTGCTCTCCCTGCGGCGCCTGAACCGCGTGCGCGCCGTCGATGCCGCCAACCGCACCATGACCGTGGAAGCCGGCTGCATCCTCTACGACGTCCAGCAGGCGGCCTCGAATGCCGGCATGCTCTTCCCCTTGTCGCTGGCGGCCGAAGGCAGCTGCACCATCGGCGGCAACCTGGCGACCAATGCCGGCGGCACCGCCGTCCTGCGCTACGGGAACACGCGCGAACTGTGCCTGGGCCTGGAAGTGGTCACGGCCCAGGGCGAGATCTGGAACGGCTTGCGCGGCCTGCGCAAGGACAATACCGGCTACGACCTGCGCGACCTGTTCATCGGCGCCGAAGGCACGCTGGGCGTCATCACGGCCGCCGTGCTCAAGCTCTACCCCCAGCCGAAGGCGGCGCTCAGCGCCCTGGTCGCGCTCGAATCGCCGCGCCACGCGCTGACCTTGCTCGGCCTGCTGCAGGACCAGTGCGGGGCCGCGCTGACAGGCTTCGAACTGATGTCGGACTTCTGCCTGCAGCTGGTCGAGACCCATTTTCCCAAGCTGCGCCATCCCTTCGCGGCGCGCTACCCGCAGTACGCGCTGGTGGAACTGTCGAGCAACGAGTCGGAAGACCATGCAGCCGCGCTGCTGGAATCGAGCGTCGGGGCCGCCCTCGACAGCGGCGTCGCGCGCGACGCGGTGCTGGCGACGTCCGGCGCCCAGACCCTCGGCCTGTGGCAACTGCGCGAGCACATTCCGCTGGCCCAGGCGGCGGCCGGCAAGAACATCAAGCACGACATCTCGCTGCCGGTGTCGAGCATCCCGGACTTCATCGCGCGCACCGACGCGGCCCTGCTGCAGGCCTTCCCGGGCTGCCAGCTGGTCACCTTCGGCCACCTGGGCGACGGCAACCTGCACTACAACGTGGCGCCTCCGGGCGGCAGCGGCCACGACGCCTTCCTCCAGCACCAGGACGTGGTCAACCGCATCGTGCACGACAGCGTGGCCAGCTTCGGGGGCTCGATCTCGGCGGAACACGGCATCGGCGCGCTCAAGCGCGAGGAACTGGCGCGCACCAAGTCGCCGGTCGAACTGGACATGATGCGTGCCGTCAAAGCCGCGCTGGACCCGCTCGGCATTATGAACCCTGGCAAAATTCTTTGACCAGGAGAGCGACATGTTGCGACACCTACCCATCCTGACCGCCTGCATCGTGTGCCACGCCGCGGCGGCGGACCCCGTCTACAAATGCAGCGAAGGCGGCCGGATCAGTTATGGCGACCGGCCTTGCGGCCATGCGGCGAGCGTGCTGGCGGTGCCGGAAGCGCCCGCGCCCGATCCCGACGCTTCGGCGCGCCTGGAGCGGGACCGCGCCGCCTTGCTGGAACTTGAGAAGGCGCGCGTGACCAGGGAACTGCGTGAGGAGCGCGAGGCGGTACGCGCGCGCCGCGAAGCCGCTAGCATGCGCCGCCGCTGCGACAAGCTCCGTCTCAATCAGCGGTGGTGGGCCGAGGAAGACGCGCGGCGCAGCACCGGCGCGGCCCTGGAGGCGGCGCGCATCAAGGCGCGGCGCCAGGCCGAGGCCCTGGCGGTGGAATGCCCGGCCTGACGATCCTGTCACGCTGGCTGCTGCTCGGCGAATGGCGCGCCCATCCGGTGCGCGCGCTGGTGGCGGTGGCCGCGATTGCCGTCGGGGTGGCGATGGGTTTCGCCATCCACCTCATCAACGCCGCCGCGTTCAACGAATTCTCCGCCGCCGTCAAGAGCCTGTCCGGCCAGGCCGACATCCAGGTGGCGGGCCGCGAACCCCTGTTCGACGAAGCCGTCTATCCGCGCCTGGCGAGCCATCCGCTGGTGGCGGTGGCGTCTCCCGTACTCGAAGTCTCTGCCGGCATCGCCGGCCGCGAAGGCGCCTTGCGCATCATCGGCATCGACGCCTTCCGGGCCGGCTTCATCGCTCCCGACCTGGTGGGCGTGGCCTCGGAAGGCCGCGTGACCGACGTGCTGGCCGACGACGCCGTATTCCTGTCGCCCGCCGCACAGGCCTGGCTGGGCCTCAAGACGGGCGATATGCTCACCCTGCGCGCCGGCACCGGCGACCTGGCCTTGCGCGTGGCTGGCCCGATCCAGCGCGCCCGCGCCGGCCAGCGCATCGCGGTCATGGACATCGGCGCCCTGCAGTGGCGCTTCCAGCGTCTGGGCCAGCTCTCGCGCGTGGACCTGAAACTGCGCGACGGCGTCGACCGCGCCGCCTTCCAGCGGCAGCTCGCGGCGGAGCTGGACCGCGACTTCCCGAACCGCTACACGGTCGGCCAGCCGAACGACGAGAACCAGGCCAGCCGCACCGACAACATGAGCCGCGCCTACCGCGTCAACCTGACCGTGCTGGCCCTGGTCGCCCTGTTCACCGGCGCGTTCCTGGTGTTCTCGACCCAGGCCCTGTCGGTGATGCGGCGGCGCAGCCAGTTCGCGCTGCTGCGCGTGCTGGGCTTGGCGCGCGGACAGTTGCTGCGCCAGGTGCTGCTCGAAGGCGGCAGCCTGGGCGTCGCCGGGGCCCTGCTGGGCGTGGCCGCCGGCTACGGACTGGCCGCCGCGGCCCTGCATTACTTCGGCGGCGACCTGGGCGCCGGCTACTTCCCCGGCATCCGGCCGCAAGTGCAGTTTACGCCCGTCGCGGCCTTCGTCTTCTTCGCCCTCGGCCTCGGCGTCGCCCTGCTGGGCTGCGCCATGCCGGCGCTGGAAGCGGCGCGCGCCCGTCCCGCGGTCGCCATCAAGTCGGGCGCCGACGAAGGCGCGCTATCCAGGCTGGCGCGTGTCTGGCCCTCGGTCCTGTGCCTGCTGCTGGCGGCCGCTTTCGCCTTCGCGCCGCCGGTATTCGAACTGCCGCTGTTCGGCTACTTCGCCATCGCGCTGCTGCTGATCGGCGGCATCGGCCTGATGCCGCGCTTTGCCGCCGTGACTTTCCGCGTGCTGGAACGCCTTGTCGTGCGCAGGCCCAGTGCACCGCCCGTGTTGACGCTCTCGCTTGCCCGCCTGGCCAACGCGCCCGGCCAGGCCTCGATCGCCCTGGGCGGCGTGCTCGCCAGCTTCAGCCTGATGGTCGCCATGGGCATCATGGTAGCCAGCTTCCGCGTGTCGGTCGACGACTGGATGGGCCACATCCTGCCGGCCGACCTCTACGTGCGCACCGCCGCAGGCGGCAACACGGGCTTCCTGAGTCCCGCACAGCAGGCCGCCCTGGCCGCCGCGCCGGGCGTGGCCCAGGCCCAGTTCCTGCGCACCCGGCGCGTCACGCTCGACCCGGCGCGCCCGCCGGTGGTCGTGATCGCGCGCGACATCGATGCCCGCGATCCGGGCCGGCTGCTCTACCTGGTCGGCGATTCCGCCACCGCGCCGGCCGGCGCGCGCCCCGCCTGGGTCTCCGAGGCCATGCTCGACCTGTACGGAGCCCGCGTCGCTGGGACGCTGCGCGTGCCGCTGGGCGGGGCCACGGTGGAGTTCTTCGTGGCCGGGGTCTGGCGCGACTATGCCAACCAGTCGGGTTCCATCGTGATGCGTTTGGGCGACTACCGCGCGCTCACCGGCGAAGGCGAGGTGACCGACGCCGCCCTGTGGGCCGCGCGCGGCGCTTCTGTCGACCAGCTCGAGCAGGGGGTGCGCGCCCTGCCTTTCGGCGCCTTCCTGCAGATGATGCGACCCGGCGACATTCGCGAGATGAGCCTCAGGATCTTCGACCGCAGCTTCGCCGTCACCTACCTGCTGGAAGCCATCGCGATCGCCATCGGCCTGTCCGGCGTGGCCGCCAGCTTCTCGGCCCAGACCCTGGCGCGGGCGCGCGAATTCGGCATGCTGCGCCACGTCGGCGTCACGCGCGGCCAGGTGTACAAGCTGCTCGCCTTCGAAGGCGGCCTGCTGACGATGCTCGGCGTGGCCGCCGGTTTCGCACTCGGTTTGGTGATCAGCCTGATCCTGGTCTACGTCGTCAATCCGCAATCGTTCCATTGGACCATGCAACTGCACCTGCCCTGGCCGCTGCTGGGTAGCGTCGCTGCCGTGCTGGTCGCCGCCTCGGTCGCCACCGCGCTGGTGTCGGGCCGTTATGCGCTCTCGGCAGGTCCGGTGCGCGCAGTCAGGGAGGACTGGTAAATGCGCTTCACCCTTGTTCTGATGCTGTTCCTGGCCCAGCTCTGCCACGCCGCCCCGCCGAACTTCGCCGCCGTCACGCCGGGCAGCGCGCTGTCCTTCCCGCGCGACTACGGGGCGCACCCGGAATTCCGCACCGAGTGGTGGTATGTCACCGGCTGGCTCGAGACGCCCGAACGCAAGCCGCTCGGCTTCCAGGTGACCTTCTTCCGCAGCCGTACCGAGCACGATCCGAACAATCCCAGCGCCTTCGCCCCGCGCCAGCTGGTAATCGGCCATGCCGCCCTGTCCGATCCCTCGGTCGGCCGCCTGGTGCACGACCAGCGCAGCGCGCGCGAAGGCTTCGGGCTGGCCTGGGCGCGCACCGGCAACACCGACCTCAAGCTGGACGACTGGCGCATGGTGCGCGACGCCGCAGGCGGCTACCGCGTCACCATCCGCTCCGGAGAACTCAACCTGGAGCTGCGCCTGCGCCCCACCCAGCCGGTGCTGGTCCAGGGCGAAGGCGGCTATTCGCGCAAGGGTCCGAGCCCCCGGCATGCGAGCTACTACTACAGCGAACCCCACCTGGAAGTCAGCGGCACTGCCGGCCGCGCCGGCATGGCGCCGGTGGCGGTCAAAGGGAGCGCCTGGCTCGATCACGAATGGTCGAGCGAAGCCCTGATGCCGGACGCTTCGGGCTGGGACTGGATCGGCGCCAACCTCGACGGCGGCGGCGCCCTGATGGCTTTCCAGATCCGCGCCAAGGGAGGTGGTAAACTATGGGCGCACGCGACCGTGCGCGAGGCGTCGGGAAAAGTGACGCGCTACGCGCCCGACGAGGTCAGTTTCACCCCGCAGACGCGCTGGAAATCGCCCCGCACCCAGGCGGAGTACCCGATCGGCACCCTGGTGGCGACCGGGCCGCTCCGCTGGCAGATCCTTCCCCTGCAGCCGGACCAGGAACTCGACTCGCGCCGTTCGACCGGCGCGGTCTACTGGGAAGGCGCGGTCACGATCCTGCGCGACGGCAAGCGCATGGGGCGGGGCTACCTGGAGATGACCGGCTATGTGCAGCCGATGAAGTTGTAACCTGAGAGAACAATAAGCGACACGATGACCAAGCGTTCCACCAGTAATCCGGATTCCGACCCGTCCCGCAAAGGCAGCCTGGCCACGCTCAAGGGCCTGCTGCCCTTCCTGCGTCCCTACCGCCGCCAGTTCATCCTGGCCGGCATCGCGCTGCTGTTCGCAGCCGGCGCCACCCTGGCCATTCCCGCCGCCTTCAAGCAGATGATCGACCTGGGCTTCGCGCCCGCCATCGCCGGCAGCGGGGGCAGCAGCAATATCGAACACGTCGACGCCACCTTCCTGGCCCTGTTCGGGCTGGCCGCGCTGCTGGCCGTCGCCACCGCCGCGCGCTTCTTCACCGTCTCGTGGCTGGGCGAACGCGTCACCGCCGACATCCGCAGCGCCGTGTACCGCCACGTGGTGCAGCAAAGCCCCGAATTCTTCGAGACCACCCGCACCGGCGAGGTGCTGTCGCGCCTGACCACCGACACCACGCTGATCCAGACCGTGGTCGGCACCAGCATCTCGCTGGCGCTGCGCAACACCCTGCTGTTCGCCGGCGGCCTGGTGATGCTGTTCGTGACCAGTCCCAAGCTGACCAGCATCATCCTCGGGCTCATGGTCCTGGTGGTGCTGCCGATCGTGATGTTCGGCCGCCGCGTGCGCAAGCTCTCGCGCGATTCCCAGGACCGCATCGCCGACGCCTCGGCCCTGGCCGGCGAGATCCTCAACGCCATGCCGACCGTGCAGGCCTTCACCCACGAAGCCCAGGAAGCCAAGCGCTTCGGGGCCTCGGTGGAAGACGCCTTCGGCACCGCGATCCGCCGCATCCGCGCGCGCGCCACCCTTACCATGCTGGCGATCCTGCTGGTGTTCGGCGCCATCGTCTTCGTGCTGTGGCTGGGCGCCCACGCCGTCCTGCAAGGAACCATGACCAGCGGCGACCTGGGCCAGTTCATCCTGTACGCCGCGATGGTGGCCGGCTCGGTGGGCGCGCTGTCGGAAGTGATGGGCGACGCCCAGCGCGCGGCCGGCGCCACCGAGCGCCTGCTGGAGCTGCTGGCGGCCCGTTCCGACATCCAGAACCCGGCCCATCCCAGCCCGCTGCCGGCGCGCACCGCCAACGGCGCCCGCCTGAGCCTGGCCGACGTCACCTTCGCCTATCCCTCGCGCCCCGAGAGCGCGGCGCTGTCGCACCTGAACCTGGACATCCGCGCCGGCGAGACGGTGGCCGTGGTCGGCCCCTCCGGCGCCGGCAAGACAACCCTGTTCCAGCTGCTGCTGCGCTTCTACGATCCGCAAGCCGGCAGCATCCGCCTGGACGGCGTCGACATCCGCGACCTGGAACTGCACACCTTGCGCAGTGCGATCGGCATCGTGCCCCAGGATACGGTGATCTTCTCGGCCAACGCGCTCGAGAACATCCGCTACGGCCGCCCGGACGCCAGCGACGCCGAAGTGTTCGCGGCCGCGAAGATGGCCGCCGCCCACGAATTCATCGAGCGCCTGCCGGAAGGCTACGAGTCCTTCCTGGGCGAGCGCGGCGTGCGCCTGTCGGGCGGCCAGCGGCAGCGCATCGCGATCGCGCGCGCCCTGCTCAAGAACCCGCCGCTGCTGCTGCTCGACGAAGCCACCAGCGCCCTCGACGCGGAATCCGAACGCCTGGTGCAGCGCGCGCTGGAGGCGGCCATGGTGGGCCGCACCACCATCATCATCGCCCACCGCCTGGCGACGGTGCAGCGCGCCGACCGCATCGTGGTGCTGGACGAGGGCCGGATCGTCGAATCCGGCAGCCATGCCGAACTGGTGGCGCTGGGCGGGGTCTACGCCAACCTGGCGGCGCTGCAGTTCCAGCTGCACGCGCCCGTAGCTGCCTAGTACGCGAAGTCCACAATTGTAAATTCCGGCGCACCGCGGTGCGCCGTTTTTCGTTCTCGTTCAATATCTTATCGAAGCCATATGTGTGTTGTTGCGTGACACAATCCGGCTGCCGGAACGCTGTTTTTAGTTGCCCAGTGACAACTTAGCGCGCTAAGATGAATGGTCACCTTTCTCCCTTGACCAACGCGCCCGCCTATGAAAAACAGCAAATATCATCCTGCCAACTGGAGCGTCGGCACCCGCATCAGCGCCATCAACTTCACCCTCGTCAGTGTCATCATCGCTGTCCTGGTCGGCGCCATCACGGTGTCCACCTCGCGCATGCTGGAAGAGCGCGCGGCGCAGAGCGTCGCCAACGAGCTCAAGGGCGTGACCAGCACCGTCGAACTGTTCAACAAGACCGTCAGCGGCCAGGCGGTGGGCCTCGGCCACATCTTCCGCGCCTCGCTGCCGGGCAGCCTGGAGCTCGACACCGAGAGCACCGGCACCATCGACGGCAAGACCGTGCCGCGCCTCAAGCTCGACGGCAACCCGCTCAACCTCGACTTCAGCGCCCCCGACTCCTTCACCGAGCAGACCGGCGGCAACGCCACCATCTTCGTGCTCGACGGCGAGGATTTCGTGCGCGTCAGCACCTCGGTCAAGAAGGAAAACGGCGCGCGGGCCGTGGGCACCAGCCTGGACCGCGCCAGCCCCGCCTACGCGGCCCTGCGCGAAGGCAAGACCTACATCGGCATGGTCAGCCTGTTCGGCAAGCCGACCATCACCCAGTACGAGCCGGCGCGCGACGCCAGCGGCAAGATCGTCGGCGCGCTCTACGTGGGCGTCGACATCAGCAAGGACATGGCGCTGCTCAAGGAGCGCATCCGCTCGATCAAGATCGGCGACACCGGCTACTTCTACGTGCTGAACGCGGCGCCGGGCAAGCAGTACGGCGAACTGGTGGTGCACCCGGCCAAGGAAGGCCAGAACATCCTCGACAGCCGCGCCGCCGACGGCCGCCCCTTCATCAAGCAGATCCTCGAATCGAAGAACGGCACCATCAACTACGACTGGCAGAATCCGGGCGAAACCAGCCCGCGCGAGAAGTTCGTGGCCTACGCCCATGTGAAGGACTGGAACTGGGTGATCGCCGGCGGCACCTACCGCGACGAGATCGTTGCCGCCGCTTCCGACCTGCGCAAGCGCTTCATCCTGCTGGGACTGGTGTCCCTCGCCATCCTGTCCGGCGTGCTGCACTACGTGATTCGCCGCAGCGTCTCGCGCCCGCTCGCCCAGGCCCGGGAAGTCGCTAGGCGCATCGCCGAGGGCGACCTGACCGCCCAGGCCACCGTCAAGCACCGCGACGAGATCGGCGCCCTCACCCAGGCCATGAACGCCATCGGCGGCCGCCTGTCCAGCGTGGTGGGCCAGGTGCGCGAAGGCGCTGAGCAGATCGCCAACGCCTCGCAGGAAATCTCGGCCGGCAACCTCGACCTGTGCCAGCGCACCGAGGAGCAGGCCGCCAGCCTGGCGACCACGGCCTCGTCGATGGACGACCTGACCGGCACCGTGCGCCAGAACGCCGAGCATGCGAACCAGGCCAACGAGCTGGCGCGCAAGGCCTCCAGCATCGCCCAGAAAGGCGGCGACACCGTGGCCCAGGTGGTCGAGCGCATGGAATCGATCACCCAGGCCTCGCGCAAGATCTCGGACATCACCGGGGTCATCGACGGCATCGCCTTCCAGACCAACATCCTGGCGCTGAATGCCGCGGTGGAAGCCGCGCGCGCCGGAGAGCAAGGACGCGGCTTCGCGGTCGTGGCCAACGAAGTGCGCGGCCTGGCCCAGCGCTGCGCGGCCGCCGCCAAGGAGATCAAGGGCCTGATCGAGGCCTCCAACGGCGAAGTCGACGCCGGCAGCCGCCTGGTGGCCGAAGCCGGCCAGACCATGCAGGAAGTGCTGGCCAGCGTGGGCCGCGTGACCGACATCATGGCCGACATCAGCGCTGCCGGCCACGAGCAGACGCGCGGCATCGAGGACGTCAACCGCGCGATCGGCGAAATGGACGCCGTGACCCAGCAGAACGCGGCCCTGGTCGAAGAAGCCAGCGCCGCCGCCACGGCGATGCACGAGCAGGCCGATGCGCTGGCGCGTTCGGTGCGCCAGTTCCGCCTGGCGGACGACGGCGAGACGGGCAAACCCGCCCTGGCGCCGACGCGCCGGCCCGCACTGGCCCGCTGACCGGGCAAGGTGTAGAGTAGCGGGCTCTTGTCCCAGGAGCCCGCCTTGAACGAATCCGAACTGCTGCGCCGCTGCCACACCATCTTCCCGGGGCACCGCGCGCGCCGTCCCGCCGAACTCTACGCCGACATGGCGGCCTGGTGCGAGCGGCACGATATCGACCACGACGTGTACGGCAGCGGGGCGCTGATCCAGTCCTTCGAGGACAAGATCGCGCGCCTGCTGGGCTTCGAGGCCGCCGTGTTCTGCGTCACCGGCACCATGGCCCAGGTGACCGCCCTGCGCCTCGGCGCGGAAGACCGCGGCAGCCGCCTGGTCGCCCTGCATCCGACTTCCCACATCTTCGTGCACGAGCGCTCGAACTACCAGCTGCTCGGCCACTTCCACGCCCTGCAGGCGGGCGACCGCCATCGTCCCTGGCTTGCCGCCGACCTGGAAGCCATCCCCGACCGCCTGGGCGCCGTGGGCCTGGAGATCCCGATGCGCGAGATCGGCGGCCAGCTCTCGAGTTGGGACGAACTGCAGGCGATCAAGGCGCATTGCCGCGTGCGCGGCGTCCACCTGCACATGGACGGCGCCCGTGTGTGGGAAGCCCAGGCAGGCTACGGCCGCAGCGCCGCCGAGATCGCGGCCGGCTTCGATTCTGTCTACGTGTCCCTGTACAAGGGCATCGGCGGGCTGGGCGGCGCGATGCTGGCCGGCAGCCGCGAATTCGTCGGCCGCGCCGCGGAATGGTTCCGGCGCGAAGGCGGCAATGTCATCCACCGCTCGCCCTATATCGTCGCGGCGGCGATGCAGTTCGACCAGCGCCTGGCGGCCATGCCGGACTACTTCCGCCGCACGCAGTTCCTGGTTGAAGCGCTGCGCGCGCATCCGGAAATCCGCGTCAACCCGGCCGCGCCGCAGGCCAACATGCTGCATCTTCACCTGCCCGTGGGCCGCGGGCGCGCCCTCGCGATCCGCAACGAGTTGGCCGCTGAACACGGCATCTGGATGTACAACCGCGTGGCCCACAACGCGCTGCCCGATACGAGCCTGGTCGAGATCTACGTCGGCGACAACCTCGCGGCCATGGACGACGACAGCCTGCGCGGCGCCCTGGCCCTCTTCGCGGCCAAGCTGTCTGAGTTACAATAGCCGGCTACTGTAGAAAGACCCGCAATGCGCCAATACCTCGAATTCATGCGCCATGTGAAAGAGCATGGCGCCGTCAAGACGGACCGCACCGGCACCGGCACCCTGTCCGTCTTCGGCTACCAGATGCGCTTCGACCTGCAGGAGGGTTTTCCCCTCCTGACGACCAAGAAGGTCCACCTGAAGTCCATCATCCACGAGCTGCTCTGGTTCCTCCAGGGCTCGACCAATATCGCCTACCTGAAGGAACACGGCGTCACGATCTGGGACGAGTGGGCCGACGCCAACGGCAATCTGGGTCCGATCTACGGCTACCAGTGGCGCAGCTGGCCGGCGCCCAACGGCGAGCACATCGACCAGATTGCGCAGGTGATGGACCAGATCAGGCACAATCCGGACTCGCGCCGCATGATTGTCTCGGCCTGGAACGTGGCCGACGTGCCGAACATGAAGCTGCCGCCCTGCCATGCCCTGTTCCAGTTCTACGTTGCCGACGGCAAGCTGTCCTGCCAGCTCTACCAGCGCAGCGCCGACATCTTCCTGGGCGTACCCTTCAACATCGCCTCCTACGCGATCCTGACCCACATGATGGCCCAGCAGGCCGGCCTGGAAGTCGGCGACTTTGTCTGGACCGGCGGCGACTGCCACCTGTATGCGAACCACCTGGAGCAGGTGGAGCTGCAGCTGTCGCGCGAGACCCGCGCTTTGGCGCGCCTGGAGATCAAGCGCAAGCCGGATTCGTTGTTCGACTACCGCTTCGAGGATTTCGAGGTGGTGGGCTACGACCCGCATCCCGGGATCAAGGCGCCCGTTGCGGTCTGACGTGTCTTTACAGCTTGACAGATCGCTTGCAAACAGACAACATTTGCAACTCGGAATTACAATCAACGCGAGGACGGTTACAAGGATGCCTGCCCTTTCACTCGAATCACCTTTGGGAGCAGGCCAATGGCGCAGCTGACTCTCGTGGTTGCGGTCGACGCCCAGAACGGCATCGGCGTCGACAACCAGCTCCCCTGGCACCTGCCCGAAGACCTGGCCCACTTCAAGCGCGTCACCCTGGGCAAGCCCATCATCATGGGCCGCAAGACCTTCGACTCGATCGGCCGTCCGCTGCCCAAGCGGCGCAACATCGTCGTCACCCGCAACCTTGAATGGCACCACGAAGGCGTCGAGACCGCGCCCTCCCTCGAGGCGGCCGTGGCCCTGCTGGCGGGCGAGCCGGCCAGCATCATCGGCGGCGCCCAGATCTTCCGCGAGTCGATGGACATCGCGGACGCGATGATCGTCACCCACATCGACCGCGTCTACCGCTGCGACACCTTCTTCCCGGCCATCGACCCGGAGGTCTGGGTCGAGACCGAGCGCGAGACGCATCACTCCGACGCCGACGGCGTCGACTACGCCTTCGTCACCTACGTCCGCAAGGAGCGCTGAATGGCCGACCAACACATCCTCCCGCCGGGCTCGCGCGGCGGCGACCGTTTCGCCGGCAAGATCGCGGTCCTGATCGCCGTACTGGCGACCATCGGCACCCTGTTCGCCTTCCTCGGCAGCAGCTCGCACAACGACGCCGCCATGTACAAGAGCAACGCGGCGATCGACAAGACCAGCGCGGCCAACGCCTGGAGCCATTACCAGGCCAAGTCGAACAAGCAGAACCTGGCCGAGCTGGCTTCCAACCTGCCGGGCGTGAACCAGCTGCGCTACCGCGACGAGATGGAACGTTACCAGAGCGAGAAGGAAACCATCCGCAAGGAAGCCGAGCGCTGGGAAGCCTCGTCGAGCGAATGGAACCGCCGTGCCGAGGAAGAGCTGCACCGCCAGCGCCAGTGGGCCGCGGCCTCGGTGGCCCAGCAGATCGCGATCACCCTGGCCGCCATCACCTTGCTGGCGCGCCGCACCTGGCTGCTGACCCTCACATGCGCCGTCGCCGCCTTCGGGATCACCCTCGCGGTCTTCGCCGCCCTGCACACCACGCCGACCGCCCTGTCGCCGGTTCCCCTGATGAGCGCGCTCGCTGCGGCGGCCCTGACGGAGGGCTTGCGGCGCGCGGGGCGGCGGCTGGACGGCTAAAGTGCGCCAGTGATCGGGGACTCTGGATAATCTAGCAAAAATAATTGCACCGGAGTCCGCGATTTCTGCGAAAATCCGCTTCTTCTTTTTTTCGGTGCCGTGCGCGGCGGCCGGGCCTGTCCGGGATGACCCGGTGAGGGACCGCCGCCCCCACGGCGCTTCGCATTGGAGCTGTCGATGAAATTTCGTTTCCCCATCGTCATCATTGACGAGGACTTCCGCTCGGAGAACACCTCCGGTCTCGGCATTCGCGCCCTGGCGGCCGCGATGGAACAGGAAGGCATGGAGGTCGTGGGCGTAACCAGCTACGGCGACCTGTCGTCCTTCGCCCAGCAGCAGTCGCGCGCATCCGCTTTCGTGCTGTCGATCGACGACGAGGAATTCGGCGGCGGCTCGCTGGAAGAGACGGATTTCGCCCTGGCCGGCCTGCGCGCCTTCGTCCAGGAGATCCGCCACAAGAACGCGGACATCCCGATCTACATCTACGGCGAGACCCGCACCAGCCGCCATATCCCGAACGACATCCTGAAGGAGCTGCACGGCTTCATCCACATGTTCGAGGACACCCCGGAATTCGTGGCGCGCCACATCATCCGCGAAGCCAAGTCCTACCTCGACAGCCTGGCGCCGCCCTTCTTCCGCGCGCTGGTGAACTATGCCTACGACGGCTCCTACTCGTGGCACTGCCCGGGCCACTCGGGCGGCGTGGCCTTCCTGAAGTCGCCGATCGGCCAGATGTTCCACCAGTTCTTCGGCGAGAACATGCTGCGCGCCGACGTCTGCAACGCGGTCGAGGAACTCGGCCAGCTGCTCGACCACACCGGCCCGGTGGCCAAGTCCGAACGCAACGCAGCGCGCATCTACAACGCCGACCACTGCTACTTCGTGACCAACGGCACCTCGACCTCGAACAAGATGGTCTGGCACTCGACCGTGGCTCCGGGCGACATCGTGGTCGTGGACCGCAACTGCCACAAGTCGATCCTGCACTCGATCATCATGTGCGGCGCGGTGCCGGTGTTCCTGATGCCGACCCGTAACAACCTGGGCATCATCGGCCCGATCCCGCTGGAAGAGTTCACGCCCGAGTCGATCGCCCGCAAGATCGAGGCGAATCCGTTCGCGCGCGAAGCCGTCAACAAGAAGCCGCGCATCCTGACCATCACCCAGTCGACCTACGACGGCGTGGTCTACAACGTCGAGACCCTGCGCGAAATGCTGGACGGGAAGATCGACACCCTGCACTTCGACGAAGCCTGGCTGCCGCACGCCGCCTTCCACGACTTCTACAAGAACATGCACGCGATCGGCAAGGACCGCCCGCGCGCCAAGGAGTCGATGATCTTCTCGACCCAGTCGACCCACAAGCTGCTGGCCGGCCTGTCGCAGGCCTCGCAGGTGCTGGTGCGCGAGTCGGAATCGGTCAAGCTGGACCAGGACGCCTTCAACGAGGCCTACCTGATGCACACCTCGACCTCTCCGCAGTACTCGATCATCGCGTCCTGCGACGTGGCCGCGGCCATGATGGAAGCGCCGGGCGGCACCGCCCTGGTGGAGGAATCGATCCTGGAAGCGCTGGACTTCCGCCGCGCCATGAAGAAGGTGGACGAGGACTTCGGCCAGGACTGGTGGTTCAAGGTCTGGGGCCCGGACGTGCTGTCGGAAGAAGGCATCGGCGAGCAGAAGGACTGGATGATCCACGCCGACGACGACTGGCACGGCTTCGGCAAGCTGGCCGAAGGCTTCAACATGCTGGACCCGATCAAGTCCACCATCGTGACCCCAGGCCTGGGCCTGGACGGCAAGTTTGGCGAGACCGGCATCCCTGCCTCGATCGTGACCAAGTACCTGGCCGAGCATGGCGTGATCATCGAGAAGTGCGGCCTGTACTCGTTCTTCATCATGTTCACCATCGGCATCACCAAGGGCCGCTGGAACACCCTGGTGACGGCGCTGCAGCAGTTCAAGGACGACTACGACAAGAACCAGCCGATGTGGCGCGTGATGCCGCAGTTCGCGAGCGCCAACCCGCGCTACGAAAACCGCGGCCTGCGCGACCTGTGCACCGAGATCCACCAGTTCTACGCGCAGTACGACGTAGCGCGCCTGACCACCGAGATGTACCTGTCGGACATGGTGCCGGCCATGAAGCCGTCGGACGCCTTCGCCAAGATGGCGCACCGCCAGATCGAGCGCGTGGCGATCGACCAGCTGGAGGGCCGGATCACGGCGATCCTGCTAACGCCGTATCCGCCGGGCATTCCGCTCCTGATTCCGGGCGAGCGCTTCAACAAGACCATCGTCGACTATCTGCGCTTCGCGCGTGATTTCAACGAGCGCTTCCCGGGCTTCGAGACGGACGTGCACGGGCTCGTCAAGCGCGTGGTGGACGGCAAGCTGGACTACTTCGTGGATTGCGTCAGACAGGATGCCTGAGCGCATGCTGTAGAGGAGCCCGGCAAAAGCCGGGCTTTTTGCTTGTCGGGCCGCGGTGCGAACTTGGGCTCCCTTGGCGGGGACCCAAGTTCGATGCGCGGCCGCAAAATATGTGCAGCCCATGTCACACGCCGCCTCCCTGAATCGTCCTTGCTGCATCCCCAGCATCCACCAAGGACGACATGCCCGCCACTCCTCTCCAATCCTGTACTAGCGTCCCCGCCACGCCAGGAGTAAGCTCCCAGCGCATGGACCCCATCAACCTTGATCACGCGAGCTTCTTCGCCTCCCGCCGCCGACGGCTGCAGCGCATCGCCTACCGCATGCTCGGTTCCGTTGCCGAAGCCGAGGACGTGGTGCAGGACGCCTACCTGCGCTGGCACAACGCCGACCGCGAAGCCGTGATCGAACCCGAGGCCTACCTGGTCCGCACCGTCACCCGCCTCTGCCTCGACGTGCTGAAATCCGCCCGCGTCCAGCGCGAGCAGTACATCGGCGCCTGGCTGCCCGAACCTTTCATCGACCCCGGCGACGAGACCGACGACATCACCCTGCCCCTGATGCTGGCCATGGAACGCCTGTCGCCACTGGAGCGCGCCGCTTTCCTGCTGCACGATGTGTTCGAGATGGAGTTCAACGAGGTGGCCGACGCCATCGGCCGCGACCCGGCGGCCGCGCGCCAGCTGGCCAGCCGCGCGCGCACCCATGTCGCTGCGGCGCGTCCGCGCTTCCCGGTGCCCGATGAGCAGCGCCGGAAGATCGCCAGCGCCTTCTTCGCCGCGTCGCGCAGCGGGAACCTGGGCCAGCTCAAGCAGTTGCTGGCGGACGATGTGGTGTTCTATGCGGATGGCGGCGGCAAGCGCAACTCGTCGATCAACCCGATCTATGGCCTGGACAAGGTGAGCCGCTTCCTGGCCGCGCTGGCCGGCAAGGGATGGAGCGCAGCCGAAGTGCTGCGCGACGCCTCGATCGACGGCCTGCCGGGCCAGATCACGCTCGAAAACGATGCGCTGCCCCAGACCATCGCGGTGGACATCGACGACGGCAAGATCAAGGCCATCTATGTGACGCGCAATCCGGACAAGCTTGCACGCCTGGGCCCGCTCAGCGGCGCCTGAGCGCGACCACCGAGGCCCCGGCGCGCAGCTCGCCCAGGGCCTGGCCGATCACCGTGCGCGCCGCCGACAAACCGAGCAGCCCCATGACGGTCGCCACCAGCAGGTCGGGCACGCCGCTGCCGGCCTTCCAGACGCCGACGGCTGCCAGCAGCACCGCCAGGTTGCCGATGGCGTCATTGCGGGTGCAGAGCCAGACCGAGCGCATGTTGGCGTCGCCGTTGCGGTAGGCGAACAGCAAGGCGCCGACCAGGCAGTTGGCGGCCAGCGCGGCCACGCCGATGGCGCCCATGGTCTGGGCTTGCGGTACGGTGCCGGAACGGAGGTGCCAGAAGGTCGTCGCCAGGACGAACAGGCCATACAGGCCCATGGTCGCCCCCTTGAGCAGAGCGGTGCGCGAGCGCCACACGGGCGCCAGCGCGAGGACGAACAGGGAAATGCCGTAATTGGCCGCATCGCCCAGGAAGTCGACGGCGTCGGCCAGCAGCGAGACCGAGCCCGCCCGCCAGCCGCCCGCCAGCTCGACAACGAACATCAGGGCGTTCACCCAGAGGGCAATCCAGAGGATGCGGCGGTAGCGCGGATCGACTGGCGGCTTGCCCGTTGAGCAGCCGCCGCTGCAGCAGGCGGACATGTGGACCCCAAAATATGATTCAAATTCGGCAAATACCTGTCGAAAAATGAATCAGGTTTTCGGCAGGGTCACGCCGTGCTGGCCCTGGTACTTGCCGCCGCGGTCCTTGTACGAGGTTTCGCAGACTTCGTCGCTCTCGAAGAACAGCACTTGGGCGCAGCCTTCGCCGGCGTAGATCTTGGCGGGCAGCGGCGTGGTGTTCGAGAACTCCAGGGTCACGTAGCCTTCCCACTCGGGTTCGAACGGGGTGACGTTGACGATGATACCGCAGCGCGCGTAGGTCGACTTGCCCAGGCAGACGGTCAGCACGTTGCGCGGGATGCGGAAGTACTCGATGGTGCGGGCCAGCGCGAAGGAATTCGGCGGGATGATGCAGACATCGCTCTTGACGTCGACAAAGGAGTTGGAATCGAAGTTCTTCGGGTCCACGATGGTGCTGTTGATGTTCGTGAACACCTTGAACTCGTCCGCGCAGCGGATATCGTAGCCGTACGAAGACGTGCCCCACGAAATGATCTTGCGGCCGTCCGACTCGCGCACCTGGCCTGGCGAGAAGGGTTCGATCATGCCGTGTTCTTCCGCCATGCGGCGGATCCATTTGTCGCTCTTGATAGTCATCGTGGTGTTTCCAAAGCAGGAAGAAAATCCTGCAATTTTACGCGAAATAATCCGCCCGGTGCCCTGTTGGCTTGGACAGGATTGTCGAATTGATCATTTGTGCGTAGCATGGGAGTCCCCGACCACGGAGCTTGAGATGCGTCACGCAACGAACGCCCTGCTGTCTGCAGCCCTGCTGGCGCTGGCCGGCTGCGCCGCCCCACCCGTCCCCGAAGAGGTGCCGCCCGCGATGGCGGGACCGGAGATCGCCGGATCCGGCGAACACCAGCGAACCGGCTCGCGCATCCGCAATGCGAAGTCCAACGACCGCCTGGTGCGGGCGGTCGGACAGCAAGGCTACCGCGACGCCATGGATTCCCAGCCCAGGCCGCTCAACGCCGAATAAGGCGCTCCAATCAGCCGCCTGGACAGGCCGCTTAGCCGGCTTGCGCGACCCTTCTGGCCACGGGATCGCGTGCGACCTGGCCCAGCAGGCGCCCGATCATCTCGTGCGTCAGGCGGGCCGTCGCCTCCGGCTTTTCCATCGGGTACAAATGCGTTCCCTGGATCTTGACCAGGTTCTCGCCCACCAGCTTGCGCGTGGGCGCCAGGCTGGCCTGGCGCAGCTCTTCGGAATCGGTGCCCGCGATGAAGCCGACCGGCACCGGGAATGCTTCGCAGAGTATCCCGCCCAGGTGATGCGGCAGGCCGTTGTAGATCGCCGTCTCGACCTCGCGCCGGAAGCGCAGGGTCAGTCCTTCGGGATGCGGCTCCAGGCCATGGTCCAGGTAATCGTCCAGCGCGCCGGGCGCCCAGGCCTGGAACATCGGCTTCGAGGCGAAGTGTTCGTAGGCGGATTGCCGGTCCGGCCACAGGTGGCGGCGCTTTTCCGAGAACTGGGCAGGCGAAAAGCGCGAGCCCAGGCCCAAGCCCTTGACCGCGCGCCACAGCATGGCGCGCCAGCCCGCCACCACAGGCGAATCCAGCATCACCACGCAACGCGCCAGGTCGGGGCGGCGCTTGGCAGCCATCGCGCACAGCATGCCTCCCAGCGAATGGCCGACCAGGATGGCCGGACGGCCGTAGGTTTCCAGGTGGACGATCAGTTCGTCCACCAGGTTGTGCCAGCCGTCGTCCACCGGATAGCGCGGATCGTGCCCATGCATGTCGAGCGTCCGTACGTCGTAGTGCTGGCGCAGGGCCTCCAGCAGGCGGTTGTACGATCCCGCCGGGTAGCTGTTGCCGTGGGCGAAGTGAAGAAGCGGTTTGGACATGGACGCGGGACGATGGTGGAATATGGCGAACCATTCTAATGGCTCGCCGCCTGCACGACCGTCCCGCGGCGCTTGTTTAGAGGGAAACGCCTACTGCCAGGGTCGCCACATACCCTTGCGCCGCGTTGCCGGTGACGCTGGCCATCCGCAGCGCCGTGCCGGCGGCGAACACCATGTCGTTCGCGTAGCTCAGCTGCGCCAGGTTGCGCACGCTGGCGCTGTAGCCGGAGGACGCGTAAGCCTCGTTCAGGACCGCCATCGGGAAAGTGAACTGCGAGGTCTTGATCTTGTTCGCCGCGCTGCCGGCCTTGGCCAGGCTCGGATAGACCTCGCCATGCCCATGCGGCTTGCGTCCGTCATAACACCCGGGGAAGATGGTGGTGAAGCTGACGCCACCCTGGCTGTCGGCCTCCTGCACGCCGCGCAGGTAGTTCTCGCCGGCGATGCCGCTGGAGTACATCGAATAGCCGCCCTCGCGGGTGCAATGCCACAGGTAGACCGCCACGCCGGCCGCCGGCGTGCAGCCGGCGGCCACGTTCACCATCTTCAGGCGGATGGTCAGCGGGATTCCCTCGGCCACGCCGGTCGCGCCGCCGACGCTGGCGCGGATGTCGCTGCGGACGATGCCCGCCAGGGCCAATGCGTTGTCGACGCCGTTGACGTTGCGCTTGCTGCCGTCGTCCGGGTACGGGCCGGCGGTCTCCTCGGGAATTACCGTGCAGGCCACGGTTCCCGTGTCCGTAGCCGCGCCGCTGGTCGTGGTGGAAGTCGTGATGCCGTAGTCGCCGCCGGCACCTCTGCCGCCGTAGCCGGCCAGCGGCAGCGATGCCGCGCCGGCCAGCAGCCAGCGTAGCGACCGGCGCCGGCTGGCCGGCTGGGCGAGCATGTTCTCGAGATCGACGGCGAGGCCCCGGTCGTGGTCGTGCATGACGGGCTCCTTATCGGCGCTCGCGGCGCGGTTGCGGGCGGCGCTCCATTTGCGCACGCTGCTCCGGCGTCAGCGCCGCCATGATCCGGACGTCGACGCGCAGGCGCAGCAGCGGCTCACGCGGTCCTGCTGCGCCTCGCTGAGATCCAGTCACGCCAGGCGCGGATGGCCGCCGGGGCCGTGGCCCTCCATGCGGCCGGGATGGTCCATGCCCTCGAGCGGCATGGATTGCGCCAGGACGGCCGGCGCCGACAGGATGCAGGCGGCGATGGCGGCCGCGAGGCGGAGGGAGTGCTTGTTCATGGTGGTTTCCTCTGGTGGTACGGAGCCGCCATTCTGTTGCGCAGCCATGTAAAACGCCGCCAAGCGGCGTAAAAGAAGGTAAATCTTCCCCGCGCGACAAGTGGGCGGCTGGCGTGGTTTGTTATCCTTGCACCATGAACCACGTACTCCTCATCGACGACGACGTCGAGCTGGTCAGCATGTTCGCGGAATACCTCGAACAGGAGGGCTTCCAGGTCTCCTGCGTCCATAACGGCGAGGACGGCGTGCGCGAAGCGCTGGCGGGCCAGCATGCCATCGTCATCCTCGACGTCATGATGCCCGGCATGAGCGGCATCGACGCCCTGCGCCAGATCCGCGCCGCCAGCCGCATCCCGATCCTGATGCTGACCGCGCGCGGCGACGACGCCGACCGCATCCTGGGCCTGGAACTGGGCGCCGACGACTACGTCGCCAAGCCCTGCACGCCGCGCGAACTTACCGCGCGGGTGCGCGCCATCCTGCGCCGCACCCAGGCGCAAGCCGGCGGTGCACCCGGCGCGGCGCTCACGGTCGGCAAGCTGACCATGCTGCCCGAGCAGCGCCGCGCCACCTGGGACGGCGCCCCGCTCGACCTGACCAGCACCGAATTCAACCTGCTCGAAGTCCTGGCCCGCAACGCCGGCCGCCCCGTCAGCAAGAACGAGCTGTCGGAACAGGGCCTGGGCCGTCCGCTGGCGCGCTTCGACCGCAACATCGACGTCCACCTGAGCAGCCTGCGCCACAAGCTCGGTCCCCTGTCGGACGGCCGCTCCTGCCTGCAGACGATCTACCGCCAGGGCTACCAGCTGATCCGGGAATAGCATGGGCCGCTTGTTCTGGAAGTTCTTTTTCTCGATCCTGCTCGCGCAAGTGGCGGCCACCATCGGCATCGGCGGCGCCTTCTGGCTGCGCGACCAGGCGCGCCAGCACCAGGCGCCCGTGCTCGACACCGGCCCGCCGGCCACCATCGTCCTCGACGCCGCCACCGCCACGCTCAGGCACGGCGGCATTGGCGCCCTGCGCGGCATGCTGGGCGAGCTGAAACGCCCGCAGGTTTTCGTCCTGGACGCCCAGCGCCGGGACCTGCTGGGGCGCGCCGTGCCGGCAGAGCTGATCCAGGAGGCCGAACGCAGCCTGCGCGAAGGCATTCCGGTGCGCGGCGTGCGCCAGCTGCTCGCCCCGGACGGCAGCCGCTACCTGGCCCTGGTCTCGCGCCGCTTCGGCCCGCCGCCCGGCGGCCTGCGCGGCCCGGGCATGGATCCGGGATGGGGCCGGCGCGTCGGCCAGGCGGCCGGCATCATCGCCGCGGTGCTGGCCAGCCTGCTGTTCGCCGCCCTCCTCGCCTGGTACTTCGCCCGCCCGATCCGGGCGCTGCGCAGCGCCTTCGACGCGGCCGCGGCCGGCGACCTGGCGCCGCGCTTCGTGGACAAGCCCACCGGCGGCGACGAACTGAGCGACCTGGGACGCGACTTCGACCGCATGAGCGGCCAGCTGCGCATGCTGATGGATGGCCAGCGCCGCCTGCTGCACGACGTCTCGCACGAACTGCGCTCGCCGCTGGCGCGCCTGCAGGCGGCGGTCGGCCTTGCGCACCAGCGGCCCGAGCGCATCGCCTCCTCGCTGGAACGCATCGAGCGCGAGAGCGTCCGCATGGACAAGCTGGTCGGCGAGCTGCTGACCCTGTCGCGCCTGGAGGCGTCGAACGGAGTCGCCAGGCGCGAATCGGTCGACCTGGCCGAACTGGTCGACGCCATCGTCGAGGATGCCCGCTTCGAAGCGGGCGAGGCCAACCCCGACGACACGCCGCGCATCGCGGTCGAGGCGGAAGGCAGCGTCAGCGTCGACGGCGACCCGGACCTGTTGTGGAGCGCGCTGGAGAACGTGGTCCGCAATGCCGTCAAGCATGGCGCGGCCGGCGGGCTGGTGAAGGTGGTAGTGGGCGCGACGGACGGCATGGCGCGTGTCGAGGTCCTGGACCGCGGTCCCGGCATCGCGCCGGCCGAGCTGGCGCACATCTTCGAGCCCTTCTACCGCGCCAACCCTTCCGGCACGAGCGTGGATGGCCACGGCCTGGGCCTCGCCATCGCCCAGCGCGTGGTGCGGGCGCACGGCGGCGACATCGCGGCGGCCAATCGCGAGGGCGGCGGCTTGCAGCTCAGGATTTCGCTGCCGCGCGTCTGAACGCGCAGGCGAACGCGCCAGCCGTGCATCGCGCGGATGGCGTTTTCGCTATGATTTTTGGAATGAGTCCCGTACTGCTGATCGACGACGACGTCGAGCTCGTTGGCCTGTTCGCCGATTACCTCCGGCGCGAAGGGTTTCCTGTCGGCTACGCCCACGATGGCGAAGCCGGCGCCCGCGCCGCCCTGTCCGGCGATTACGCGATCGCCGTGCTCGATGTCCTCATGCCGGGCATGAACGGCATCGCCCCTTGCGCCGGATTCGCAGCCACAGCAGCATCCCCGTGCTCATGCTCACCGGCTGCGCCGACGATGCCGACCGCATCCTGGGCCTGGAGCTGGGGGCCGACGATTACGTGAGCAAGCCCTGTACGCCCCGCGAACTGACGGCGCGCGTGCGCGCCATCCTGCGCCGCAGCCAGGGGCCGGACGACAGTCCCGGCATCGCGCTCACGCTCGGCAAGCTGGCCGTGTATCCGGAGCAGCGCGGCGCGTACTGGGACGGCCAGCCGCTCGCCCTGACCAGCAGCGAATTCAACCTCCTCGACGTATTGGTCCGCAATCCGGGGCGGCCGGTCAGCAAGCATGAACTCTCGGAACTTGGGCTCGGGCGGCCGCTGGCGCGGAATGACCGCAATGTCGACGTGCACTTGAGCAGCCTGCGCCACAAGCTGGGGCGGATGAATGACGGGCGTTCCTGCCTGCAGACCATGTACCGGCTTGGTTACCAGCTGCTCGCGGAATAGCTGTCTATCGCCCGTGCCAATAGCGCGCGTGTTCGCGCCGGTGCTCGGTCACGGACAGCGCCTGGCCGAAGTGGAGCGTCACCGTGCCGGTTTCGTCGGTACGCAGGCGGCGGATGCCCAGGTCGGCGTAGCGCGCGTAGACCTCGGCTTTTGGATGGCGATAACGATTGCGATAGCCGACCTGGAACACCCCAAGCGTGGGCTTGACCGTCTGCAGGAAGGCCATGGTGGACGAGGTGCCGCTTCCGTGGTGCGGGGCGAGCAGCACGTCGGCGCGCAGGGCCTGCGGCGAGCGGCGTACGAGATCGGCTTCCTGCACGGCTTCAATGTCGGCCGCGAGCAGGATCGCCTTGCCGCCGGCGCTGATGCGCAGTACGCAGCTGCGCGCGTTGGGCTTGAGCGTATGGTCGGCGTAGCTGGCCGTTTCCGGGCCGATCATTTCGAACAGGACGCCATCCCAGCGCCATTGCTGGCCGGCGCCGCAGCGTGTGTGCCGCCGCGCCGCTTCCACCGCCGGATGCGACTGCGGCAGCGAGGAAAGCAGATCGGTCACCGGCAAGGTCGCCAGCATGTCGGCCGCCCCGCCGGAATGGTCGATGTCGCTGTGCGAGACCACCATCGTATCCAGGCTTCCGATGCCTCGGCCACGCAGAAAGGGAAGGATGACGCGGGTTGCGCCGTTGGCGCCCGGCGCGTACTGGGGGCCGGTGTCGTAGAGCAGGCGGTGGCGATGGGTTTCGACCAGCAGCGCCATGCCCTGGCCGACGTCGAAGGCGGTGACGTTGAATTCCCCCGCCGGCGGACTCGATGGCAGCTGGGTCAGCAGCGGCGTCCACGCCGCCAGCCCCGCCCAGCGGTGCGGCCATCCGCGCGGCGCCAGCAACCAAGCGGCGCCGACCAGGGCCAGGACCAGGATCCACGGCGCCGGCGCAGGGGCGCTCCACACGGCGAGACGCGGCGCGGCCAGCCATCCCAGGCATCCCGCCAGCAGCTCCACGGCGCCATGCGCCGCGCCCAGGGCCCATCCAGCCAGGGGGCTGGGCAGCACGCTGCCCAGGAGGGCGAGCGGTGTCACGAACAGGCTGATGACGGGGATCGCGACCGCATTCGCGAGTGGACTTACCAGCGATACCTGCCCGAACAGCAGCAAGGTGAGCGGCACCAGGCCCACGGTCACGGCCCACTGCGTGCGTGCCGCCAGCAGCAGCCCGCCGCGCCATCCGGGCTGTTTCCGCTCCAGGCGGCCGACGCTGGCGTAGAGGATGGCGGCCACGGCGCCATACGAGAGCCAGAAGCCGGGCCACAGCATTGCCCACGGATCGAGCAGCACCACGACGCCCAGCGCCAGGCAAAGGACATGGGAGGCCGCCGTGACGCGCCCCACCCAGAGCGCGACGGCGACGACAGCGAGCATGTAGAAGGTGCGCTGGGCTGGGACGCCGAAGCCGGCCAGCAGCACGTAGAGCAAGGCCGTCGTTGCACCGGCAAGGGCCGCGGCCTTCTGGGCCGGCAAATACAGCGGCAGCTGCGCCGAGGTGAAGAAGGAGCGCCGCCACAGGAAGGACGTCAGCCATGCGGCCAGGCCTGCGAGCATCGTGATGTGCAGGCCGGAGATAGAGACCAGGTGGCTGATGCCGGTGCGGTTGAAAACATCCCAGTCGGATTGCGCGATGCCGCGCTGGTCGCCGATCACCAGGGCGACGATCACGCCGGCGTAGGGTTTGCCGGCCAGCGTTGCGGCGATCCGGTCGCGCAGCAGCGCGCGGGTTCGCTCCACCATGTTGCGCGGACCCGGGACCCAGGCGTCGAGACGACGGTTGCCGCGGCCTGCAGGACGTACATAGCCGGTCGCGCGGATGCCCTGCTCCAGCAGCCAGGCCTCGTAGTCGAAGCCATGGGGATTGGCATTGCCGTGCGGGCGCTGGAGACGCACGGCCAGGCGCCAGCGCTCGCCCGGCCGGACCAGTTGCGGATCGCTCGCCGCCTGGCCGTACCAGGAAAGCGCGACCCGCCCAGGCACGCGCACGCCTGGTGTTTCCACGTGTTCGATAAGGAACTGGAAGCGCGCGCCGCCTTCGAAGCGGTGCGGGAGGCTGTCGACCATGCCGACGATAGCGACGTCGCGGCCTTCGTCGGAACGCGCCAGGCTGCTATCCAGTGTGTGCAACGCAATCGCGCAGGCCCATGTGTAACCTAGCAGGAAACCAATCAGACTACTCCGGGCTTGACCGCGAAGAAGTAGAGCCAAAACTGCTACCAACAAGCAACTTACGAGGACTGTCAGCTCAGGCAGCGTCGGTCTGGTTTGCAGAAACCAGGCGCCGCCCAGGAATGCGAGGATAGCGACGCGCATCTGGTCGCATCAGATCAGCGATCCCGATCCACGGAGATCAGGGGAGTGCAGCTGGAGGTCGCGTTCATGCAAGACTCAGGCCACCGTGCCCATTACGCGCGCTGGAAAGCTCAGCTTCAAATTGACGCACACGCGTTGCAAACTCATCGTCCGTTTCGAGGAAAGAAGTCGGTATGGCATATCCACCCACAAACCCTCGACCCAAACTGAAGCTTGCCTGGGCCGGAATATAGATCAAGTAGCGCCCCACGCATACGACCTTCATCGAACCGGTCATTTGCTCTGCCTGACGGTTGTCCTCGGCGGCCCTCAGCGAACTAAGGAGTCCGAAGCCAAGCATGACGAACGCCACCGAGATTACTTCGATCCAGCGTCGTTGCCGCTTACTAAGCAAGGCCATCCCCCGCTCCATACGCTTCCGCATTCGTTGCAGGCCGCGCTATGAGGCCCGTGGCTTATGTCGACCAGATAGGCCTACCTCTGAACTTGGCGCGCCGCCGTCCGCCGGGGCCTCAGCATGGCGGACCAACTGCCAGGCGCTTCGACGATGAATCAACCCAGGCTGGCCGGCACCATGGCCGTGCACTTGAGTACGGAACGTTGCGGCAGGGAGCAGGCTACCTGCTGCAAACCAGCGTGTCCCGTCGAGTGCATGACCGTCCTCGCAGCACCACCATCCGCTCGCCGGGCAAGCGGCCCCGGTCTTCGCGACGCTACCAATTGGCGCCTCAATGCTGGCGGCAGGGCTGGCACCAGCGGGAACGGCACCTGCTTCCGGCCCTGGCAGAGCTTGCTCAAGTCCGCAAGGTGACGGGACCCGTTTGTTGCTTCGCTTGTCAGCCAATGTCCACGTCGTGCGGTTTGCGCTCTCGTAGCTCGGCTGCATTCCACGCAAGCGCTGCCACAGGGTCGCCGGAGGCAGCAATAGCGCCTGGGGCACGCGCTGCCCTTTTTTGAGGAACTGCCGCTCGCCGCCAAAAACTCCTGTGCCATGCCCACCTTCAGCACATCTCCACCACCCTGTCTCAGGACATACGTCTCCAGCCAGCACGCTGGTCCCGAGTGCGGCCGAAGCTTCGGCCGCGACGGTGGTCCTGCGCGGTTCGGTCGGGCGAATCCGTATGCTGCTCACGACGCGCTCCCAAAGCGCAGTCATCGCGTCTTCCGATAAGGTCGACTGGACTGGCTTACCGCCATTGACGGGGTTAGCGCCGGATACCAGTTCCAGCGCTAACACGGGGGCGTAAATGTCGTCCTGTTTACCGCGCATTTCCCATCTAAAGGAGTAGCCTGTCGTGAAGTTGGGCTCCCGTATGCGAATGCCGACTTCATCACCGTTCAAGCCGTTAACGATTCGCTTTCCTGCACGCAGATCCGTGGATGCCATGCGCACGAACAAAGGTAGCCGTTCGGCGGATCTTGCGTGGCGCTCCAGGAGGCCGGGTGCCGGGTCGGTGCCGGCCATCGATGAGAGCACGATATTTACATCGGGATGGCCGGGCAAACCCGCGAACATGACCACTTTTTCGGTATCCGCGTCGTCGATGGGATCGGACACGATCGCGTGGTCTATACAGAAACCCCTCTCGCGTGGCAGTTCATTTCCATCGAGCGGCCGAATTTGACGCAGTAGCCGGTCCAGTCTTTCTCCGACATCCAAGGCCATGTAATCGGCACTTGCAATAACACTTAGCCCTTCAAAACGTATCAGACCCTGGACACTGACATCTTCAAGCTCCACCACCTTATCGTTGACGAGCGTCTCTCCCCGGCGGCGGTTGTAGACGAATACCTTGCCTTGTGCGCTTCCATTCCTGAAAAATTTCGCCGATTGCAAGTATGGCCTGCCATCTTCACTTCGGGCCGCCGCAAACTCATCTTCAAGATTCTGGATTCTGGCGGCAAAGTCGCCGTCCGACTCTTCACTAACGCTGGACAGGTGAAAACCTCCCGTGTAGCCATGACTGATGTTGACCTGGGCCTCCACTGGGAGATCGACGAGGAAGCGGCCTACACAAATGGTTTTCATCTTTGTACTCATCGTTGCTACCTTCTGCTGATCTTGGAGGATCTGAACCGAATTGGCGAAGCAGGAGACCAGGCCCATCGCAAGGGCTGCCAGACCGCCAATCCATCGAATCCTTCGGCTGCCAAGCCACTTCATTGCATGCCCTGAACAATCTTGACGATCAGGTGCCGTGTCAACAGCAGCATGTCACTATGCGAGTAGCTCTCCTGATGGCGAAATCCCGCTGCCGAGAACACCTGGCGCACATGTGGTTTCGGTCCCGCACCGGACTCCACCGGGACAGTTTCATCCCCGTGACTGTCCTGCGGCCACACCGCGAACCGCAGGCGAAGATCGGTTTCGATAGCGACTTCTCGCATTCCCTCCCGGCTGGCCGCCAGCAACTTAGCCTTCCGGACGTTCGCAGGTGTAATCACCCCGCGGGTGCTGGCCGGAAGGCGCGCCACCCATCGAATGCGAGCATACGTTTTGAGCCCGGCGTCAGCGCCATAGAAAGCGTAGGTATTTGGATGGTAATACGGCGTTCCCGGCTTTGCCGCGTCACGCTCTACGGCAAGGAATCTTGTGTGAAATCTCTCCGCCTGGTCGATCCGCTCCCGAACCAGACGTACGATCCCGCCGGGGCTCTTGGTGTACAGCTTCGCCGGATCGACCAGTCCTGGGTCAATCATGCGAAACCACGATGTCATGTCCCGGTAGAAGTCGTAGGGATTTTCATCCGGGAGGGCAAGCAGATCATGTACTTCATCCTTCTGGTTAACTGCCCGTATTGTTTTAATGTGTAACCAGGGCCTGGGGTACAGATGGTTCGGGAGAAGTTGGAGTATGCCGGGGGCAAGAGCCATCACCGGCGTTGTCTCTGCGGCTGTTTCACCAGCAATCTCAGCAAATGCTGCAGCATTGATGTTGTCCATCAATTGATTGGTGAAGCTTCCGCCTTCAGTGCCGCAGGCGATCCGTCGATACGCAACGGGCGCTCCCAGCGCAGGCATCACCCCGTGAATCACGCCAGCGATGTCCGGGTCTTCGCCGTCGGTCGACTCATGCATTCGCGCGCAGGCGCGTGCTACCAGTCCCCCCATCGAATGGGTTACAAGAATTACCTTTCGACAGTCATGCTTACGCTCGCTCCAAAATTTCTTGATCTGCTCGATCCGCTTCCGGAGCCGCTGGCCGGAGACCTCGCATGATTCGAGCCAGTTATACCCAAAGGCATAAACCGGATACTGGTAAGCCGCGTATTTTTCCAGCTCGGCCTCTGTAATCTTGTCGATGCTGCGGACACCCCAACGATCAGGAGAAACTTGCATGACGCGCTTCCAATACGATCTCACTTCGCGTTTACCGGTCGTGGTGGAGCGTTCATATGTCTTATCGAGGCGCCGCTGGAGCTCGACCAACACAGTCCCATAAGACGCTGCATGTACTTCACCCCAGCCGCGTTCGCGCATCACGTGTTCGTCAAGCAAGGATCCGTGATAGTCAAGGTCACCCTCCGGATCAACTTCCAGAAGACCTGCATTGAGTATGCGCTGTCGCTGAGCGGGATCGCGCTCGGACCAGAGCGTCATTGCGCGATACCCGTCGATCAATCCATTGGGAGGACGCCATGCCGCCTCGCCAGGCTTCACCGTTGACCCTGTCTGCGGTTCCAGGTTTCTGCGAAACCGCAAATTCGACCCCATGATCCCCGGCACAAAGATCACCGGTATCACCTTGCGCGAGCCCACGGTCACCCGCGCCCTTACCTTGAAGGAGGTGGGCGTGGCAACACTGTGCGCCACCAGGCTACCGTCGGATTCGACTCTCGGCTGGTGGAGTGGGCGGGTCGGCTCGCTCATGCCTGACCCGCATCGGGGGGACTGGGGTCGTTCTCCGGGTTGTCGTCCGGTAGAAGGCGGATTTCGACATCGCCCATGGCATAGGTCTGGAGGATGCTGGTGCGTCCTTCGTCGTCCGTCACCCCTTCGATGGTGGTGCCGTTCTCGTGGCGGACGACGTAGCGCCGCCCCTTGGCGGGCATGCCGGTCTGGCGGTCGATCACGATCACCCGCTCGTCGGTCTCGAGTGAGGTCGCCGGCAGCTTCAGCCCGACCGGCGAACCGGCGCCGCCGGTCAGGTAGTCGACCGCTCCCGATTTGATCACGTGTTTGCCACTGCTCTGGTGGGTGATGGTGCCGCCGTCCCAGTCCGTCTGGGTACCTTGCGAGACCACCTTCACCGACGGCGCCTCCAGGTCGATGCCCTTCGCCGCGATCAGGCTGATGCGGCCGGATGACTTGATCTCGATATCGCCCTTGTCGGTCTGCACCACGATGTTGCCGCGCCCCGCGATCAGCCTGAGCCCGAGTTCGTAGGCGAACAGGTTTAATGCCCTGGCGGCGCGCAGGAACAGGCCGCGCCCGGCCGCCACCTCGGTGTCGCCGGCCGAGACCAGGTCGATCTTGTTCCGGGCGCCCAGTGCGATATTGTCTTCACTTGCCAGCATCACGCCGGCCGGCGCCGTCATCGCCGCTATCGGCTGGCCGCCCTTGCCGGTCGTCGCCGGGGCCAGGTTCGAGCCTTCATCCCAGCGCCGCAGCTTGTCGACCAGCTCCGCCAGGCGCGGCCTGGCCTGCTCGTATTCGCCGTGGTCGGCCGCCAGCTTGCCTAGTTCTTCCAGTACGCCCTGCATCACTTCGCCGATACCCACCAGGCCGCTGCGCTCGAGCTGGCCGCCTCCATCCTCGGCCTTGCCGCCGGCGCTGATCAGGACGCCCTCCCCGCCGCGTACCGCCACCGACTTGTCGCTGCGCAGCTCCGCGCCCTCGCCGCGCGGGGCCGCCTGGCCGTTGGCGCGCGGTTCGCCCAGCCAGCCCAGATTCAGCTCGGAGGCCGCATGCTCGCTCGCCAGCTGGACGCCGATCTGGCCGGGCGTGTCGTCGAACATCAGCTGGCCGCCGCGCGTGCCGCGCACTTCCTGGCTGCGCATCCCGGACAGATAGCGGTTGCCGGGCAATTCGCCCAGGCGGCTCAGGGCCGGCGGCTGGGAACGCTGGTTGTAGAGCTGGGACAGGATCACGGGCCGGTCAGGGTCGCCGCCGAGGAAGGCGACCAGCACCTCGCTGCCCACCCGCGGCAGGGCGAGCGTCCCGGATTGCTGCTTGCTGCCCGGACCGCTCCCGGCCCAGTTTGAGGCCACCCGCACCCAGGCCGAGTCGGCCGGCGTGTCGGACGCTCCGGCGCCATGCGCTTGCCGATGGTCTTGCGCACGCATGCCGGGAAAGCGGATTTTCACCCTCCCCAACCCATCGCAATGCACTTCCTCGCCCGGCGGACCGGTGACGATGGCGCTTTGGAGCTGCGGATGCGGCAGGTCGAAGCGCGGGTCGAAGGCGGGGACCAGCGGAATGCCGCGCCGGACGGCGTCGAAACTGACGCGCGCCCGCGAGCTCGCCAAGGGGTCGCCCCGCCCGTCGAGCAGCATCTGCGCCCCAGTGTCGCGATAAGGCCCCATCAGGCGGCGCACGCGCGTGGCCACGTCCCCCGGCAGATTGCTCTCGGCTTCGATGCGCAGCGAGGTCACGACGAAATCGCGCTCGGCCGGCGGATGGGCGTCGATTTCCGGGTGGCCGCTCAGGCTGAAGTATTCGCCCGCGCGCAGGTCGCGTACCGTGCCCTCGCCATGGAAGCACTTGGTCTCGAATTCGTGCCGGTTCATGCGCACCTGGCCCAGCCGCCAGTGGTCTTCGACGTCGTTGCCGGCGTGCGGCATCTCGACCACGTAGTCGTCCAGGCTGGCCGCGAGCTCGTTGCCGCTGCGGCCCTGGTCGGCCATGCTGCGCGCGGAGGAGGTCATGAACTGGGTGCCGAGCGGGTTGCGGTAGTCCCAGCTGTGGCGCGTGGTGCTGCCCGGCTGCAGGCGGCGCGCCGCGCACCAGGAAACGATGGTGTCGCGTTCTTCGGTAGCGTCGTCGCGGTGATAGCGCACGCTGCCGGCGCCGCTGCGGGGCAGCGAGTTGGCGTCGGCAAACAGCACCAGCGTATGCGCCGGCACCGCCGCGCGCTCGGGGTCGATCCCATCTTCCTGCTCGCGGCCGGAACGCCCGCGCCCGGAGCGGGCCAGGCCGGGACGGAAATACCAGGCCACCCCGCGCCGCTTGAGCAGGCGGCGCACGAAGGCGGCGTCGGATTCGTTGTGCTGCATGGTCTGCTCGCGCGCCGGGAACTGCCGCATGTCGAACAACGGGTCGAGTTCGTAGTCGAAGGCGCTGGCCATCACGCCGTTGGAGCGGCTCCATTCCTCGAACAGGACCTGGACGATATCGAGCTCGCTCTGGTAGCGGAACACCCGGCTGTTGATGCGCTTTTCCATGATCGCCAGCGCATCGCGGATCACCAGCTGGTAGACGGCCAGGCCGCCGTCGTAGTCGCCGGCCCTCGCCTCGGCCACGATGCCGCACACGCCGCGCAGCTGGCCGCGGTCGGTCACCAGCTGGACTTCGGCGGGAAGCGCGATCAGTTCCTTGAGCGGGAGGCGCGGCGTCGAGGCGACGCAGGTGACCACGTATTCCAGGCCCCCGCACACCGATTCGCAGCCACTGACTCGCTGCGGCAGCAGGACTTCATCGGCGAGGTGGTCGGCATGCCCGAGCCGCAGGCGGATGGGCCGGTGGGCGGTCGTCAGCGACTTCTCGTGCTGTAGCATGCGCAGGAATTCGCTCGCGCTGTCCAAGTGTCTCTCCTGTTGGGGAAAATGGCCCCGCTGTCGCAGCGGAGTAAACATCTTGGCAGAGCAGCAGGATTTACAACTTGCTTCGGATCATGGCGATCCGGCTGAAATTTTGTGAACTTCCCTGTATTGACGTGGTCGGCGCGCGCCGTTTGAGCCCGTTCCGAATCCGCCTCAGAGGCCGGTCAGCCCCTGGAGCCGGGGGATGGCCGCCAGGGCGTTGCGGTGGGTCGCGCGCCTCACCTCGTCGTCGGACAGGCCGCGCAACCCGCCCAGGGTAGCGCCGATGGCGGGCAGCTGCTCCGGGCTGTTGCGGCCCGGATGCACCCAGGCCGGAGGAATGTCCGGGGCGTCGGTTTCCAGGACGATCGCGTCCAGGGGCAGCTCGGCGGCCAGCCGGCGGATCTGCAGCGCCCGGCTAAAGGTCATGGCGCCGCCGAAGCCCAGGTGGAAGCCCAGGTCGATGAAGTTCTGCGCCTGCTGGAAGCTGCCGTTGAAGGCGTGCGCGATGCCGCCCGGCGGCGTGATCTGGCGCAGGTGCTTGAGCACCTGGTCTTGCGAACGCCGCACATGCATCAGGGCCGGCAGGCCGAAGTCGCGCGCGATGCGCAGCTGCTCGCGAAAATAACGTTCCTGCTTCTCGCGCATCGCCGGTTCGCACAGCATCGGGATGAAGAAATCCAGTCCGATCTCGCCCACGCCCACGAATTTGGGATCACCCATGGCTGCTTCGACCGCCGCGCGCAGCGCGGCCAGGTCCTCGTCCTGCGCCTGCGGCACGAAGATCGGATGAATGCCCAGCGCATAGCAGGCGTTCGGAATGCGCGCCGCCAGGCCGGCCACGGTGGCGAAGTTCCCGCGGTCGACCGCCACCAGCACGATCATCGACACCCCTGCTTCCCCGGCCTGGCGCGCGACCCCGACGGCATCGCCGCCGAATTCATGCGCGTCCAGGTGGCAGTGGGTGTCGATCCACATGTTCAGGCCTCCAGCGGCTGCAGGCCGTGCTCGGTCAGGCGCAGCACGCGGTCGCAGCGGCGCGCCAGCTCCATGTCGTGGGTCACGATCACGAAGGCGGTGCCCAGGGTGCGCGACAACTCAAGCATCAGGTCGAAGATGTTCTGGGCCGTGCTGTGGTCCAGGTTGCCGGTCGGTTCGTCGGCCAGCACGCAGGCCGGCTGGGTCACCAGCGCGCGCGCCAGGGCCACGCGCTGGCGCTCGCCGCCCGACAGCTCGCCGGGACGGTGGATGACGCGCTTGCCCAGTCCCACGCGCTCGAGGATGGCCTGGGCCTTCTGCATGGCGCTGTCGCGCTGCTCGCGCCGGATCAGCAGCGGCATCATGACGTTGTCCAGCGCCGAGAATTCCGGCAGCAGGTGGTGGAACTGGTAGACGAAGCCGAGCGAGGTGTTGCGCAGCTCGCCGCGGCGCGCTTCCGACAGGGTTGCGAAATCCTCGCCATGCAGGGTGACGCTGCCGGTGCTCGGGGTATCGAGGCCGCCCAGCAGGTGCAGCAGGGTCGACTTGCCCGAGCCGGACGCGCCGACGATGGCCACGCGCTCGCCGCGGTGCACGGCGAAGTCGATGCGGTCGAGCACCTGCACGGTGTAGTCGCCCTGTTTGAAGGTCTTGCTTAAGGCCCGGCAGGCCAGGACCGGTGCGGACGTGTTACTCATAGCGCAGCGCCTCCGCAGGTTTCACGCGCGCCGCCGAGCGGCTCGGATAGAGCGTGGCGGCGAAGGCCAGCAGCACCGACACGACGCCGATGCGGGCCACGTCCGGCCAGCGCAGCTCGGACGGAACGGTACTGATCAGGTAGATATCTTTCGACAAGAACTGCACTCCCAGCAGGTTTTCAATAAAGGGGACGATGACGTCGATGTTCAGGGCCACCAGCACGCCCAGCAGCACGCCGGCCACGGTGCCGAGCAGCCCGATCACGGCGCCCTGGATCATGAAGATCTTCTGGATCGATGCGGGCGAGGCGCCGAGCGTGCGCAGGATAGCGATATCGGCCTGCTTGTCGGTCACCGTCATCACCAGGCTCGACACCAGGTTGAAGGCGGCCACCGCGATGATCAGGGTCAGCACGATGAACATCATCTTCTTTTCGGTCTGCACGGCCGCGAACCAGTTGGCGTTGAGCTTGGACCAGTCGCGGATCACCACGCCGGCCGGCAAGGTGGTTTTGAGTTCCTCGGCCACCTGGGGCGCGTCGCGCACCTGGGCTATGCGCAGGCGCAGCCCGGCCGGGGCGCGCAGGCGCTCCATGCGCTGCGCATCCTCGATATGCACGAAGGAGAACGAGGCGTCGAAGTCCGGATGGCCGGACTTGAAGATGCCGACCACGGTGAAGGAACGGGTGCGCGGCAGCATG
Organism: Massilia sp. AB1; assembly: GCF_018119385.1. Taxonomy (NCBI): domain Bacteria; kingdom Pseudomonadati; phylum Pseudomonadota; class Betaproteobacteria; order Burkholderiales; family Oxalobacteraceae; genus Massilia; species Massilia sp. AB1. The sequence continues at coordinate 30,210 of NZ_JAGKSG010000001.1, read as the reverse complement.
CCCGCCGGCGTGGTCTGGGCATGCGCCATCAGCATGGTGATCTTGTCGCCCACGCCCACGTTCAGCGCGCGCGCCAGCAGGTCGCCCAGCACGATGTTGAACTGCCCCGGCTGCAGCGCCGCGAAGCTGCCCTGGACCACCTGGCGCGCCACGTCCGACACCTTCTCCTCTTCGCCCGGCAGCACGCCGCGGATGGCTGAAGGCCGCATGGCGCCGTCGCGCAGCAGCATGCCCTGGGTCTCGACGAAGGGCGCGGCGCCGCGTACGGCCGGGTGCTGCCCCGCCTTCTGCGCGGCGGCGCGCCAGTCCGGCATGCCGCCTTCCTCGTTGAAGACCTCGACGTGGGCGAGCACCGACAGCATGCGGTCGGTGACGTCCTTCTGGAAGCCGTTCATCACCGACAGCACGATGATCAGGGCCGCGACGCCGAGCGCGATGCCGGTGACCGAAATCAGCGAAATGAAGGAGATGAAGCTGTTGCGCCCGCTGCGCTTGCCGGCGCGCGTATAGCGCAGGCCGACCAGCCATTCGTAGGGCAGTGTCTGGATAAAGCTCATGGTTTCCTGAATATTTGTTGCAGAGCGCAGTTTGCCATAGGCCTCACTCGTAGCGCAGCGCTTCGGCCGGCTTCACGCGCGAGGCCGACCAGCTCGGATAGATCGTCGCCAGGAAGGACAGCAGCACCGCCACCCCGCCGATCCAGCTCACGTCTCCCCAGCGCAGCTCGGACGGAATCGAGTCGATCAGGTAGACCTCCTGCGACAGGAAGCGTACGTTGAAGAGCTGTTCGATGCTTGAAACGATCGCGCCAACGTTGAGCGCCAGCAGGATGCCGGACACCACGCCCAGCGCCGCGCCCAGCAGGCCCACCAGGGTGCCCTGCACCATGAAGATTTTCATGATCGAACCCGGCGAGGCGCCCAGGGTGCGCAGGATGGCGATGTCGGCCTGCTTGTCGCGCACCGTCATGACCAGGGTCGACACCAGGTTGAAGGCGGCCACGGCCACGATCATGGTCAGGATGATGAACATCATGCGCTTTTGCGACTCGACCGCCGCGAACCAGATGTAGTTGACCTTGGTCCAGTCTCGCAGCACCAGGTCGCCCGACATGCTGCGGTGCAGTTCCTCGGCCACCTGCGGGGCCTGGTGCAGGTCCTTCAGGCGCAGGCGGATGCCGGTCGGGGCCGGCGCATCCAGCGCGCCCTCGGCGTCGTTCAGGTGCATGAAGCCGAGCGAGGAATCGAATTCGAAGTGTCCGGCCTCGAAGATCCCGGCCACCACCAGCGCGCGGGTGCGCGGCAGCGCATCGGATGCGGCGCCCGGCATCCCCGGCACACCGTTCGAGGCCAGCAGCAGGGTCACGCGATCGCCCACGCCCACATCCAGCGCCTTCGCCAGCGCGCTGCCCAGCACCACCTTGTAGCTGCCCGGCTGCAGGGCATCGAAGCTGCCCTGGCGCATATGGCGGCTCACGTCCGACACCCTGGCCTCGTCCTGCGGCAGCACGCCGCGCAGCAGCACCGGCTTCATGACTTCGCCGCTCAGCAGCATGGCCTGGGCGTCGAGGAAAGGCGCGGCGGCCGCGACCGCCGGGTTGCGCAGCGCTTCCCGGGTGGAGCTACGCCAGCCGCTCATGGCGCCGTGGACGTCGTAGACCTCGACATGGGACACCACCGACAGCATGCGGTTGGTGACTTCCTTGGTGAAGCCGTTCATCACCGACAGCACCACGATCAGGGCGGCGACGCCGAGCGCAATGCCGGTCACCGAGGCCATCGAGATGAACGAAATGAAGCGGTTGCGCCCGCTTTGCTTGCCGGCGCGGGTGTAGCGCAGGCCGATCTGCCATTCGTAGGGAAACTTGTGGGTGGTGCTCATGAAATCCGGTTCAGGGTCGTCAACCCCGCAGTTTGCCAGACAAACCCCTTACCTGGCATGAATTGTTAAAAGTACCAGATTATACGAGTAACAAGCAGGTGCCGGAAAACCTCCCCGCAGTTCTCGTCCGGGCCCCGTTTGGCCTAAAATAGAGGGATGTCCAAGATCACGCTCGTCCTGCCCTACGCACTGCCCCTCCCCGAATTCGCTCCCGACTTGGTGCGCGCCTTGAACGCCCCCGGGCTGGCCGCCCTGCTCACGCGCACCTCGCAGCACGCGCGCGTGCCGGTGAGCGAGGACGTGCGCGCCCTGCCGCACGAGCAGTGGCTGGCGCGCGCCCTGGGCGCCGGGCAGGACGGCAAGCCTGCCTTCGCCGGCGCGGCCATGCGCGGCTTCGGCCTGGACCCGGCGGACGGCACCTGGTTCATCGTCAACCCGGCCCACATCCAGATTGCGCGCAGCCACCTGATGATGGCCGACCTGCGCCACCTGGCCCTGAGCGAGGACGAGAGCCGCGCCCTGTTCGAGGCCGCCCGCCCCCTGTGCGAGGAAGCCGGCCATCCGCTGGTCTACGGCGACGCCCAGACCTGGTTCCTGCGCGCCGACGACTGGGCGGCGCTGGATACCGCCACGCCGGACACGGCGGTCGGCATGGACCTGATCGATTTCATGCCCAAGGGCGAGCGCGCCATCGCCTACCGCCGCCTGCAGAACGAGGTCCAGATGCTGTGGCATACCCACCCGGTCAACGCCGCGCGCGAGGCGCGCCGCCTGCCGGCCGTGAACGCCTTCTGGCTGTGGGGCGCGGCACAGCCAGCGGCAGCGGACCGGGCCGCGCACCTGACGACCTACGCCGCGCCCGGCTGGCTGGCCGCGCTCGGCGCGCGCCGGCTCGCCGGCCTGCACGAACTCGACGGCGCGCTGCGGGACGACACCATGCTGGTGGCCGGCAACCTGGCCGAGGCGGCCATCGCGGCCGACTGGGGCAGCTGGGTGATGGCCATGCAGCAGCTGGAAGAACAGCTGTTCGCGCCCCTGCTCGCGGCCGTGAAGCAGGGCCGGGTGCGCGAACTGCGCCTGGTCCTGAGCAGCCGCGAAGGCCTCCTTGAATCGACGACTACCGGCATGGCCCAGCGCAGCTTCTGGCGCCGTCCCACATTGGAACGACTGACTTGAGCATCAAGACCCGCATCGCCACCCGTCCCTGCCCCTTCCGTACCTCGGAACTGCTGCGCCAGGGCGGCATCCATCCCGTGCTGGCCCGCATCTACGCGGCGCGCGGGCTGGAAGACCCGCGCGAGCTGGCCAGCGAGCTGGCCGCGCTCTCGCCCCCGAGCGGCCTGAAACACATCGACGCCGCCGCCGTCTTCCTCGCCGACGCGATCGGCGCGGGCAAGAAGATGACCATCGTCGCCGACTACGACTGCGACGGCGCCACCGCCTGCGCCACCGCGCTGCGCGGCCTGCGCGCGATGGGCGCCCGGGTCGACTACATCGTGCCCAACCGCTTCGAGTACGGCTACGGCCTGACGCCCGAGATCGTGGCGCTGACCGCGCGCGAAAAGGCGCCGGACATCATCATCACGGTCGACAACGGCATCGCCAGCATCGACGGCGTCCTGGAGGCAAAAGAGCGCGGCATCGACGTGGTCGTCACCGACCACCACCTGCCGGGCGAGGTGCTGCCGCCGGCTCGCGTGATCGTCAACCCCAACCAGCCCGAGTGCGGCTTCCCCAGCAAGCACCTGGCCGGTGTCGGCGTAGTGTTCTACGTGCTGCTGGCCCTGCGCGCGGAACTGCGCCGGCGCGGCGTGTTCGACGCCCAGACCCAGCCCAAGCTCGACAGCCTGCTCGACCTGGTGGCGCTGGGCACGGTGGCCGACGTGGTCAGGCTGGACGCCAACAACCGCATCCTGGTGGCCCAGGGCATCCGCCGCATGCGCGCGGGCCGCATGCATGCGGGCGTGGCCGCCCTGTTCCGTGTGGCCGGGCGCGAAGCGCGCTGCGCCTCGCCCTTCGACCTGGGCTTCGCGCTGGGTCCGCGCCTGAACGCCGCCGGCCGGCTGGAAGACATGTCGCTGGGGATCGAATGCCTGGTCACCGACGACGAAGGGCGGGCCTGGGCCATCGCCCAGCAGCTCAACGAGATCAACCTCAAGCGCCGCGAGATCGAAGCCGAGATGCAGGATACCGCCCTGCTCCACCTGGACAGCTTCGAGCCCTCCGGCGCAAGCACCATCGCCGTGTTCGACGAAGGCTGGCACCAGGGCGTGATCGGCATCGTCGCCTCGCGCCTGAAGGAAAAATTCTATCGCCCGACCATCACCTTCGCCCCGGCCGGCGAGGGCTGGATCAAGGGCTCCGGACGCTCGATTCCGGGTTTCCACCTGCGCGACGCGCTCGACCTGGTGTCCAAGCGCGTGCCCGGCCTGATCGACAAGTTCGGCGGCCACGCGATGGCGGCCGGCCTGTCGATCCGCGCCGACGCCTTCCCGCACTTTTCGGAAGCCTTCGAGGCCGTAGGGCGCGCCTGGCTCACGGAAGCCCAGCTGGAACGCATCATCGAGACCGACGGCCCGCTGGAAGACGAGTACTACTCGACCCAGTTCATCGAGCTGTGCGACGGCCAGGTCTGGGGCCAGGGCTTCGCGCCGCCGGTGTTCTGCGACGAATTCCGCGTGGTCAGCCAGCGCGTGCTCAAGGAACGCCACCTCAAGCTGCTGCTGGAGAAGAACGGCCGCCGCTACGACGCCATCTGGTTCGGCCACAACGAGAGCCTGCCGGAGCGCGCGCGCGTGGCTTTCCGCCTGGACGCCAACGAATACAACGGCGTGACCAAGGTCCAGCTGCTGGTCGAACACGCGGAACCGGCCTAACCGGATGTTTAATATCGTCCTGAACGTCGCCGGCTCGCTGATGCACCTGTACGTGCTCGCGCGCCTGTACCGCATCGACGCCATTCGCTCCCGCTTCAAGCCGGGCGCCTGGGCCCTGGCCGGGCTGCTGGTCTGGCTCGTCTACCTGGGCGGCGTCCATCTGGGCGACGAGGCCATGGACTGGCGCTGGTGGCCCGGCCAGTTCGCCATGACCTGGCTCGGCATCGTGTTCGTCATGTCGGTGTGCCTGCTCATCGCCGACATCGCCACCGGCTTCGGCACCTGGTGGCGGCCCCATAACCGCAAGCTCACCGCCGGCGCCGCCGTCCTTGGCGCCCTGGTGAGCGGCTTCGCCATCTACCAGGCGGTGCGCACGCCGGTGGTGGTCGAGCACGAGGTGGTCTTGCCGGGCCTGCCGCAACAGCTGGACGGCACCGTGCTGGTGGCGCTCAGCGACATCCACCTGGGCGCCCAGCGCCGCGCCGCGTGGATGGAACAGGTGGTCGAACGCATCAACGCCCAGAACCCGGCCGCCGTGCTGCTGCTGGGCGACCAGGTCGAGGACGAACCGGCCGCCGACCCGCGCCTGGCCGGCGTGCTGCGCGCCATCCGCGCCCCGCGCGGCGTGTGGGCGGTCACGGGCAACCACGAATACTATGGCGACGCCGCCGGCACCATCGCCGAGTTCGAGGCGGGCGGCGTGCACTGGCTGCGCGACCAGCGGGTCGAGCTGCTGCCCGGCCTGCACCTGGCCGGCCTCGACGACATCGGCAGCCGCATGCGCCGCGGCGGCGACATCCTGTCGGGGCTGGACCGGCTCTATCCGGCGCGGGCCGAGGGCGCGGCCATCCTGATGGCCCACATCCCGGCCGCGCCCGTGATCGAGCGCGCGGCAGCGCACGGCATCGGCCTGATGCTGTCCGGGCATACCCACGGCGGCCAGATCTGGCCCTTCAACTATGCGGTGCAGCGCCGCTTTCCGCAGGTGGTGGGCGCCCACCGCATCCAGGACCTGCAGCTGATCATCAGCCGCGGCGCCGGCAGCTGGGGCCCGCGCATGCGCCTCTGGAAACCGGGCGAGATGCTCAAGATCACCCTGCGCGCCCCACGCTAGCGCTGCGGCCTGTAGGTCTCGCCGATCTTCATGACGAAAAAGGCGTCGTCGGCCACGCCCTGCTCGCGGCGCGCGTCGGCGAGGTCGCGCGGCGCCTGGTCGAGTCGCTCCTGGCCCATCGGGAAGGTCCCCCAGTGCATGCCGACGCTGCGCCGCACCCGCAGCTCGCGGTGAATGCGCACCGCCTCGCCGGGGCTGACGTGGGAGTTGCGGTACCACACCGGCTGGTAGGCGCCGATCCCGATCGCCGCCAGGTCGAAACCCTCGAAACGGGCGGCGATGTCCTGGATATCGCGCGAATAGCCCAGGTCGCCCGAAAAGAAGAAGGAAAAGCCCGGCCGCGTGACGGCGTAGGCGCCCCAGAGCGTGGCGTTGCGGTCCCAGGGCGTGCGCGCCGACCAGTGCATCACCGGCAGCAGCTGGATCTCGTGCCCGCGCAGGCTGGTCTTGTCCCACCAGTCCAGGCGCACGATGCGCGAGCGGTCGCCGTCGGTCACGTTCTGTTCCAGCCAGACGTCCACGCCCAGCGGCGCCACCAGCAGCGGCGCTCCGCCCTTCTGCCGGTAGAGGGCGCGCAGCGAGGCCTGCGACAGGTGGTCGTAGTGCGAGTGGCTGATCAGGATCGCGTCGATGCGCGGCAGTTGGCTGAGCGCCAGGCCCGGTGGCTGGTGCCGCTTCGGCCCCGCGAAGGACAGCGGCGAGGCGCGTTCCTCGAACACCGGATCGGTCAGGATGTTGAGTCCGTTCCCGGTCTGGAACAGGAAGCTGGCGTGCCCGATCCAGGTCAGCGCCGGCTCCGCGGCATTGGCGTGGATGAAGTCCAGGTCAGGGGCGACCGTCGGGATGGGCGCCAGCGGCAGGCGCTCCGAACCGTCCGAGGTCCAGTTCCTGATGCGCGCCGCCCAGCCCTCCACGAAGCCGGCCTGCGGGCGCCGGTACGCCGGGTTGGACGGATAGTTGTTCACGAAACCGTCGCGCCGGTGATGAGGCTTGGCGTCGTCATAATAGGGATTGACGTTCGCGCAACCGCTGGCGAGGAGTCCGGCGACGAGCGCCGGCACGATCATGGTGGTGCGCATGGGCGGCAAGGATTGGTAAAAAAGCGCGAGTATACGTCAGCTCGCGAACCGGGCTTGCCAGCATGTCATATTCCTCCGCACATTTCCTTATTCTGCGTTGTTCAGCGCTATCAATTTCCTGTAGGATAGCGATTTTTTCGCGGGAATATTGAGCTCGGCGACCCCGGCTCGATCGCCTGCGAAGCGGCCCGCACAGCTTGCCGTCAAGCGGCGCCGGTCATGTGAACGTTAGGAATCCTGCTCTACCGGGAAGGTTTCCGCTACTGGAAGAGTATGGAGCGTCACCAGAACCTGCAGTCACGCCGTTACCGCTGGACCGTATTCGCTTGCGCCCTCGCCGTCCTGGTCGTCGCCGGCGCCGAAGCGCTCCGCTGGGCCCACGTGGCCCGCTCCAAGGCCGTCCCGACCCTCCCCAAGGCCGTGTCATCCGGCCGGGTGGCGCTGTCCGAACTCTCGCGCTCCCACATCCCGATGCCGCAGGGCGTCCCCTCGGCCCACGCCAGCGCCCTGACCGCCCTCGCGGGCGACCGCATGCTCGCCTTCTGGTGGGCCGGCAGCCGCGAGAGCGGCCCGGACGTCAAGGTGTATGCGTCGCGCTGGCACAACGGCGGCTGGAGCCCGCCCTGGGAAGTCGCCAGCCGCGCCTCTCTCGGCAAAGCCCTCGGCTTCGGCGTGCGCCGCATCGGCAATCCGGTCGCCTGGACCGACCGCGACGGCCGCATCCACCTCTATGTCGTGGCCACCGGCCTGGGCGGCTGGGCCGCCTCGCGCGTGGCGCACATGATCTCGGCCGACCATGGCGCCAGCTTCGACGTCAAGCGCGTACTGCCGATGTCGCCTCTGTTCAATACCAGCGTGCTGGTGCGCACCAATCCGGTCGGCACCGGCGACGGCGGCTGGTGGCTGCCGGTCTACTTCGAGATCGGCATCAAGTACCCCATGCTGATGGCCTTCGACGCCGAAGGCGACCCGACCTGGCTGGGCCGCATCGGCGAGCGCACCACGACCCTGCAGCCGGCCATCGTGCCGGTATCGAATACCGAGGTGCGCGCCTGGATGCGCGACGCCAGCGACGAACAGCGCGTCCAGCACGTGACCAGCCGCGACGGCGGCCATAGCTGGGAAGACCAGCCGCCGCTGAACATGGCGAACCACGATACCTCGCTGGCGGTCATCCGCCTGAGCAGCGGGCAGTTCCTGATGCTGCACAACCCGGTCGAAGCGGGGGGCTCCTCGCGCAGCACCTTGCGCCTGTCGATCTCGAACGACAGCCATTCCTGGCGCACCGTCGCCGATGTCGCGCGCGGCCCGGCCGGCGACGAGTTCTCCTACCCGACCATGCAGCAGGTCGGCGACGAGCTGCACGTCACCTATACCCACCAGCGCCAGTCGATCGCCCACCACCGCTACCGCATCTCGCTTGGAGACACAATCTGATGAGCTTGCCCGACCTGACCTGGCAGATGATCTACGGACGGCTGGCCTGGGCCATCGTGCTCGCCACCGTGCTGGTCGTCCTGGCGCCCGGCCCCTGGCGCCGCAGCCGCCGCCTGCCGCTGGCGGCGCTCGGCCTGATGGTGCTGCTGGCCGTCCTGCCGGGCCAGGCCTCGCCGGCGTGGACGCTGGGCCTGGCCTTCCAGTATCCGAGCGGATTGCTTACCGCCTGCTGCCTGCTCAAGCTGCTGGACCGGCGGCGCGGCATGCGCGCCGTGTGCGTCCTCCCGACCGGCCTGGCCGCGCCGCTGGCCATCGCCGGGACCGCGCTCTACCTGGATGCCTTCGGCCTGATTTCGCAGGGTTATTACTACGCGGGCTTCTCCGCCGCCAGCGTGCCGGTCCTGGCGGTGCTGGCGACCATCGCCTGCGCCGCCGCCATCGTGCGCGGCCGCAACCAGCGCCAGGCGCTGCCCCTGCTGGGCGCCTTCCTGCTGTTTTCCCTGCTGCGCCTGCCGACCGGGAACATCTGGGATGCGGTCATCGACCCGCTGCTGTGGGGCTGGGCCGTGATCGCCGTCGCCGCCGCCGGCCTGCGCCGCCTGCGCCGCCGCCCGCTGAACACACAACGCCAGCCGGTCCCTGGCCTGGCCGCCGACCTGCCGGCCCTGCGCGCGGCCGGCATCGACACCTATTCACCGATCAAGGAGCACAGAAGTGGTAACGTCAGCAGCAACTAAGAGGAATTGGTTCACCCATCCGGCCATCGCCACGGGCATCGCCGTCAATGTATTCGTCCTGGGCCTGGCGGTCGCCTGGTCCGGCCCGGACCCGAAGCAGCTGTGGCGCCTGCTGGGCGAGGACGGCATCGTCGAATGGATGCAGTTCCTCTGCTTCACCGTGATCGCCGGCCTGCTCGCCTTCGCGACCGTCGAACGCGCCCGCCAGCCTGGCGCCGGCCGCCTCGAACTCCTGGCCCTGGGCGGCCTGAGCGTGGTGGTGGCGCTCGCGGCGATCGAGGAAATCAGCTGGTTCCAGCGCGTGCTGCAGGTACAGTCGCCGGACTTCTTCCTGCAGAATAACCGCCAGGCCGAAACCAACCTGCACAACCTGGCCGTGGGCAGCGGCAGCCTGCACAAGAACGTCATCCTCAAGCTGATCGTGATCGTGGGCCTGACTCATAACCTGGTCCTCCCGCTGCTGGCGCGCTCGCGCCCGGCCGTGCGCGACTTCGTCGAGCGTTTCGGCCTTTACCTGCCGCCGCTGGCCGCGTCGATCCCCTACCTGGTGCTGGTGATCCTGTCGCACCTGCTGATCGACCACCCGCGCAAGGGCGAGCTGGGCGAAATGTTCGGCGCCGTGCACTACCTGGCGACCGTGTTCGGCGCCTATTTCGTGGGCGTGGCCACCAGGCGCGCACCGCTGTTCGAGAACGCGAACGACGGCCGCCGCTTGAGCACCCTGTTCGCGATGATGCTGGTATTCCTGCTGTTCGTGGCCTGGCTGCTGAGCGCGGGCGTCGGCGCCACCGGCGCATAAACCTTACCTTCCAGGGGCTGCCATGCGCGTCGATCCCAACACCATCTTCCACCAGCCTTCCTTCGGCAGGCAACCCTTGAGCACCAGCGCCGCATGGCTGGCCCGGATCACGCGCTGGGCCGGGCCCTACGTCAGCCTGGTGCAGATGCTTGTGATCGGGCTGGCGCTGCTGTCGCTCTCGCGCCTCGGGCTGATGGCCTGGCAATGGGATCGCGTATCCGCCACCGGCATCGCCGGCACCATGCTGGTCCAGGGCGTGCGCGCCGACCTGATCCTGATGGGCTACCTGTTCGTGCTCCCCCTGGTCCTGGCGCCCTTCCTGGCTTACCGCAAGACGCAGCGCGCCTGGCGCATCCTGACGGTGGCCTGGGCCGCCTGTGGACTGATCTTCGTGGTGTTCATGGAGGTCTCGACGCCGCAATTCATCATGCAGTACGACGTGCGGCCGAACCGGCTGTTCGTCGAATACCTGTCGCACCCGCGCGAAGTGGGCGCCACCCTGTGGAACGGCTTTCGCATCGCCCTGCTGCTGGGCGTGGGCGCGACCATCGTGCTGGGCGTGAGCCTGCTCCGCCTCCTGAAGGCCGCTTCCACCGGCGCCGGCCTGTGGTCCGCGAAGAAGCTGCTCCTGACCTGGCCGCTGATCGTGCTGGTGGTGTTCTTCCAGATCCGGTCGACCACCGCCCACCGCCCGGCCAACCCGGCGCTGTTCGCCCTGACCAAGGATGCGATGGTCAATTCGCTGATCGTGAACTCCCCCTGGTCGGTGCTGGACGCGATCAATTCGATGGGCAAGGAAGCCAAGTCGTCCGAGATCTATGGCAAGCTGCCGCGCGAGACGGTTTTCGCTCAGGTGAAGGCGGCGCCGTGGCTGAAGGACCACCAGTTCCCGAACGCCGAACTGCCGACCTTGCACCGCCAGCTGGCGGCCGTCCAGCGCGCCAAGCCGCTCAACCTGGTGATCGTGCTCGAGGAAAGCCTGGGCGCGACCTTCGTGCAGTCGCTGGGCGGCCTGCCGGTCACTCCGGAATTGGAAAAGCTGAAGGGTGAAGGCTGGTGGTTCGAGCAGCTCTACGCGACCGGCACCCGCTCGGTGCGCGGCATCGAGGCCGTGATCGCCGGCTTCCCGCCGACGCCGGCGCGCAGCGTGGTCAAGCTCTCGCTGGCGCAGCAGAACTTCTACACCCTGGCCGCTGGCCTGGGCCAGCAGGGCTACCACACCGAGTTCGTGTACGGCGGCGAAGCGCACTTCGACAACATGCGCAGCTTCTTCACCGGGAACGGCTTCCAGAGCGTGGTCGACCAGGCACAGATGAAGCCGAAGTTCGTGGGCAGCTGGGGCGCTTCGGACGAAGACCTGTTCGATAAATCGCTGGAGCGCCTGAAGCACCTGCATGGACAGGGCAAGCCTTTCTTCAGCCTGATCTTCAGCTCCTCGAACCACGAGCCTTTCGAATTCCCGGATGGGAAGATCAGCCTGCACGATCCGGCCAAGCAGACCGTCAATAACGCGGTCAAGTACGCCGACTTCGCGCTCGGCCAATTCATCCGCGAAGCCAAGAAGCAGGAGTACTGGAAGGATACGGTATTCCTGATCGTGGCCGACCACGACAACCGTGTGTACGGCAACAGCCTGGTGCCGATCAAGAAGTTCCACATTCCCGGGCTGATCCTGGGAGCGGACATCCAGCCGAAGCGCATCGCGACCATCGCCAGCCAGGTGGACCTGGGACCGACCCTGCTGTCGCTGCTGGGCGTGTCGAGCGAGCACCCGATGATCGGACGCGACTTCGCGCGCGACGACGCGACGCCGGGACGGGCGCTGATCCAGTTCAACGATTACTTCGCGTGGCTCGAGGGCGAGTCCGCGACCATCCTGCGGCCGGGGCAGGCGCCGCTGCTGGCGAAGTACGAGGCGGCCAGCGGCAAGGTCGACTTCAATGCAGGGACGCCAAGCAAGGCGCAGGTGGAGCAGGCGATGGCGCACGTGATGCTGCCGTCGCTGTTGTATCGCGAACAGCGTTACCGGTTGGGAAAATAGTTACACTGTGCTTCGTCATCCCCGCGAAGGCGGGGATGACGTTTTTCGACTAATGGTGAGTGCAGAAAGTTACTTCTTGCACTCACAAAAATCCGACCCCCGATCGAACACCACCCTCCACTTCCCCGGCGCTTCCAGCCGCCAGATCGAATTGAAGCGCCCGATCTTCTTCCCGCTGCGGTCGTAGATCGGCCCGCCGCTATACGCCAGCGTCCCCGAGTCCACCACCTCCACCTCTTCCGGCTCCCACGAGAACGGCGCTGCAGGCTTGTCGAAATACTTGCGCCAGCCCTGCGCCACGGCCTGCTTGCCGCGCAACGCGCCCTCGCCGGACATGAAAATGGCCTCATCCGCCACGAAGCGGGTAAAACCCTCGAAATCGCGTGCCTTCATGGTCGCGGCAAAAGCCCGTTCGCTATCCGCCACCTGTTTCCTGAGGTCCTCGTGGGGCCCCCGTGCACTGCTGCCCGTCGCCGCCAGCATGAGACAGGCGGTCAGCAGAGAAATCGTACGTAGACGCATGGACAAATCCTTTTCGATTTGGCAAGTTTGCGATTCTGTCACGGTACCACACACTTGACAACCACCGGTTGCAAATCCTCCAAAAACGGAGTATAAAGACTCCATATTCGGAGGAACCATGAGCCTAGCCTATTCATACCCCAAGAGCCGATTCGAGCCGGCCGTGCTGGTCGACCTGAATTCGAAGGCCGAGCGCGAGCGTTTGTCGCGCTCGGCCTTGAAGGGCTTCTTCAAGCTGGCCGGGGCCTGGCAGCTGCGCGAGGACGATGCGCGCGAACTGCTCGGCGGCCTGTCCTCGTCCTCGTACTACGACTGGAAAAAGAACCCGGACCGGGTGCTCGAAGTCGACCGCATCACCCGCATTTCCTATTTGCTGGGCGTCTACAAGGCCCTGCACATCCTCTACGGCGACAAGCTTGCCGACGAATGGATCCACCTGCCCAACACCAATCCGGTCTTCGCCGGACGCACTCCGCTCGCCTACATGCTGGCCGGCGGCCTGATCGCGATGCAAACGGTACGCAAACTGCTGGACGCGCGCCGCGGAGGGTTGTGAGTGACCCTGATTCCCAAACTCACTCCGCTGCGCCAGTTCGATACCTGCCGCCTGATTCCATCCCGCTTCGCCGACCTGGAAGATTCCGTCCTCGCCCCGCTGGCCGAGGACGACGACATGCTGCGCGACCTGTTTGATCTCGACAACGCCACCAACGAGCGCCTGCGCGGGGAATCCGGCCTGCTGCCCGGGATCGGCATGGACGAGCTGGTGTTCGGCGTGCCGAACTTCCGCATCATCAACGCCGCCTTCACCTATGCGCGGCCCGAGGGCAGCCGCTTCAACGACGGCGAGCGCGGCGCCTGGTATTGCGCTTTCGCCGCCGAGACCTCGCTGGCCGAGGTTATCTTCCACAAGACGGTCGAGTACCACGAGATCAACCGCTTCGACGACAGCGTGACCTACCAGTGCCTGCTGGCCGACTTCGGCGCGCCCTTCCACGACCTGCGCGGCATCGCGGCCTACGAGGATTGCCTGGACCCGCGCAGCTACGTGGCGTCCCAGGCGCTGGCCGCCGAACTGCTCGACACGGGTTCGATGGGCGTGATCTACCCGAGCGTGCGCCATCCCGGCGGCACCTGCCTGGCCTGCTTCCGGCCCGCACTGGTGGGCAATGTTCGCAAGGCCCAGACCTATCGGTTAACATGGCGGGGTTCGCCGCAGCCCGCGGTGGAGATCCTGAGCTGAGCCATGAAGACCAATCCCGAAAAAGACACCGAACTGCACGACAAGATCAACCGCGAGACCGGCCGCGTCAAATGGAGCGAACTGGAGCGCCACTTCGCCAGCGGCTCGGTGGTGTATGTGAGCGAGGAGCTGGACCTGATCGACGTGGCGCTGCGCATCGCGCACGACGACAAGGAGAGCATCACGCAGTGGATGCAGTCGGGGAAAGTGGCCAAGGTGAGCGACCAGCAGGCGCAGACCTGGACGGCGGCGGATGCGACGCTCTGGGCGTCGGTGGTGAGTCCGTTTGTGCTGGTGCAGCCGGAGAAGAGGCAGCTTCACTGAGCAGGGCAACTTGGGCGGAACAATGCCAGTGGCATTGTTCCGGCCTCCGCCGGGATGACGTGCACAGGTCGCGTACTGTCGCTAATTCCGTCAGTCCGCAGTTCTACAACGTCATCCCGGCGAAGGCCGGGACCCAAGTTTTCCAAGCAAACCGCTAACGCGAAACCTCACCCCGGTGCGTCAACGCATGCGCCGCCCTCCGCATCAGCTGCGCCGCCTTGACCGGATCCGGCTCCATCAAGGCCAGCTGCTGCCACGCCTCCGCGCAATCCAGCTGCGCCGCAGCCTCCAGCAGCCGCCGTGCCTCCGCCTCGTCGCGCGCCACCCCATCAGCCGCCAACAACATGTTCGCCAGGATGAACATCGCCTCCGGCACCTCGCGCCGCGCCGCCACGCCCAGCCAGTGCGCCGCCAGCGCCGGCTCGCCATTGCTGCGGTAAGCCAGCCCGCGCCTTAGCGCCGCGTCGCCCTCGTCGCCATGCTGGGCCGCCGCCGGCTGCGCCAGCACCAGCGCCGCCATGGCCATCACGATAAAACGATTCATTTCGACAGATCGATCACGTACAGCGCCGTGCCCTTGCCGCGCCCGTCGTCCGGCAGGACCTGGCTGACATTCTGCAGCCCCGCCTCGTGCGCCAGCCCGATCATGCCCGGCGCCGAATGGAACACCACCGGCCCCGCCGTCTTCACCGGCGCGAAACGCCAACTGCGCGCGGCGCCATGCGCGGCGCGGGTCAGCTGCCTGGTTTCCTTGATGTAGGCGATCAAGACGTCGCGGCTGTTGTCCGGCGAGGCGATCACGGTCTTGCTGCCGTCCAGGCCGGGGAAGTTGCCGCCGCCGCTGGCACGGTAGTTATTGGTCGCCACCAGGAATTCCTGCGCGGCGTCGATCCGCTTGCCGCGCCAGCTCAGGTTGCGGATGCGCTCGCCGGGCGCCCGGGTAACGTCGATCTCGTAGCTGACGTCGAGGCTGGTGATAGTGTCGAAGTTATAGCTCGGTACGGCCAGGTTCACCAGTTCCTGCGGCTCGGCCTTGCCCGGGTCGATGGTGTTGAAGCGCTGCGCCGCCTTTTCCAGCCAGGCCTTGAGCTGCGCGCCATCCACCTTTACCGCGTACAGGGCGTTCGGATACAGGTAGAGGTCGGCCGCGTTGTTGAGCGCCAGTGCGCCCGCCTTCACGTCCGTGTAGTCCGACGGTCCCGCCACCCCGCTCTTGAAAGGCGCCGATACCGACAGCACCGGCAGCCTGGCGTACTGCGGCAGGTTGGCCGCGACGTACTTCGCCACATACGCGGTCTGCGCCTGGTTCACCACCTGAATCGCCGACACATCGCCGACGTCGGCGAAATAGGTCGACATGCGGAAGGCGGTGCTGCCGACCGGCGTCTTGACGTAGTCGATGGTGGCCTCGTGCTCCGCCTTCACCAGCGCCAGCACTTCCGGATCGGCATCGACGAAGGACTTGGCGCCGGTCTGGGCGGCGCGCGCCTGCACGAAGGTCTTGTCCTTCTCGACCTGCCAGCGCTTGCCGTCGTGCTTCAGGTGCAGGCCGATCACGCCCAGGTGCTTGCCCCACAGGTTGGCCATCACGGTCGGCACGCCGTGCACGAAGCCGCGCGCCTTGTCCACGCCCGGCAGGTTGAACTGGGCGACGGTGCTCTCAGCGTTCGGGAACAGCTGGTGCGAGTGCCCCAGCAGCATGGCGTCCACGCCCGGCACTTGCGCCAGGTAGTAGTTGGCGTTCTCCATCGTGGGCGAATAGCGGCTTGCGTCCAGCCCGCCGTGCGAGATCGCCACCACCAGCTCGGCGCCTTTGGCGCGCATCTCGGGGATGTACTTCTCGGCCGCCTCGCGCACACCCTCGGTGTAGACGCGGCCTTCGAGCCAGCGCTTGTCCCAGGACATGATAGTCGGCGGCGCGAAGCCGATGATGCCGACCTTGACGGTCGCGCTCACCGGCTTGCCGGCGCCGTCCACACCGGTGATCTTCTTGTCGATGATGCGGTAAGGCGCGAACAAGGGCTTCCCGGTCTTGGCGCTGTAGACGTTGGCCAGCACCACCGGGAAGGCCGGCCCCGCGCACTTCTTCCCGGCCTTGACGCCCTTGACCTCGAAACGGCTGCCGGTCACCTGGCCCAGGTAGGCCAGGCCGTAGTTGAACTCGTGGTTGCCGACGCCCGCGCCGTCGTAGCCGAGCTTGTTCATGATCTTGTATATGCCGAGCGTCTCGCCGCAGCCGAGCGGCTTGACCAGGGCCTGGTAGTCGGCCAGCGCGTTGCCCTGGATCGTATCGCCGTTGTCGAGCAGGAGGGTGTTCGGGAATTCCTTGCGCGCCTGCGCGATCAGGCTGGCCGTGCGGTCCAGGCCGAACGAGGGCTCGGGCGCCAGTTTGTAGTAGTCGTAGCCCACCACGTTCGCGTGCAGGTCGGTAGTTTCCAGGACGGCCAGCATGGCGCTTGCGCCTGCCAGTTTCGCCGTCGCGGGCGTGGCCGACCAGGCGGCGCCGGAGGCGCCCAGTACGACGGGAATCAGGAACAAAGTGGGGAAACGCATGGCGGAGAGCAATCAATGGCAAACGCCGCATGATACGCAGGGCCTCACCATGCATCAAGGGCAAGCCTCGGCCAGGCCCTTCTCTGTCGGCTTTCTTTACATGCATACAAGAAGCGCCGAGCGCCTGGATTCGATGGGGAAACTACCCAAAAGGCCGACTCGCCACCCTTGCTGCATGAAAAGTTTATTAACTTTGTGTCGGTTGTCTTTACACGGATGACAACTTTACTCGTCCTTCCATGGTGATTTCCGGTAGGCACGATTAATGCTCTGTTTCCGCGCTGAACGACCAACATGGCGTTCTGTCCACGGGTATGTCCCTAACAATTCTAAAGAGGTTTCCATGCATATTTTTCGGTTGCTGTCCCGAAATATTAGTTGCGCGCTGCTCGCCGCGGCCGCCTGTGCCGCCCCTAGCGCAGGCGCGGCCACCATTTCCGTCGCCTCGTCCGCCTCGCAAGTCGCGCTCGGCCAGAGCTTCCGCGTCGACTTCCGCATCGCCGGCTTGAGCGCCGCGCAATACGACTCGCTGGGCGGCTTCGATCTCGACGTGCTGTTCGACACCAGCGTGCTCGAATTCGCCGGCTTCAGCTTCCTCGACGCCGCGGCCAGCAGCAACCAGCTCGACCTCCCGGAACCCGGCTCCTTCGGCTTCTTCGGCGACGCCAGCGCTGCCGGTGGCACCATCGACGCCTATGGCGTCTCGGGCAACAGCTCGGCGGTCCTCGACGGCGGCCAGGCCGGCGCCTTCCGCTTCCTGTCGCTGGACTTCAAGGCGCTGGCCGCCCATGCCGGCACCGCGATCCAGATCGATCTCGCCGACCCGAACCTGCTCTTCCTCGACAGCGGCGCCGGCCTGCTGGACACGAACTACAGCACTGCGCGCGTGCAGGTCGCCATCGGCCAGACCGCTCCGGTGCCGGAACCCGAGACCCTGGCCCTGCTCGGCCTCGGCGCCCTCGGCCTGGCCGCTGCCCGCCGCCGCAAGGCCGGCGGCGCCCTGCTTGCCGCCGCCATCCTGGCCGCCGGCCCCGCCACCGCCCAGACCTCCGCACCGGCGCCCAAGGCGGCCCCGGCGGCGCAAGCCTCAGCCGGCACGCCCGTGAGCGGCGAGGTGGTCGAAGTGCGCGGCAAGCGCGTCCTGCTGCGCCTGGCGAGCGGCGAATCGCGCTGGGTGTCGTCCACCCAGGAACTGAGCCCGGCGGACGTCGGCAAGAAACTCAGCGCCAGGCTCGCGCCGCGCGGCGACGCCGTCGTCATGAGCGACATCACGTTCACCAACTGACCGCCACGGAGCCCACCATGCACAACGCCATCAAAGCGCTTCTGCTGCCCATCGCGGCCGGCCTGCTGCTGCCGCTCTCCGCGCAGGCGCAGAACTCGTCGCCTTTCACCCCGCCCGAGGAAAAGCTCGGCACCTATGTCGTCAATTCCGGTTCCGGCCTGGACACCGGCTGCAGCTACCGCAGCGAGGGCCCGCTGCGCATCAGCATCACGATTCCGAAGCTGGTCAACGACACCCAGCTGAACGCGGACGGCACCCTCAAGGACGCGGCCAAGCTGGTCGCCAACGGCGTGCTCTCGGCCCAGTTCGCGCTGCGCTTCCCGGTCTACGACATCGACGACAAGGCCGCCACCGACGGCACCTACCAGCCCGAGGTCGACCGCGTCTCCTTCAACGGCAAGTTCAAGAAGACCCTGGGCGGCTTCGACGGCACCTGGACCGACGACACCATCATGATCCCGATCGAGGAACTCAAGTTCGGCCAGCCGAACGAGATCCGCATCGACATCGACACCGCCAACAGCGACGAATACTGGTGCATGGCGGTCGACTGGGTCTCGGTCGAATTCCACGCCGCGGCGCCCTACATCCTCCAGCACGGCATCTCGGCCGGCGCCGACACCTGGGACGAAGCCTCGGCCAACGGCGTCATCCGCGCCCTCGAGGACCGCGGCGTGCTGTTCGAGCGCTTCTCGCTCGGCGCAGGCCAGGGCGGCAACGGCTCGGTGGCCGCCAACGCGGCCGAACTGCGCACCCGCATCGACAACTTCCTCAAGCCGCTCAAGGCCAAGCAGGTGCACGTGATCGCCCACAGCAAGGGCGGCCTGGACACCCAGGGCCTGCAGGCAATCGGCCCCGAGTTCGAGATCCTGTCGCTGTCGACCCTGTCCACGCCCCACCTGGGCAGCGTCGCCGCGGACATGTCCATCATCCAGAAGACCAAGGCCGACGACAAGATCAACTCGGGCCAGGACCCGAACGGATTCGCCGACGCCTACATCAGCACCTGGACCTTCGGCCAGGGACCGCAGCTGCCTGGCCTGGCGGACCTGACCACGGGCGCCGCCACCACCGCGCTCTCGCTCGGCCTGCGCGGCAACATCCCCAACACCTATACCTACGGCGCCAACGCCGACCTGAACGGGGATAACGACCTGACCCAGCCGGAATCCGACCCGCTGTTCCCGTCGATCGCCCACTACGCCGCGCGCCGCGCCTGGCTCGTGCTGCGCGACTTCCAGTCGGCGCCGATGACCCTGACCACGGTCCCCGGCCGCCTGTGGGGCACGCGCACGGTCCTCACCTACGACACCATCCTGGCCCCGGCTCCCCAGGCCAACGACATCGTGGTGACCCTGCGCTCGGCCCACCCCGGCTACGGCACCCCGCTCGGGAACAATGCGGCGAACCACAGCACGGTCAAGAATGGCCTGAATGTGAACCGCATTCTCGACCTGACCATCCCCCTGAATTAAGCGAGGCCCAGATGAAGATCTTTAACATGACCCAGACCGGCGCCCAGCGTCCGGCCCTGATCCTCGGGTGGCTGCTCGCGCCGTTGTTCCTGCTGCTGATGCTGCTGAGCGGCCGCGCGCTGGCGCAGACCGTGCCGGTGGCGCTCAACCTGCCGGCGACGGTCACCGGCGACATCAACGCCGGCGCCACCCGCCTGGACATTCCCTTCGCCCTCAGCGGCGCCGACAGCCTGTCCTTCGACCTGATCGTGCCGGTCGACGGCGCCGTCTTGACCCTGGTCGACCCGAATGGCGACGTAGTGCTGGGCGCCGGCGACCCGCGCCTGAGTTTCCACCCGGGCTCGGAGCGCACGCCGGCCCTGCCGGGCGGCGTGTTCGTGGCCGAAGCCATCGCCGCGCCCGCGGACGGCACCTGGACCCTGCGCCTTACCTTCCCGGCCGCGCCCGGCCCGACCGTGGCCCTCGGGACCATCATGGCCCGTTCGCGCTACCAGGCCGGCATCGCGATCGAGCGCACCACCCTGCTGGCGGGCGAAGACGTCTCGGTCGGCATGGTGGTGCTGGACAACGGCGCGCCGATCATCGGCCTGAGCCCGTCGATCGCGATCGGCAGCGGCCAGCCTGGCGCCGCCCAGACCGGGTATGACGACGGCAAGACGCCGGACGGCCGCGCCGGCGACGGCGTCTACAGCGTCGACTACACCTTCGCCACCCCGGGCCTGTACGACATCCTGGGCACGGTCACGATCCCGACCCCGAAAGGTCCCGTGCTGCGCACCGCCGCCTCGCAGGTGAACGTCGTGGCGCCGCAGTTGAGCGCGCGCGGCATCCGGCTGGAGACCATCGGCGGCGTGAACGCCTGCGTCGCCACCCTGCGCGCGACGGTCGACGTCGATGTGCTCAAGGCCAGCCGCTACGCCAGCCTGATGCGCCTGGTGGCGCCGAACGGCAAGAGCATCGACGCCCGCAGCGCCAAGGACATGGGGGTCGGCCCCGGCACCCTGGTGGCGAATTTCAGCGCCGCCGACATCAAGGCCAAGCTGGGCGTCGACGGTCCTTACACGCTGGCCCAGGTCGATGCGCTCGACGTCGGCGGCAGCGAGATCGCGCTGGCCTACCGCAAGCGCGAAGCCGGCGCCTTCTCCACCACCCTGGCCAATCTGTGCGCGGATGCGATCGAACTCAAGCCGCAGCTGACCGTGACCCCGGTGCTGCAGGACGGCTACATCGCCTCGTTCAACGCTTCCTTCCCGGTCACGGTGCGCAATGCCGGCTTCTACCAGATCTCGTACAAGGTGATCGGGCGCAATGGCGACATCGGGCTGGTGAACGCCTCGCGCAGCCTGTCGGCGGGCGTAAACAACGTCTCGATGAACTGGGCCTACGATGGCTTCCAGGGCGTGGACGGTCCTTACCGCGCGATCTCGCTGCTGGTGGTCGGCGGCGGCAGCAGCGCGCGCCTGGGCGACATCGGCGCCAGCCAGGCCTACGAGCGCTGGCAGTTCGTGCCCAAGAAGGCGGGTGACCTCGACAACGACGGCGTGGTCGGCGCCGGCGACGTGGCGATCATCAACCAGTACCGCGGCCTGCGCGCCCTGGTGCCGGGCGACCGCCGCGACCTGAACCGCGACGGCCTGATCGATATCCGCGACGCACGGGCCGCCCAGACCATGCGTTAAGATGGGGGCATGAATAGTCGGGTGAGAATCGGATGAGATACAGGAACCGGCCCCTGCTGGCCGCGGCGCTGACCGCGGCCTATTTCGGCGCCGCCATCGGGGCGGTCGCCAGCTTCAACCTCGGCTTGCCGCCCTGGCTGGAGCAGGCGCTCTCCCTGCTGGCGGCGCCGGCCGTCCTCCTGTTGCTCGTTTGGAACCCCGTGCTGCGGCCTCTCGGGCTGCTGCACGGGGAAGCCGTCGCCCTGCCCAAGGGCTGGGTCTGCGTCTTGCTGGTCCTGCTCTACGCCGGGCTTGTCTATTTGATCACCCTTCTTCTCTCCCGCCGCAAGCGTCCATAGCACACTGGCTGACAGGCGTCCTAAGGTATAATCCTGGGTTCGATCCAACTCATACCCACACTTAGCCGCCATGGAAGCTGAACGCATCAACGCCCTCTCCGCCCTGCTGAACGACCTGACCAGCCGTGAAGCCGAACTTCGGAGGTATCTTTGACTTCGATAAGAAGTCGGAGAAACTAGAACAGGTCAACCAGGAACTGGAAGACCCGAGCATCTGGAACGACCAGAAACGCGCCCAGGAAATGGGCAAGGAAAAGAAGGCGCTCGAAGGCGTCGTCCTGACGCTGGAAAAAGCGCGCGCCGACTTGCTTGATGCCGCCGACCTGTTCGAGATGGCGCGCGAAGAAGGCGACGACGACACCCTGCAAGCGGTGGCCGGCGACGTCGATGGCATCCAGAAGATCATCGAGGCGATGGAATTCCGCCGGATGTTCAGCAACCCGATGGACCACGCCAACTGCTTCATCGACATCCAGGCCGGCGCCGGCGGCACCGAGGCCCAGGACTGGGCGTCGATGCTGCTGCGCCAGTACCTGCGTTACTGCGAGCGCAAGGGCTTCAAGGCCGAGGTCATGGAACTGTCCGAGGGCGAGGTCGCGGGCATCAAGACCGCCACCATCAAGGTCGAGGGCGAGTACGCCTACGGCCACCTGCGCACCGAGACCGGCGTGCACCGCCTGGTGCGCAAGTCGCCGTTCGACTCCGCCAACGGCCGCCACACCTCGTTCACCTCGCTGTTCGTCTATCCGGAAGTCGACGAATCCTTCGAGATCGAGATCAATCCGGCCGACGTGCGCATCGACACCTACCGCGCATCGGGCGCGGGCGGCCAGCACATCAACAAGACCGACTCCGCGGTGCGCCTGACGCACGCTCCGTCGGGCATCGTGGTCCAGTGCCAGAACGACCGCTCGCAGCACCGCAACAAGGCGGAAGCCTTCGACATGCTGCGCGCCAAGCTGTTCGAACTCGAGCTGCGCAAGCGCATGGCCGAGCAGCAGAAGCTGGAAGACTCCAAGACCGACGTCGGCTGGGGCCACCAGATCCGTTCCTACGTGCTCGACCAGTCGCGCATCAAGGACCTGCGCACGGGCTTCGAGACCGGCAACACCAAGAACGTGCTGGACGGCGACCTGGACGACTTCATCTCGGCCTCGCTCAAGCAGGGCATCTAAGATGAAGCACGCTGCACGCGCCTTCGTGTTCGACATGGACGGCACGATCGTCGACAACATGGCCTTCCACACGCGTTCGTGGATCGCCTTCTTCGAGCGCCGCGGCCGCGCCATCGATGCGGACGAATTCTTCCGCACCACGGCCGGCCGCCAGGGCAAGGAGATCATCCGCGCCCACATGGGCGAGCATCTCGAGGACGACGAAATCGCGACGCTCAACCACGAGAAGGAAGCGGTGTACCGCGAGCTCTACCTGCCGCACCTGCGGCCGGTCGACGGTTTCGAGGACCTGATCGCCACCGCCAGGGCCAGCGGCACGAAGCTTGCCGTGGCGACCGCGGCGCCGCCGGCCAACATCGAGTTCACGCTCGACGGCCTGGACCTGCGCCGCCATTTCGACGCCGTCGTGGGCGCCACCGACGTCGCGCGCGGCAAACCGCACCCGGACGTGTTCCTGGAAGCGGCCCGCCGCTGCGGCGTCGCGCCGGAACACTGCATCGTGTTCGAGGACGCGCCCCTGGGCGTGGAAGCGGCGCGCCGCGCCGGCATGCGCGCGGTGGTGCTGACCACCACCCTGCCCGCGGCGAGCTTCGCCGAATTCGACAATATCGTGGCCATCGTCAACGACTTCTCCGAGCTGGACGTTGACAGCCTGTTCGCCCGAACAATTTAAAAAGAATCCATCCATCATGACTACGGAAAACCAAGAACAGGCGCCGATCGTGGCCGCCGACGATAACAAGATCATGGCCGAGCGCCGCGCCAAGCTGGCCGCGCTGCGCCAGCAGGGCAATCCCTTCCCGAACGACTTCGTCCCCCAGGACAAGGCGGCCAACCTGACCGAGGAACACGGCGGCAAGAGCCGTGAGGAGCTGGAAGCGTCGCCGGTGGCCGTGGTCCTGGCCGGCCGCATGATGCTCAAGCGCGAAGCCGGCAAGAAGGCCGCGTTCGCGACCCTGCAGGATTCGTCGGGCCCGATGGCCGATGGCCGCATCCAGATCTACGTCACCCTGGACAACGCCGGCCTTGATGCGATGGAAGCCCTGCACCACTACGACCTGGGGGACATCCTGGGCGTGGAAGGCACCCTGTTCAAGACCAAGACCGACGAGCTGACCGTCAAGGTCACCAAGCTGCGCCTGATCGCCAAGTCGCTGCGCCCGCTGCCGGACAAGTTCCACGGCCTGGCCGACCAGGAGACCAAGTACCGCCAGCGCTACGTCGACCTGATCATGAACGAAGAGACGCGCCGCACCTTCAAGGCGCGTACCGCCGCGATGTCGTCGATGCGCCGCTTCATGGAAAAGCACGGCTTCATGGAAGTCGAGACCCCGATGCTGCACCCGATCCCGGGCGGCGCCGCGGCCAAGCCTTTCATCACCCACCACAACGCGCTGGACATGGAAATGTACCTGCGTATCGCGCCTGAACTCTACCTGAAGCGCCTGGTGGTGGGCGGTTTCGACCGCGTGTTCGAAATCAACCGCAACTTCCGCAACGAAGGCGTGTCGGTCCGTCACAACCCGGAATTCACGATGATGGAATTCTATGCGGCCTACACCGACTACAAGTGGATCATGGACTTCACCGAGCAGGTGATCCGCCAGGCCGCGGTCGACGCCCACGGCAGCGCTGTCCTGAGCTACGGCGGCCGCGAGCTGGACCTGTCCAAGCCTTTCCAGCGCCTGACCATCGTCGAAGCGATCGACAAGTACGCGCCGGGCTATACCCCGGAGCAGCTGAACTCGATGGACTTCCTCAAGGAAGAACTGCTGAAGTTCGGCGTCAAGCCTTTCGCCACTTCGGGCCTGGGCGCGCTGCAGCTGGCGCTGTTCGAAGAGACCGCGGAAGCCCTGCTGTGGGAACCGACCTTCATCATCGATTACCCGGTCGAAGTGTCGCCGCTGGCGCGCGCTTCGGACAGCCGCGAAGGCATCACCGAGCGTTTCGAACTGTTCATGGTGGGCCGCGAGATCGCCAACGGCTTCTCGGAGCTGAACGATCCGGAAGACCAGGCGGCGCGTTTCCTGTCGCAAGTGGCCGCCAAGGACGCGGGCGATGAAGAGGCGATGTATTTCGACGCGGATTACATCCGTGCGCTGGAATACGGCATGCCGCCGGCGGGTGGCTGCGGGATCGGCATCGACCGTCTCATGATGCTGATTACGGACTCGCCGAATATCCGTGATGTGCTGCTGTTCCCGCACCTGCGCAAGGAAGACTGAGAATCAGGTATGGCCGCCGTGGCGGCCAGGTGAACAGGCGGACGTGCAAAGCACGCCCGCCTTTTTTATTGTGTGAAAACCGACAGCACTTCCGTCCCCCACCACCCTAAAGACCGTCATACGCGCCACTGGCGCCTACGACGGTTTTGGGGACGGTGGTACTGAAAGCGTCGACGATTATTGGACGATGGTGTAGCACGGGATATACGCCTTCCCCGGCAACTTCATCCTGCTCTGCTCCACAAACGACGCCAGCAAGGCATCCATCGGCCCCATGATCGCGCTCTCGCCCTGGATCTCGTACTTCCCGTACTGCTCGATCGCGCGAATCCCCTCTTCCTTCACATTCCCCGCCACCACCCCGGAGAACGCGCGGCGCAGATTCGCCGCCAGCATGTGCGATTCCTGCGCCCGGTGCAGCTTCAGGTTGCGCATGTTCTCGTGCGTCGGCCGGAACGGACGCTGGAACTCGT
The DNA here is from genome assembly GCF_018119385.1 of Massilia sp. AB1. NCBI lineage: Bacteria > Pseudomonadati > Pseudomonadota > Betaproteobacteria > Burkholderiales > Oxalobacteraceae > Massilia > Massilia sp. AB1. The sequence goes on along the minus strand of NZ_JAGKSG010000001.1, from coordinate 4,954 downwards.
GGTCGATCCTGAGTCGCCAGTTGAAGTAGTAGGCGTCGCTGTGCGCCTTGCGGTACTCGCGCACCTGCTTGATCCCCGCCTGCATCTCGCGCGCCACGGCGTCCGGGTCGTCGATGATGATCTTGTAGCGCCGCTGCGCCGCCTCGCCCAGGGTCAGGCCGATGAAGTGGTCGATCTGCGTGAAATACTCGCGCGCCGTGGCCGGGCCCGTGAAGACCAGCGGGAACGGAATCTCCGCATTTTCCGGATGGAGCAGGATGCCCAGGATGTACAGGATCTCTTCCGCCGTGCCGGCGCCGCCCGGAAACACCACGATGCCGTGGCCGGTGCGGACAAACGCCTCCAGGCGCTTCTCGATGTCCGGCATGATCACCAGGTCGTTGACGATCGGGTTCGGCGACTCGGCCGCGATGATGCCCGGCTCCGAGATGCCGAGGTAGCGGCCGCCGCCCAGGCGCTGCTTGGCGTGGCCGATGGTCGCGCCCTTCATCGGGCCCTTCATGGCGCCCGGTCCGCAGCCGGTGCAGATATCGAGCTCGCGCAGGCCGAGCGCGTAGCCGACCCGCTTGGTATATTCGTACTCCACCCGGCTTATCGAGTGGCCGCCCCAGCACACCACCAGGTTGGGATTGCGCTGCGCCTGGAAAACGTTGGCGTTGCGCAGGATGTGGAAGACCGCGTCCGTGATGCCTTCGGTACGGGTCATGTCGAATTTGGGGTTGTCGGTGACGTCGAAATGCACGTACACGATATCGCGCAGCACCGCGAACAGGTGCTCGTGGATACCCTTGATCATCTTGCCGTCGACGAAGGCGTGGGCGGGCGCGCCGCGGATGTCGAGCTTGATGCCGCGCTCGCGCTGCAGGATGCTGATGTCGAAGCTGGCGTAGCGCTCCATCAGCTCCTTGCCGTCATCGATGTCGCTGCCGCTGTTCAGGACCGCCAGCGCGCACTTGCGAAAAATGTCATACAGGCCGGCCTTGCTGGTGTCGAGCAGCTTGGCCACCTCCGCCTTGGACAGCACTTCCAGGCGGCCTTCCGGGGAAATAAGCGTATCGACTACATCATGGGTCATGGTGTTCTTTTCCTTTTCTCTTCTGTGAAACGAGCCACTAAGGGACAGGCCTGATAGGCAATATACGCCAAAGTGCAACATTTTGCCTCCCTCGCGCCTCGGCTCCGTGCGCCTGCCTGCGCGCGTATTAACACAACTGGAAAAAAATCGCTTGAGCTGACAGATATGCACTAGAATGCGTGCCTATTGGAATTATCGGCAAGCCGGTTCTCCATACAACCAATCATCGAGACAAACATTATTTCGGGAGGAACCGCATGAGCGGTGCAGCTACTTCACCTGCCAAGGGACCTATCCCAGAATTCAAGCAGTTCATGGGCCATCCAGCTCCGCTGTGGATGCTGTTCATGACTGAATTCTGGGAACGGTTCGCTTTCTACGGCATCCGTTGGGCCCTGGTGCTTTACATCGTCGCTCAGTTCTACGGCGGCGACGCCGTCGGCCAGGCCGACGCGAACCTGACCTACGGTTCCTACCTCGCGCTGGTCTACGCCGGCGCCGTCTTCGGCGGCTATGTGGCCGACCGCGTCATCGGCTACCAGCGCTCAATTCTCGTCGGCGCCGTCTTCATGGCGGCCGGCCTGTTCATGATCACCATCCCGAGCCAGGACGTCTTCAAGCTCGGACTGGCGACCATCATCGTCGGCAACGGCATGTTCAAGCCGAACATCTCGGCCATGGTCGGCCAGCTGTACGCCATCCATGACACCCGCCGCGACTCGGGCTTCACCATCTTCTACATGGGCATCAACGCCGGCGCCTTCATCTCGCCGATCCTGACCCAGCAGCTGGCGCAGAACGTGTTCAACACCGGCGATACTCCGGCCTACAAGATCGTGTTCTTCGCTTCGGGCGTGGGCATGCTGTTGTCGCTGGTGTGGTTCTACTTCGGCCGCAAGCAGCTCAAGGGCATCGGCGCACCGGTCGGCGAACTGGCCAGCCCGAAGCGCCTGATCGGCGTGGTCGTCGGCTCGCTGGTGGTGATCCCGGTCGTCTACCTGCTGCTGCAGGCCGGCGCCGCCAACCTGCAGATCGTGCTGACCGTGCTGTTCATCATCCTGGCCCTGATGCTGATCGTCGAAGGCGTGCGCGAAGGCGCCGTCTCGCGCGACAAGACCATCGCCATGATGATCATCTTCTTCTTCAACATCCTGTTCTGGTGCTTCTTCGAGCAGGCCGGCAGCTCGTTCACCTTCCTGGCCGAGCAGATCGTGAACCGCGACTTCGGCGACGGCAAGATCTTCCCGGTGGCCTGGTTCCAGTCCGTAAACTCGATCGCCATCATCGTCTGCGCACCGATCATCGCCGCCATCTGGGTGGCCCTGGGCAAGCGCAACACGAACCCGTCGATCCCGCGCAAGTTCGGCCTGGGCATCATCTTCAACGGCCTGGCCTTCGGCCTGCTGATGTATGCGCTGACCCAGCTGATCAACGACCAGGGCAAGATCCCGTTCTGGACCCTGTTCATGGTCTACGTGATCCAGTCGATCGGTGAGCTGTGCCTGTCGCCGATCGGCCTGTCGATGGTCACCAAGCTGGCTCCGACCCGCCTGGTGGGCCTGGGCATGGGCGGCTGGTTCCTGTCGACCGGTATCGGCAACAACCTGTCGGGCATCTTCGCCTCGCACGTGTCGGGCGAGTCCGGCATGTCGGTGGCCTCGGCGCTGGACGGCTATACCTTCGGCTTCTGGATCCTGCTGGGCGGCGGCGTGCTGCTGTTCCTGATCGCTCCGCTGATTCAGAAACTGATGCACGGCGTGAAGTAAAAGATCGTCGCTTCAAATGAGAACGGCAGCCATTCGTGGCTGCCGTTGTTGTTTGTGGTTGCGGTGCGAACTTGGGCCCCGGCCGAGGGGAACGCCGAGTCCCCCTCGGCCGGAACCCAAGTTTGCACACACGGCCCGCAGCTCATCCCTTCTCCAGCGACGCCCGCATCTCCTCCATCTCGCCGACCATCCACGCCCTGAACCGCTGCACCTTGAGCATATGTTCCTTGTGCGGATTCACCAGGAACTTGTACCCATTCGCAAACGGCGCACTGCGCGCCGGAATCTGCCTGAGCGCCCCCTTCACGATATCCTGGAAGGCGATCCCGTAGGGCACGAGCGCCACGCCCTGCCCGGCGACCGCCGCCTGCACCAGCACACCCCAGTGGCTGTACCCGCGCGAGAAGTCGTACTTGCCCTTCAGCGCCTTGTTCTCGTTGAGCAGCTGCAGCCAGGCCTCGGGCGACTGCTCCACCAGCAGGCGGCAATGCGGCAGATCGGCCAGGGTCAGGCCGGCCTGGCCGGGCGCCAGCAGCTCGGGGCTGTACACCGGCACCAGGCGCTCGCGGAACAGCACTGAGGGGTCGCCCTCGCGCACCGGCCCGTAGCGGATCGCCACGTCGGTGCTGTCGGCGTGCAGGTCCACCGGCGCGTCGTTCGAGTCGATGCGGATGTCGAGCTCCGGATACAGCTTGGTGAAGCGGTGCATGCGCGGCACCAGCCACTTGATCGCGAACGAATGCGTAGTCGAGATCCGCAGCACCGATTCCTCGTCGCCGCGCTGCAGCGCCGCCACCTTGGCGCGCAGATCGCCCAGCATGCGCCCGGTGGCGATCGCCAGTTCCTGGCCTTTTTCGGTCAGCGAAATGTGGCGCGGATGGCGCACGAACAAAGGAAAGCCGACGTTTTCCTCGAGCTGCTTGACTTGCTGGCTGACCGCCGCCGGGGTCTTGTGCAGCTCGCGCGCGGCCAGCTTGAAACTGCCCCAGCGCGCCGCGCATTCGAAGTCGATCAGGCCCGACAGGCTGCGCAAAGGCTTCATACCGCCTCCATGCATAAGAATTTCTTATTCAATACCTGTACTTTTTCTAGGTTGAAGGGATTAACTACCAGAAAATACAATATAGCCCATCACACAAGGAAAAGTCATGCCCAAGAATATATTGGTGATTGGTGGCACCCGCTTTTTCGGCAAACTGCTGGTGCAGCGCCTTCTTCTGGCCGGTCACCGTGTGACAATCGCAACACGGGGCTATGCGCCCGATCCTTTCGGCGGCCGCATTACCCGCGTGCGCGTCGACCGCCGCAATGAATCCGCCATGCGCGCCGCCTTCGGCGCCAGCCGTTTCGACATCGTCTACGACCAGATGTGCTATTCGCCGCTCGACGCGGCGATCTCCGTGCGCGTCTTCGGCGGCCGCGTCGGGCGCTACGTGATGACCTCGACCATCGACGCCTACCGCGAACTGGAACCGCTCGGCCGCCCGTTCGCGGAACGCGACCTCAATGTCCACGCCCAGCCCATCGACGCCGGCTACCCCTGGCACGATCCGGCGCGCGCCGTCGAGAGTTATGTGGATGGCAAGATCCAGGCCGAGGCCTACCTGTACCGCGACGGCAGCCTGCCCGTGGTGACGGCGCGCCTGGCCCACGTGCTGGGCGGCCCGGACGACTTCACCGGCCGCCTGGCCCACTACGTCGACCTGGTGCGCCTGCGCGCCGCGCTGCCGTATTCGAACGCCCAGGCGGATGTCTCCTTCATGCAGGCCAAGGAGGCGGCCAATTTCCTGGTGTGGGCGGGCGAACAAAGCTTTACCGGGCCGGTGAACGCCGCCGCGGACGGCCCGCTGTCGGCGTTTGCCCTGCATGCGCGCGTGGCCAAGGCGCTCGACGAGGATGCCTTCCCGCGCCAGGCGGCGCAGGTGGCGGCGCCTGGGGTCCTGTCGCCCTTCGATTTTCCATCGGCGCTGGTGCTCGATACGAGCCGCGCAAAGGCGCTGGGCTACCGCTTCGGGCATACGAACGACTGGATTGATGTGGTCATTCGGCAGCACGATCTGGCTTACGTTTGAACTCGGGTCCACACAGCATATAAAAAAGCCGGCTTTCGCCG